>NZ_JAGXJM010000654.1:0-235 GCF_019091445.1 Streptomyces sp. GbtcB7
GGGGGTGGCGCTCCCGCAGGGGCCCTCCCCGGAGCGGACGGCGGCCCGTCTGGCTCGGGGGCCGGTTGTGGTGTCCGGCACTGGTCCTTTCTGTGTGGACCGTGCCGGGGCGGTGGTCCGCCAAAGAGGGGGAAGACATATCTGGTGATGACGATCCCGGGGCCGGGGCACTGAATGGCGGTGTCATCGGCACGGCCACGCGGGTTCCGGGGGGCGCTCAGCATCGCTCGGGGCT
>NZ_JAGXJM010000655.1:0-235 GCF_019091445.1 Streptomyces sp. GbtcB7
ATGCGGGCGGCCGAGGGGGCGCGGGCCGCCTGGAACAGCCCCTGGTACTGGGGGCTCGGCAGGTACTCGACCGGCAGCGACTCCGCGTAGTGGGCGCCGCCGCCCTGGATCGCCTCCTCGCGCTCCTCGGTCGGCGCCTCCAGCGGCACGGCCGAGAGGACCTGCCGCAGCCAGCCGACCTCGTCGGGCGCGTACGAGGAGAAGGCGGGGCCGCGGTGGGGGTCGGGGGGGAGTG
>NZ_JAGXJM010000656.1:0-235 GCF_019091445.1 Streptomyces sp. GbtcB7
AGACCGGCGACTGGGCACCCGGGCAGAACCACGCCCACGCCGGGCACATCCCCGACCCGGTCAACACCGCCTCCCATCAGCCGGGCGGCGACTTCTGGCCCGGCCAGTTCAGCCGCCCCCACGTGGGCGTGACCCGTTACGGCTACCGCGGCGTGATGGCGGGCCTGCGCGCCGGGCGCGTCTGGCTCGACCACGGGCACCTGCAGGACGGTCTCGACGTCCGGGTGAAGCGGGA
>NZ_JAGXJM010000657.1:0-235 GCF_019091445.1 Streptomyces sp. GbtcB7
TACAACAGCTTGGCGCCGTGCCGGATGATCCCGCCGGGCTCCTGGTCAACCCCGGGCAGGAATCCGGGAACGTCCAGGAGGGTGGCGTTCGGAATATTAAAAGCGTCACACATCTGGACAAAGCGCGCAGCTTTTTCGGGGGCCTCGATGCCCAGCACGCCCGCGAGGGACTGCGGCTGGGTGGCGACGATGCCCACCACCTGGCCGTCCAGACGGGCCAGCGCGCAGATGATGT
>NZ_JAGXJM010000658.1:0-235 GCF_019091445.1 Streptomyces sp. GbtcB7
GTTCCTCGGGAGCGCAGGGCCGTTCGCCGGGGACGTTCCCTGGTGGTCCGAAGTGGGGCCGGTCGTCGGGGGGTGGGGGGGACTGCTCGGGGTGCCCGTGCTGGTACTGCGTCTGCTGGACGTGGGGGGGGGTGCGCGCGGGCGGGACGGCCATGTGACGGACCACGTCGAGGCGTGGGGGCGTCCGGGGAGCGGGCTGCGGGGTCATCGTCCCGTCGACCCGGGGGGGGTGGAC
>NZ_JAGXJM010000659.1:0-235 GCF_019091445.1 Streptomyces sp. GbtcB7
GAAATCTCGTCCGGCGAGGTGACCTCCACGCCCGGCTGCCACCTCTACAGTGACGCCAACGGCATTCTCCTCACTCGTGGGCCGGCAGGCGGGGCGTAGTTCCGCACACCCCACGCGCGGTTCCTCCGAGGTGGACAGTCCGGTGTCGTCGGCCCGAAACTGCGGCTGATCTCGAGGCGCAAGCCCAGGACGCCCCGCCAGGAATGCCCGGCCAGGAATGCCCGGCCAGGGACGC
>NZ_JAGXJM010000660.1:0-235 GCF_019091445.1 Streptomyces sp. GbtcB7
GTCTTCCGACCGGCACTGTGCCAGGTCGAGGTCGACGCCGTGCCGCGCAGCCACCTCACGCTCCTGTGCGATGTCGTCGTGATCGCAGTCCGTGATGACGATCTTCACTGTTCTTCGGCCCCTTCCTTGGAGTCCTTCCCGGGCCTTCGTCGCGTGGACGGAACCGGTTGGTTGGCAACAGTAGCCGAGGTGTGTATGGTGAGGGAAATCGGTTTTCTACTGGCATCCGGAGTTT
>NZ_JAGXJM010000661.1:0-235 GCF_019091445.1 Streptomyces sp. GbtcB7
GGCCGGGGCGGTGTGCGGGCCGCCCTCCGGACTCTGCCCGGAACCACGTACCCAGTAGGACGCGATCACCCAGCTGCCGTCGTCGGGCGCGATCCAGGTGAGCGTGCCGGCGGTGACGGCGCCAGTGAGGTCCCGGACCGTGTCCAGGTCGGGCCCCGGCTCCTTGCGGGTGGAATTCGCGGTGGTCACCCGGGCCGCATGGAGCAGGAGCAACTGCTGCCGGGTCACGCCCGAG
>NZ_JAGXJM010000662.1:0-235 GCF_019091445.1 Streptomyces sp. GbtcB7
CTGCTGGTCTTCCCGTACCTGGTCTTCAGTGCCTACGGCACCGACATCAACGACGGTCTCACCGACCGCCTGATCACGGGCGGGGTAGACATGGTCCTGGGCCACTACGCCCCGCGTCACACCGAGTCGTAACCGAGCCGGAAGGGGAACCGCCTTGCCCGATCCCAGCGCGTACGCGATCCACCCCGGCGTCCCGCCGGTGGAGGGCTACCCCCGGCTCCGCACCCGCGCCCGC
>NZ_JAGXJM010000663.1:0-235 GCF_019091445.1 Streptomyces sp. GbtcB7
CCCGCCCGCGGGGGGGCCGGGGGGGATGGGGGGGCGGCAGGGGCGGGGGGCGCCCCCCGCCCCGGCGGGGTCCTCCCTGGTTTCGGCGGAGACGGGCCCGGGGGCCGGGGCCCGCTGGGAGAACAGTTCCAGGCGGTGGGCGGCCGCCCCGCCGCGGGCCTGCGAGAGCAGGCCCTTGGCGAGGTGCACCCCCTGGGGTGAGGAGCGGTAGTCGCGGACGAGCCTGACGACGGTG
>NZ_JAGXJM010000067.1:0-32568 GCF_019091445.1 Streptomyces sp. GbtcB7
GCATCTGCCGGGGCCGCAGCGTGACGCGCTCCGCACCGCCTTCGGCATGAGCGAGGGGCAGGCGCCGGACCGGTACCTGGTCGGTCTGGCCGTGCTCGGCTTGTTGTCCGAGGTCGCGGAGGAGCGGCCGCTGATCTGCCTGATCGACGACGAGCAGTGGCTCGACCGCGCCTCGGCACAGGTCCTCGCCTTCGTCGCGCGCCGCCTGGGGGCGGAGTCGATGGGCCTGGTCTTCGCGGCCCGTTCCGTGAACGGCGACCTGGGCGGAGTGCCGGAACTGGTGGTCGAAGGGCTACGGGAGGCCGACGCGCGGGCGCTGCTGGACGCGGTACCGACCGGGCCGATCGACGCCCGGGTACGCGACCAGATCGTGTTCGAGGCACGGGGCAACCCGCTGGCCCTGCTGGAGCTGACGCGGGGACTGGCGCCCGCGGAGCTGGCCGGCGGATTCGGGCTCCCCGGGCTGATGCCACTCTCGGGCAGCATCGAGGAGAATTTCCTACGGCGGGTCGGCGCCCTTCCGCAACGGTCCCGGAGGCTGCTGCTGATCGCGGCGGCCGACCCTTCCGGCGACCCGGCCCTGGTGTGGCGGGCAGCCCGCCTGCTCGGGACCCGCACCGACGCTGCGGCACCCGCCACCGAGGCCGGCCTGGTCGAGTTCGGCACCCGGGTACGGTTCCGCCATCCGCTGGCCCGCTCGGCGGCCTACCGCTCGGCGTCGGCCCAGGACAGACAGGCAGCGCACCGCGCCCTGGCCGAGGCCACCGATCCGCGGCTCGATCCCGACCGGCGTGCCTGGCACCGCGCGCAGGCCGCCCCGGGACCGGACGAGGACGTCGCCGCCGAACTCGAACACTCGGCCGGGCGGGCCCGGGCACGCGGCGGCACGGCCGCGGCAGCCGCGTTCCTGAAGCAGGCGGCACTGCTCACACTCGACCCGGCAGGGCGGACCGGCCGGGCCCTGGACGCCGCGCGGGCCACGATCCAGGCAGGTGCTTTCGACGTGGCGTGGGAGCTGCTGGCCATGGCCGAATCCGGGCAGCTCAGCGACTTCCAGCAGGCAAGTGTCGACATGATGCGGGCCCAGCTCGCGTTCAACACCAGCCGTGGTGGTGATGCCCCCGCGCTGCTGCTGAAGGCGGCCGAGCGGCTTCGGCCCATCGACGCGGATCTCTCCCGCGCGGCCTACCTGGACGCGCTGCTCGGCGCGATCTTCGCCGGACGCCTGGCCGGTCCCGGCGGTGACGTGCTGGAGGTGGCACGGGCGGCGGGCGCGGCCCCTCCGCCGCGGCACGCCCCGCGCGCTCCCGATCTCCTTCTCGACGGCACGGCAGCGACCCTTCATGTCGGGTATGCGGCAGGAGTCCCGCTCCTGCGCAGGGCCCTGGCCGACTTCGGAGCCGGCATGTCCGCCGAGGAGGAACTGCGACGCATGTATCTGGCGTGCATCACGGCCATCCGGCTCTGGGACGACGACCGTTGGGAGACGCTCTCGGCCCGGTACCTCCGACTGGCGCGGGAGACCGGCACGCTCAGTGAGCTGCCGCTGGCCCTCACCGCACGTGCCTACGTGCTGCTGTTCGCCGGTGATCTGCCCGGCGCGGCGTCGCTGTCCGACGAACTGCAGGCGGTCAAGGAGGCGACCGGGAGCGGCCTGGCGTCCTACAGCGCCATGGGTCTGGCCGCACTCCGCGGTGACGAGACCGGGGCCTGTGCCGTGATCGACGCCACCCTGGAGGACGTGACCACGCGCGGCGAGGGAATCGGCATCACCTACGCCGAATGGGCGAACGCCGCCCTCAACAACGGGCTCGGCCACTACGACAGGGCCATGGCCGCGGGCCTGCGTGCCACCGCCTACGGCAACGATCCTGCCGGGATGTGCTGGCCCTTGGTCGAGCTGGTCGAGGCCGCCGCACGCTGCGGGACGCCCGAGGCCGCGGCCGACGCCTGTCGCTGGCTCTCCGAGGTGGCCGATGCCAGCGGCACCGACTGGGTCCTGGGGGCCCAGGCCCGGTCGCGCGCACTGCTGAGCGAGGGCGACGCAGCCGAGCGCCTGTACCGCGAGGCGATCACCCACTTCACCAGGACCCGACTCCGGGTCGATCTCGCCCGCGCGCATCTGCTGTACGGGGAATGGCTGCGCCGGGAACGCCGCCGCAACGACGCACGCGAACAACTGCGCACGGCACACGGCATGCTGGAGACGATGGGCATGACAGCGTTCGCCGAGCGTGCCGGCCGCGAACTGCGGGCCGCCGGCGGAACCGCCCACAAGCGCACCGCCCCGGCCCCGCACGAGGAACTGACCGCCCAGGAAGGCCAGATCGCCCGGATGGCCCGCGATGGCCTGTCGAACCCGGAGATCGGCACCCGCCTGTTCATCAGCGCACGCACCGTCCAGTACCACTTGCGCAAGGTCTTCACCAAGCTCGGCATCACCTCACGCAGCCAGCTCGACCGGGTCCTGCCGAGCGGCCCCGGCGGCGCATAAGGGGACGTTCTAGAGACTTCGTGAGTGAAGAAGTGCGCCCGGCGGAGGCGAGAAGTTCTGGTCATCATGTCGGTCGGCGGCAGCGAGGCCGGATCGGTCTGCAGCGAGTCCCGGCGCTTCCTCCAATGGGGCGAATGGATTCCCTTCGCCGGCGCCAGCCTCTACCTGCTCTGGGAACTCGGCCGCGTCAGCAGCGCCCTCGCCGAACTCGCCAGCCTCTGGAATGGGCAGTACGCCAAGCAGGAGGAAGCCGAACGAGACGAGTACTACCGCAAGCGGCGGGAGCAACGAGACAAGCCGTAGCTCCCTTGTCCGGGTGGACTTCCTGACGAACTGGTTGCCACGACCGTGGTGTTGGCGGGCAATCGGGTGACCCCTCACGTGTGGCCTGTTTGGCCCCTGAGCATCTTTGAGAGGCGCTCCGAACCCGCAGTCGCCGTCCGCCCAGCTCGGTGAAAGGAACGGAACCCTCGCGCGGCGGATCCACCTTCCAACGCGTCGTAGCTCAGCTCCGGTACGTGGGGCGGAGCATCTGCGTGAAAGGAGCGCCAATTCGTCCCTTCTGCAATAGAGTTGCCTCGTCGCATCGGGGGATGGGGGTTTCACGTGGAGACGACCGAGGCAGCGGCTGGTGAGCCGACTCTTCCCTTCTGGGTGTCTTTCGACGAAGACGCCGAGGAGTACGGGGACTCGATGGGGCTCTTCGGCAACCGTCAGGAAGCGGTGCTGCGCGGTGTACCGCTTGGAGTGCTGCGCAAGAACCTCGCCGATGCCGTCGACGCCCTGCAGCAGGTTTTCGCCGATGTCGCGGCGCGTGGCGGGGCTTTGCCGCTGCGTGAGGCGCAGTTGTCGTTCCAGGTGACTGCAGGCGGCGGGGTGCAGTTCGTTGGTACCGCGCAAATGCAGAGCAGCCGCGGCATCGTCTTGGTGTTCCGGCAGTGAGCGAAAACGTGTCATGGGACTGCACCGTGCGCTGCTGATCGGCGCAAGCGACTACGAGATGCGCGGCATCCAGCCTCTGCCGTTCATTGCCGGCGACCTGACGCGACTGGGCGCGATCCTTACCAATCATGGCTTCAACGATGTACAGGTCCTTGCCCGGCGCTCCGGCGGCAAGCAGATCTCCGCGAACTACATCAACGCCCGGGTCATCGGCTTCCTGCGGCGTGCCCGGCGCGGAGACACAGCGTTCATTGTGCTGAGCGGTCACGGGGTTCATGCCCGGGGTCGCGACTACCTGGTACCTGAGGACATCGACGAGGACGTCCACCCGTTCGAATCGGGGTGTGTCCCCATCGACTGGCGTCAGCATCTGGACGAGACTCCGGCCGACCACGTCGTGTTCCTGATCGACGCCTGCCGGGAGGGCATCGAGCAGGATTCGATGAGCGTGGCGGGGGTCAGGGAATGGGGCCAGCAGCAGATCAGTGCGGCCCTGCGCCGGAAGGTGGCCTATGTCTACGGCTGCTCTCCCGCCCAGCTGTCCCTCTTCGTCCGCCCTCATGAGGTGGTTCAAGACGGACGTTTCCACGGGACGCGGTCGGGTGAGTCGTTCAGCATCTTCTCACGGTCGATCGCCGACGTGGTGCTGTCCCATCCCAAGGGCGAGCCGCTGTCGCTCGGCGCGTTCAAGGAAACCGTGCAGGACCGCGTCACGGAGTTGCACCGCGCCTACAAGAAGAAGGGTGATCCGCAGATACTGCGCATCGTCACCGATATTCCCACGGACGACTTCTTCTTCCTCCCCCATACCGCCCCGGTGCGCTCACCCCAGCAACCTCCGTGGGTCGGCTCTGGGGATGTAGCCACCATGAGCATTAGCGCACCACCGACGGCCCATCCGCCCAGACCACCGGTGGCGTTCGGCCCGCCTGCGACGGCGGCCGCCCCGCAGACGGGCCCGCCGCAGATGCCGCTTCCGCCCGCGAAGCCGCCGGACACCGCCGCTTTGGCCCCGGCGCCCGCCCGTCGACATCTCCGCATCCGTTGGACCCACTGGAAAGTGATCCTGCTCAGCGTCGGCCTCGCGGTCTTCGTCGGCGGCCTCCTCGGCGGCTACCAGTGGACACAGACCCAGTACTACGTCGGCGCCCAAGGCAATCACGTGGCGCTCTATCAGGGGGTCAATGACAGCGTGCTCGGCATCAGCCTTTCGAAGGTGCTCAGGGACCACCCGGAGATCGAGCTGAAGTACCTGCCGCCCTACCAGCAGAAGCAGGTGCAGGCCACGATCGCCGAGGACAGCAAGTCACAAGGACAGTCGAAGGTCGATGACTTGGCGGTCCAAGCATCCGCCTGCAAGAAGGAGGCGCGGCGCCAGAACGGCGACAATCAGGTCACGCTGACCGAAGAGGAGCAGAAACTCGTCTCTCTTTGCAGCAGCCAATAGGCCGGCGTGGTCAGGAGCGGCATTCATTCGTTTCCCCGCAGCCTCAGATGAACGTCATGGGGCGCGCACCTCGCCGCTGGGCATCGGCTGGACAGCGGTCACCGCTGCCGCGATGTTCGCCCTGGCGTTCGGCAAGGCCCGCACCGGGGCCGCGCTCGGCAACCCCGTGCTGTCCGCCGAGGGCCGGGGGACGCTGATCGACGGCCTGCTCGCCGCAGCCGTCCTGCTCGGCTTGGTCCTGAACACCGCGCTCGGCTGGTGATGGGCCGACCCGGCTGCCGGATACGTGCTCGTCTGCTACGCGATCCGTGAAGTGCGGGAGATCTTCTCCGAGGACTGACCGCAGCAGGCAGCGCTGCGGTTGGCGGTCGCCGAGCCCGGCCTTGACGCACGAAGGCCGTCTCGGTGGCACGGGGGATCCCACCGAGACGGCTCCACCCAGCGTAGAACGTGGGCCCGTGGGTCTACGAGCTCACGTGCAGCGGCGACACCCGCCCCGCGAGTTTCCTCTGCCGTCAGCAGTCGCGGAACTCGGGTGACTGGTTGAGGAGCTGGGCGCACAGCGAGTGAAGCGGATGTGGGTCGCTCAGCCCCGGGCCTCGGGGCGGAAGGCGGCGGCACGGTGGCAGTTCTGGAAGGCCAGGGTGATGCCCACGCGCCCTTCCAGGCTGCCGCGAATCGCGTCGCTGGACAGAGCCCGCAGCAGCTGGCCGCGTTCCTTCCAGGACGGCGGAGGCGTCTGGTTGGTTCTCGTACGGGACGGACGGGAGCCGCTGATCCCGGGTGTCGCGGGTCAGGCGTAGGTCGCCAGCGCCGCTGGGCCGTGCTGGAAGTCGGGGTCGACCTGGGTGGCGAGGTCCCGGCCGCTGGCGCTGTTTGCCCAGGCGGTGGCGTTGCGCAGGTGGAACTCGACGGCGTGTCGCTGGAAGGCGGCCCAGTCCTTCGGGCGGGCGTCCACGGTCTCACGCAGCCGGTCCAGGGTGCGGGCGTTGTGGGGCTCCAGCTCGCCGTGGGCGCGGCCCTGCTCCTGCGCCCGCACGAAGGGGGACTGCTCGCAGTGCGCGAGGAGGTCGTCGCCAACGTGCTCTTTGAGGAAGAGGAGGTCGTCCTCGCCGGTGATCTTGTTGCCGACCACGGCGATGGGGATGCCGAATTCGGCGGCGTGTTCACGATACTGGCGGTAGACAGAGACGCTCTTCCGGGTCGGCTCCACCACCAGGAAGGTCATGTCGAAACGGGTGAACAGGCCGGAGGCGAAGGCGTCGGCGCCGGCCGTCATGTCGAGGACGACGTACTCGGCGGGCTCGTCCACGAGGTGGTTGAGGTAGAGCTCGACCGCGCCGAGTTTGGAGTGGTAGCAGGCCACGCCGAGGTCGCTCTCCTCGAAGGCGCCGGTCACCATCAGTGGTACGCCGTGCACGCTCTGGACGTGGTGGGCGTGGATCTCGTCGTCGCCCAGCAGGCGCAGCAGGCGGGAGCCACGGCCCGGCGGGGTCGTCTTGACCATGGCGTCGCGGGACGGGATACGCGGGTTCGTGCCCCGCAGGTAGTCCTTGATCTCACCGGTCCGTGCGCTGAGCGGCGGCGCACCGAAGGATGCGTTCTCGTCGAGACCCAGCGCGTACGCCAGGTGCTGGTTGATGTCGCCGTCGATGGCGACGACCGGCGCGCCGGAGTGCGCCAGGTGACGAGAGAAGAGTGCGGACAGGGTGGTCTTCCCGCTGCCGCCCTTGCCGACGAACGCCACACGCATGACTAACTCCCTCTATTGGAAATGGATGTCATGAGCATAGGCTGGGGGTGTGGCGGCGGGCTGTCAAATCACGGTCCGCCAACTTCCCACTTCCCGAGGCGAGTTGCATCGCCCGATCGGGCTAAACGGCCCCTGCCGGAGCTTTGGCCCCCTGCGCGAAAGCGTGGAAGAAGTGGCATGGGCATGAGGATCGACATCAAGCAGGCGCATGGGTGGAGTGCGGGCGTGAGCAACGCGGCACGCGGTCGACAGGGCCCCTTCTTCACTCTTGTCGTCTGCGCCTCCTGCCGCGCCGTCACGGACGAGGTGATGGACGGGCTGCGCCAGGCGGTGCGCGGCCGCCCCCATGGAGTCATGGTCTCCACCGGATGCCTGGGGATAGTCCTGCGCTGCCGCCGACGGCGCGGACTGCACGCGGCCGTCCAGCCGTGTGCTGTGGACCACCGGCCCACCGGAGCCGTGGTACGGATCGGCCCACTGGCCACCGCAGCCGATGCCGAGGCGGTCGGTGCCTGGCTGCGGACCGGAATGCCCGACGACGGCACGCTGCCGGACAGGCTGCGTGCGGCGCCTGCTCCGCGGCACGTCGCACGCTCCAACTGACGCCCGGGCCTTGGCGACCGGGCGGCTGCCGGGCCGGGCGGCGCCGTGGCTGCGTCCACCGCCCGGCCCGGGGTCTTCAGGTCCCCACTACAAGGTCGGGATGCTCGTGCTCGCAGGTGTCGTCGATGCCGTAGGTGTCCCAGGCGGGGAACGGGTCGACGGGCGGGAGGCTCTCACCGTCGGCCATGAGGCAGTCGGTCAGTGCCGCGTGCAGTGCGTCCGCGTGCAGATGCGTGCCGATGAAGACCAGTTCCTGGCTGTCGAGGATGCCGGTGTCGCGGGCGGCGGAGGGCTCGAAGCGCGCGACGGAGCCGGCCTGTGACCACAGGCCCGTCACCTGCGGGCGGCTGGCCAGCGTGAAGAACCCCTTGGAACGCAGGATCTGCCCGTACGCGCCGCTGTCCAGCTCCTCGGTCACGAACGTCCACAGCCGGCCGGGATGGAAGGGCAGCTCGGTGCGGAAGACGGTCGAGGAGATCCCGTACTCCTCCGTCTCGGGGACGTGGTCACCGTTGAGCTCCCTCACCCAGCCAGGGGCCTGTTGGGCGCGTTCCAGGTCGAACATCCTGGTGCCCAGTACGTCGCCGGCCTTGACGCGGCCGTGTACGGCTGGGACGACACGAGCAACCGGATTGAGGCGGGCGAGCGTCGCCCGCAGCCGCTCCGCCGACTCCTCGTCGACGAGGTCGAGCTTGTTGAGCACGATGACGTCGGCGAACTCGACCTGGTCCATCAGCAGGTCGCTGACGGTGCGTTCGTCGTCCTCGTACTGGTCCAGGCCGCGTTCGACGAGCTCGTCGCCGCTCGTCAGCTCGGGCAGGAAGTTCGCGGCGTCGACGACCGTGACCATGGTGTCCAGGCGGGCGATCTCCCCGAGGGTGGCGCCGTCGTCGCGGGCGAAGGCGAAGGTCGCGGCCACCGGCATGGGTTCGGAGATGCCGGACGACTCGATGAGCAGGTAGTCGAAGCGCCCCTCGCGGGCCAACCGGTCGATCTCCTCGAGCAGATCGTCGCGCAGGGTGCAGCAGATGCAGCCGTTGGTCATCTCCACCAGGCGTTCCTCGGTGCGCGACAGGGCTGCCTCGCCGCCGCGCACCAGGGCTGCGTCGATGTTGACCTCACTCATGTCGTTGACGATGACGGCGACGCGCAGCCCCTCGCGGTTGCCGAGGACGTGGTTGAGGAGGGTCGTCTTGCCCGCGCCGAGGAATCCGGACAGGACCGTGACGGGCAGTCGGTCGTAAGGCATGAACGGTCAGCCCTCGGGGCGCAGCAGCCCGCGCTCGTACGCCTTCACGAGCCGCTGGGGCACCAGGTACGGGACGCCATCGACGGTGATCGGCACGAGCGTCGGCGTGGCCGCCTTCCACTGGGCGCGGCGGTGGCGGGTGTTGCTGCGGGACATCTTCCGCTTGGGAACGGCCATGGGGTCCTCCTGGACGGGGTCGGGGAGCAGCAACAGACGCTATATGAAAATGGAACCCATTACCAACTAGTCCCCCGTTACCGGCAGGCAGCCTTATGAACCGCGGCACTGCGGACAGAGGCCGGTGAGTTCCACGGTGTGCTCCACCTCCGCGAAGCCGGAGCTGCGGGCGACGTGCTCTGCCCAGGTTTCGACGGCCTCGGAGTCGACGGGTGCGCTCAGGCCGCAGGCGCGGCACAGCAGGTAGTGCTGGTGCTCGGCGGACGGGCGGTAGCGGAAGAGGCGCCCGCCGTCCCCGTCGCGTACGACGTCGGCGCGACCGGCCTCCACGAGGGCAGCCAGGGTGCGGTAGACGGTGTTGAGGCCCACGGCCGAACCCCGGACCTCCAGTGCGTTGTACAGGGTCCGGGCACCGACGAAGCCGCCGTTGTCGATCAACGCCCTTAAGACGGATGTGCGTTGGGCGGTGCGACGACCGAAGAGGTCCAGGTCGTCCGTCTGTGCGCTCATCACGCCTCCGCGAGACCGGCTCGGGGGCGGGGGCGGCGGACGGTGGCGAGCGTGGCCGCATAGACGGCCGTGGCGACGGCCATGATGGTGAAGCTGGGAGGTAGTTGGGGCACGTAGTAGCTCAGGGCGAGGCCCGCCCACATCTCCGCCACCGCCAGTCCCGCGGACAGGGCCAAGGCGTGGTACGGCCGGTCGGTGAGCCGTTGCGCCGCGCCGGCGGGCGCGGCGAGCAGGCCGAGCAGCAGCAGCGAGCCGACCGCCTGCGTAGCCTCGGCCGCGCAGGCGCCGACCAGGATCAGGAACGCGAGGCCCAACAGCCGTACGGGCACCCGGCGGGCCGCCGCCACAGCCTCGTCGATGGAGGCGAACAGCAGGGGCCGGGCGACCGCGAGCATGGCGAGGCAGATGGCGGCCGCGACGGTCGCCGCCAGTCGCGCCTGACCGGCCGACAGGCCGAAGATCGACCCGAAGAGCACGTTCACCCCCGCGGTGCCGTTGCCGGTGTTGCGGGACGTCGTATAGAGGGTGAGGAAGAAGACGCCCAGACCCAGGATCCAGGAGAAGACGCTGCCGATGGCGACGTCGTCCGCCCGTCCCCGGCGGCCCAGCGCGCCGATCACCACCGCGAAGACCACGGTCGCCGCGAACAGCCCCAGTCTCAGGTCGTAGCCCAGCGCGAGTGCCGCGAGAGCCCCGGTGAACGCCACATGGCTGAGCGCATCACCGGTGAAGACCTGGGCCCGGAGTACCAGGAAGTACCCCACCAGGCCCGCCGCCAGGGCGATCGCGGTGCCGGCCAGCAGTGCATGGACGAAGTACGGATGTGTGAAGGCGTTCATGCGGCGGCACCTCCCGCCAACTGGTACCTGCCGACGGCCGTGCCCAGGGAGCGGCCGGCGCGGGCCAGGACGTAGACGGCGAAGGCGAAGGTCGTCACGTAGAACCCGATCGGGTACGGCGAGTAGTAGGCGGCGATCAGCCCGGTCCAGGTCACCGCGATCGCGATGAGCACCGAGAGCGCCAGGCCCGCCGTGGGCCGGTCCGTGAGCTGCTGCGCGGCGGCGGCCGGCATCACCAGCAGGGCGAACACCAGCAGCGTGCCGGTGATCTGTCCGGCTTCCGCGGTCGCCGCCCCGAGGAGCACGAGGAAGACCACGGACAGAGTCCGCACCGGCACTCCGCGCCCGGTGGCGACGTTCTCGTCGACCGAGGCGAACAGCAGCGGCCGTCCGATGGCAGCGAGGGTGCCGAGGGCCACCGCCGCCACGACCGTCAGCACGGTCACCTGGGTGGTGGTGATGCCGAGGAAGCTGCCGAACAGCAGGGAGTTGATCCCGCCGAGGAACCCTTTGTAGAGGGCGACGAAGAGGAATCCGCAAGCCAGCAGGAACGCCTGGACGGTGCCGGTCAGCGCCGACTCCTGGCCGCTGCCGCCCTGTCCGGCGCGCGGGATGGCGGCGATCACCAGGGCGCCGCCGACGCAGAACGCGAAGTAGCCGAAGCCCGCGCTGATGCCCAGCAGCGTCGCGCAGGCCGCGCCGGGAAAGCTGACCACAGCGAGGGTGTGTCCGGCGAAGCTCTGCCGCCGCAGCACCATGAACCAGCCCATCGTGGCGGCCAGTACGGCCACGACCGTGCCGGCCCGGAAGGCGTTGACCATGAAGGGGAACGCCCAGATCTGCTGCAGGTCGGTCAGCGGGTTCCACGACCAGCCGCCGCCGACGTCGGCCCAGTTCATGGGTTGCCTCCCTCGGCGTGCCGGTCGATGTGGACGGCGGGCGGTTCGGGCTGGCCGACGACCACCAGCCGCCCGTCACTGGTGCGCAGCACCTCCACCGGCACGCCGTACAGCCGCGACAGCGTCTGCGTGGTGATCACGTCCTGCGGGCGGCCCGCGACCGCACCGCCCTCGGCGATGTACACCACCCGGTCCAGCCACGGCAGGATCGGGTTGACGTCGTGCGCCACCATGACGACGCTGACGCCCGCCTCCCGGCAGATGCGACCGATCAGTGCGGCGACCGCGCCCTGATGGGACAGGTCGAGGCTGTCCAGCGGTTCGTCCAGCAGCAACAACTCGGGGCCCCGCACCAGTGCCTGGGCGATCAGCAGCCGCTGTTGCTCGCCGCCGGAGCACTCACCGATCGGCCGATGCGCGTACGCGGTCGCCCCGACCAGCTCGATGACCTCGGCGATACGGTCCCGGGCCGCCCGGCGCCGGGCGCTGAACCGGGCGGGCACCGGCAGCGGCACGCCCCAGCGGTCGCCGTCCAGCCCTAGCCACACGATGTCGAGACCGCGGATCCGCAGGCTCGCGTCGAAACTGCGGCGCTGCGGCAGGTATCCGACGCGGTGGGCCGCCCTGCCGGGTGCCTCGCCCAGCACCCTGACCTCACCGGCGGCGGGCGGCAGGATGCCGAGCAGCATTTTGATCAGGGTCGACTTGCCGACCCCGTTCGGGCCGAGGACAGCCACGAACTCCCCGGCGCCGACCTCCAGATCGACACCCGACCACAGGGTGCGGCCGCCGACGCGCACGCCGGCGCCGCGCAACGACACGACGGGGGACCGCGGCGGCAGTGCCGCGGCCGGTTGCGCGGGGACCCGGTGCCGTACCAGGTCGCCCAGCCGGGTGGCCGGATTCACGGTGCTCACCTGCCCGTCGCCTGCCCCAGGGCCTTCTCGATGCCCTGCAGCTGCCGCACCTGCCATGCCTGGAAGGAGGCCCCGGCCGGGGTGAGGGTCTCGGTCACCGTGGCGACCGGGATGCCCTTGGCCTTGGCGGCCTTGACCTGGGCCTGCACGTCCGGGGTGGCGTTCTGGCTGTTGTAGACGTAGACCTTGATCTTTTTCTCGCTGATCTGCTGGTCGATCGTCTGCTTGTCCTTGGCCGTCGGGTCGGTGCCCTCGCTGATGGCGTCCAGGAAGGACTCGGGCGTGAGCATCTTCAGGCCCAGCCCCTCGGCGAGCGGGGTCACGATGGACTCCGAGGCGCCGACCGGGGTGCCCGCGTACTTGGCCTTGATGTCGGCGATCAGCTTGTTGTACGGCGCCAGGGTCTTGGTCTCGAAGGTCGTCTTCTGCGTGTCGAAGTAGACGGCGTCGGCCGGGTCCATCTTCTTATAGTCGGCGGTGATCTTCTCGATCACCTGGTGGACGTTGTCCGGCGAGTACCAGCGGTGCGGGTTGCCGCCCGGCTTGATGCCCACCAGGTCGCCGACCTTCAGGTCGGTGCGGCTGCCGGCGGGGTTGGCGGACAGCAGCTTGTCCGCCCAGGCGTCGTAGCCGATCCCGTTGACGATCGTGTACTGGGCGGTGGCCACGGCCCGGCCGTCGGCCGCGGTCGGCTCGTAGTCGTGCGGATCGGCGTTCGGGTTGTCGATGATGCTCTTCACCTGCACGTGGTCACCGCCGAGCTGAGCGGCGATGCTGCCCCAGAAGTTCTCCGCCGCCACGACCGTGATGGTCTTGCCGGACTGGCCGGACTGGGAGGACGCCGCCGTGGCGGTGTCGGAGGAGGAGGCGGTGGAACAGCCGCTGACAGCGGCCAGCGCCGCGACGGCGGCCAAGCCCCCGGCGGCCATGCGGACAGGGCGGGATATGGAGGTGCCGGCAGTGCGCACGACGGGGTTCTCCTTGACGGACTGATGGGCCTCACACAAAGGCAGGCCCGGTGGGGCGGAACACTTGCGAGGCTAGATGGAAACGATTGTCATTACTAGGGGAAGCGGTGATCCAAATGAAAATCATTACGGAAGCTTGGAATTCAGGATTCCCTGAATCCACACTTCTCTGAATCCAGGATTCTCTGTACTGTCGTGGTGTGCTGACTGTTGCCTCCGACATCGAGGTGCTGGCCCGGTTCGGCCGCGCGCTCGCCGACCCGATCCGCTGCCGCATCCTGCTCGCGCTGCGCGAGGCTTCGGCCTACCCGGCCGACCTCGCCGACGCACTCGGCATCTCCCGCACCCGGCTGTCCAACCACCTCGCCTGCCTGCGGGATTGCGGCCTCGTCGTCACCGTGCCCGATGGGCGCCGTACCCGCTACGAACTGGCCGACGAACGTCTCGGCCATGCGCTCGACGACCTGCGCACCGCGGTGGTGGCCGTTGAGGCCGACCGCAGTTGCGTCGACGCCGACGACAAGGGCTGCTGCTGATGACCCCGATATCTCCTGGCGTCTCGCGGGTGCGCCGCGACGCGCTCACTCGCCGGATACGTCTGCTGGTCGCCGCAACCATCGCCTACAACGTCATCGAGGGGATCCTCGCCCTCACAGCGGGAACTATCGCCTCCTCCACCGCCCTGATCGGTTTCGGCCTGGACTCCGTCATCGAGGTCTCCTCGGCGGCCGCGGTCGCCTGGCAGTTCTCCGCCCGAGAGCACGCCGTACGCGAAGCGCGTGAGCGGACCACCCTGCGGATCATCGCGCTGTCGTTCTTCGCGCTTGCCGCCTACATCACCGCCGACGCCGTCCGTGCGTTGACTGGCACTGGCGAGGCTGAACGCTCCGTCCCCGGCATCGTCCTCGCTGCGCTGTCGTTGGTCGTCATGCCGTTCCTGTCCGCCGCACAGCGGCGCGCGGGCCGTGAGCTCGGCTCTGCCAGTGCGGTCGCAGACTCCAAGCAGACCCTGCTGTGCACGTACCTTTCGGCCGTGCTCCTGGTGGGTCTGATCCTCAACGCCGCTCTGGGCTGGTCCTGGGCGGATCCCGTCGCCGCCCTCGTCATCGCCGCGGTCGCCGTCAGGGAAGGCCGCGACGCTTGGCAGGGCAAAGGCTGTTGTGCGACGCCCGCAGCGGCGGCCCCGGCCATGGACGCCGCGGTGGACGAGGTGTGCGGCTGCCGTGCCGGCTGCGACTGCTGCAATTGACACACAGGCTGGACTCACGACGCACCGCGCCGGACCAAGAGCAAGGGCGCTTGGGGCAATCGGTCGGCTCGCCACCTTGCCGGCTTTGTGCCTGCCGACGGCTCTGACCGGACGGTGCGGTGTGCGGTCGTGGCAGCCCACAGCAGGGCGAGCAAGCTCGCGATGTTGACGGGGGTCAGGGCGTGGAAGACGCCGCGCTTCGGCCCGACGAGGGCGAGCAGCGTTCGACCACCGATCCGGCCAGTGCCGGCTGCACGCTGCGTACGGAGACGATGCGGGCCGCGGGCACCGCGCGCGGGATGCGCCAGGCGTCCTCCAGACCGTCCGCACAGACCACAGCTGGTTGGTGAGGACCAGCAGGTCGTAGATGCGCTTGTCGTCGGTGAGCACGACGTATGCCCCCGTGAAGCGTGCCGCGGCCGGCACCGGCATCGCGAGCGGATCCAGCCGAGTACCCGCGGGGTCCAACCAAAACCGCGAAGGGCCTGGCCCGATGATGCCCCGGGGGGCCTGGCTCACAACCAGCCGTTGCGCTTGAAGCCGCGGTAGAGGAAGAAGCAGGCGACGGCGAGAACGCCGCTGGCGAGGGGGTAGCCGAAGCGCCAGCGCAGTTCGGGCATGTGGTCCAAGTTCATCCCGTACATGCCGGTGACCATGGTGGGTACGGCGATGATCGCAGCCCAGGCGGTGATCCTGCGGGCGTCGTCGTTCTGGGCGACGGCCACTTGGGCGAGGTGGGCCTGCAGGATGGAGTCGATCAGGGCGTCGAAGGCCGTGATCTGGTCGGTGACGCGGGCTTGATGGTCGGCAACATCGCGGAAGTGGGCGCGTATCGCGGGGTCGACGGCGCGGAGGGGCTTGGTGGAGAGGGTCTCCAGGGGGCGGCCGAGGGGAACCACGGCCAAGACGGCGAACAGGACGTCGCCGTAACTCTCCAGCTTGGGTCGTTGGTGGGCCTGTACGGCGTCCTCGACGGCGAGCGGGTGCAGGCCGAACAGCTCGGCGGCCTCGGCGAACTCCGTCTCGGTCGGCTCGCAGTTGACCACCGTGGATCCGAGCGGTGAGCGGGCCGGGTGGCTGAGGTCCACGCGGTGGCGGCTTCGCCGCGTCAGGCGAGCGACTTTGCGCACGTTGCCGACCATCGACGTGCAGGAACCCTCCTTCGCCGGGTTCGGTCAGTGTGCCAGCAGGGGGTAAACCGGCGTCAGAGCCGGTGGCTCTGGGGAAGGGGCGGAAGCGAGGGCACCACCACGACCGGCTCATACGGCACGCAGGAGTAGGGGGATGGAGGGTGCGCCGCAGCCGTCGGTAAGGGCTTGGTGTGAGCCTGGTATGACGACGGCGGCTCCCCCGGGGCGCGACCGGCTCGGGGAGCATGCGACGTAGGGTGCCTCGGCGGGCCGGGTGTCCGGTATGCCGTGGAAGGAGATCACGATGGGGAGTCTGCCGGAGCTCACCATGGGACGGCTGTTCTCCTCATGGCAACTCGATGTGCCCGCACTGCTGTTCGTCGCCCTCCTGGGCGCCCTGTACTGCTGGGGTGTACTGCGACTGAGACGCCGGGGCGAGTACTGGCCCGTGGCCCGGGTCGCTGCCTTCGCGTTGCTGGGTCTGGGCACGCTCGTCGTGGCCACGATGTCCGCGCTGGCCGTCTACGACCACGTGTTGTTCTGGCCGGCGGCGGTCCAGAACATCCTTCTCGACCTGGTCGCGCCGCTGGGCCTGGCGCTCGGTGATCCGCTGGGGCTGGCTCTCCGGGCCCTCTCCGAGCGCTACGCCGGGCGCGTGGAGCGTGTGGTGACCGGTCGTCTGGTGCGCCTGCTCACCTTCCCGGTGGTCAGCACGGCCTTGGTGCTGGCGACCGAGCTGACGGTGTACTTCACGCCGTACTTCGAGACCGCTCTCCGCGTCGGCTGGCTGCACGAGCTGATGTATCTGCACCTGCTGCTGGCCGGCTGCCTGTTCGTCATCCCGGTGCTCACCCGTGAGGAAGCCCTGCCCGCCTGGTGCACACATCCGGTGCGGGCGGCGCTGGTGTTCCTCGACGGGGTCATCGACGCAGTGCCCGGCATCGTCGTCATGACCCACGGCACGCTGATCGCCGGGTCCTGGTATCTGCACCACGCCCCGTCCTGGTCACCGGATGTTCAGGGTGACCAGCAGCTCGGCGGCGGCGCGATGATCAGCATCGCGGAGCTGGTGGCGCTGCCCTTCCTGCTGGCGATTCTCGCGCAGTGGGCGCGCATCGAGCGGGCCGAGACCGTCGCGCTGGACCGCCGTCTGCAGGCGGAGCTGATCCCGGCAGCACCCGCGGCGGAAGGGGCCGGGGAAAAGGCGGACCGCGTGCGTCCGTGGTGGGAGACGGAAAGCAGCGCGGTCGCCCAGCGCATCCGGCAGCAGCGCTGAGACACGCGGGCCCCTCTTACCGAAGGTGACCGGCGCGGTTCGTGGCGGTAGCCACAGCGGGCGTATGCTGTGCGCGGTTTGAATGAGGCACCTCGTTCGGTGAGGCGTCTTCACGGACACAGGCCACTGACCCGACGACGTCGAGAGACGCCCAGGTTCAGGACACCTCTCCCCGACCTAAGGGGTGAGGCCAAGTGGCTTCCCGCCCATCGGGCGGGATCACGCCGTGGAGTGCCAAAGCTCTGACGAGTTGGGGTGAACCAGGAGCATCGCGTCCTGGTCGCTCCTTGCCGAGTCGTCGCGACACCTCTGCGGTGTCCCCGGCCGGAAGGAGGCGAGAGATGGACAGTAGTCCGGGCCATAGTCGGCCCCTTCCCGCGTTGTCCTCGCCGTCCTGCCGCGGCACGAGGCAGCTACTGGTTCCCTGACCGCCGTCCGGCACCGTCGTCGGCCGCCCGCTCACGCCCACCCGTCCTAGAGGTGGGCCTGCGCGGATCTACTGGTCAGGGCACTCGGTGCTGTCTGGCGCCGCCCGGTGCCCCGCCGTCTTGTCGGGGCAAGGGGGTGTTCACCTTGGCCACCAACACTCTGCTCATGTCCACCAGCGCCCGCCTGCGCAACCGCCGGGTTCATCTGGAGCGGCGCGCGACCGCCTCCAAGGCGGTGCGCGCGTCCCTGGTCTCGCTCGCCGGTCTGATCGGCGGCCCCGTCACCAACCAGGCCGGGGAGGAGGTCGGCCGGGTCGTCGACGTCGTCGCCCGGCTGTACGGCAGCGAGCCCTACCCGCCGGTGACCGGCCTGGTCATCCGGGTCGGACGCCGCCACGCCTTCCTGGCCGCCGACACGGTGGAAAAGGTCCGCGCCGGACGGGTCGCTCTGCGCAGCGCCCGCCTGGACCTGCGCGAGTACGAACGCCGCCCCGGCGAGGTACTACTCGCCCGCGACGTCCTCGACCACCAGCTCGTCGACGTCGACGGAGTGCAGGTCACCCGGGCCGCCGACCTCTACCTCGCCCCGCTCGCCGACCGGGTCGTGCTGGTCGGGGTGGACGTCAGCCTGCCGACCCTGCTGCGCCGACTCGGCCCCCGCCGGTGGCAGGCCCGCCCGACCCCGGAGCGAGTGCTGGACTGGCAGGCCATGGCCCCGTTCGCCGAGCACGCCACCGACGGCCCCGCGCAGGTCCAGCTGCGTGCCTCTCGGGGCGCGCTGCACCAGCTGCGCCCGGCGGACCTGGCCGACCTGCTCGAAGACCTCGGCCGGACCGAGCGGCAGCAGCTACTGCACATGCTGGAGCCCGCAGCCGCGGCGGATGCGCTGGAGGAGATGGAACCGGCCGAGCTGGAGAACCTGCTGCGCGAGGCCGACCCCGCCCACGCGGCCCGGCTGGTGGAGGAGATGGAACCGGACGAGGCCGTGGACGCGCTGCGAGACCTGCACGAGGACGAGCGCGAACGCCTGCTGGACCGTATGCCCGCCACCGAGGCCGCACACCTGCGCCACCTGCTGGCCTACCCCGAGGACACCGCCGGCGGCGCCATGACCACGCTACTGGTCACCGCCCGCCGCGAGCAGAGTGTCGCCGAGGTACGGGCCGTACTGGCCGCGCAGGCCGCGCACCGTACCGAGATCGACGCGATCGCCGTGGTCGACGACGAGGGCCGCCTGGTCACCGACATCGCGCTGTTCGACCTGGCCGTCGCCGAGGACGCCACGCCCGTCGCCGACCTGACCGGCTGGCTCGCCCAGTTCGGGCCGCCCGTCACTGTGCGCCCGGATACCCGTCTGGCCGAGGCAGCCGAGCAACTGGTCGCCTCCCGCGCCTCGTCCCTGCTGGTCGTCGACGACCATGAACGTCCGCTGGGTCGGATCCTGGCCGACGACGTCCTGGACACCCTGCTCCCCGAGCGCGGACGCCTGCACTTCCGGAGGTTCCTGCAGTGACCCGCGAACTCAACACCACCCCGGCCCCGCCGACCTGCGAGACCGGCTCCGCCCCTGTCGCCCGGCGGCGGGGCCTGGGGCGCCTCACCATGATCGCCGCGATCGCCGGGCCCGGCCTGGTGGCCGCGAACGCGGGCAACGACGCCGCCGGCATCGCCACCTACGCCTCCGCCGGGTCTCAATTCGCCTACGGCACCCTGTTCTTCATGGTGCTGGTCACCATCGCCCTGGTCATGGTCCAGGAGATGGCCGTACGCCTGGGCGCGCACACCGGCAAGGGGCTCGGCGCGCTGATCCGTGAGCAGTTCAGCCTGCGGCTCACCGCACTGGCGGTGTTCTGCCTGCTACTGGCCAACACCGGCCTGGTCGTCTCGGAATTCGCGGGCATCGGCGCCGCCTTCGAACTCCTCGGCGTCCCCAAGTGGGCCGTCATCCCGCCCGCCGCGATCCTGCTCTGGTCGCTGGTGCTGTTCGGCTCCTACCGGTGGGCCGAACGCATCTTCCTGATCATGTCCCTGGCCTTCTTCGCCTACCCCATCGCGATGGTCCTCGGCCACCCGCACTGGGGCGAGGTCGGCAAGCACCTCGTCGTCCCGCACATGGAACCGAGCAAGGACTTCATCCTGCTGGCGGTCGCCCTGATCGGCACCACCGTCAGCCCCTACATGCAGTTCTACGCCGCCGCAGGGGTCGTCGACCGCGGCGCCAAACCGGAGGACTACAAGCTCATCCGCGCCGACGCCGTCCTCGGCGCCGTGTTCGCCTGCGTCATCAGCCTCACCATCATCATCGCCACCGCCGCCGCCATCGGCGGCACCGGCCCGCTCAACTCCGCCGCCCAGGCCGCCGAAGCCCTCAAACCGGTGGCCGGACAGAACGCCGAACTCCTCTTCGCACTCGGCCTGATCGGCGCCTCCGCGCTGGCCGGAGCGGTGGTGCCGCTGTCTGCCAGCTACGCCATCGGCGAGGCCGCAGGCGTGGAACGCTCCGTCTCCCGCAGCTTCCGCGACGCGCCCCTGTTCCTCGGCCTGTTCACCGCGCAGATCGTCCTCGGCGCCACGGTCGCCATGACCCCCGTCGACGTCATCCAGCTCCTCATCGGCACCCAGGTCCTCCAGGGCCTGATCAGCCCCATCGTGCTGGTCTACCTGCTGGTCCTCACCAACCGCCGCTCCCTGCTGGGCAAGGCGGCCAACACCCCGCGCTACCGCATCGCCGCCACCACCGTCGTCGTCGGCGTCGCGGGCATGTCCACCATCCTGCTCGTCCAGACCGTCCTGGGCTGGTTCGGCCTTGGCTGAAGCCTGCGAACCGGTACCCCGATGACACTGTGACGGTCACGCGTGTGGTTCAAGTCCCGCCACTCCGTCGGGCAAGCACCTCGCGGGCCCAGACGTCGCGCGGGGCGGCGAAATACGGCAAGCGGTCTACTGACGCCCAGTCCGTGGCGGCGATCCGGTCTGCAGCCCGACCACTCCCGACGCCGACCAGTGATTCGGCGCCGAGGGAGGCCACGCGTGAGCCATCCCCCGGCCCCGGTCCATAACCGCCCCCGTCAGGGAAAGTGACGTGGCTTCATACGCTGAGCGCCGCCCGTACGGTCTGTTCGGCTCCCGTTCCCCCCTCTCCGGACGAGGTCACCCGGCCCGCTTCCAACACGTAGTAGTGCTGAGCGGCGCGCATGGCGAAGCCGACGTGCTGTTCGACGAGGAGGACCGACAGGCCGCCGCGCCGGGCGAGGGACAGGATCGTCTCCTCGATCTCGGCGACTACGGACGGCTGAATGCCCTCGGTCGGCTCGTCGAGCAGGAGCAGGCGCGGGCGGGTGACCAGGGCGCGGGCGATGGCGAGTTGCTGACGCTGGCCGCCGGAGAGCAGTCCGGCGCGGCGGCCGGACAGCTCGCGCAGCGCGGGGAAGAGGTCCAGGGCCTCGGCGATGGCCTCCTTGCCGTCTGGGCGGCCGTCGGCGACGAGCTGGAGGTTCTCGGCGGTGGTGAGGTGCGGGAAGGACTGCTGGCCCTGCGGTACGTACGCCATGCCGCGGGCCACCCGCTGGTGCGGGGCGAGGCGGGTGATGTCCTCCCCGTCCAGGATGATCGTCCCGCTCTTCGGCTTGAGCAGGCCCATGACGGCGCGCAGGAGCGTGCTCTTGCCGGCACCGTTGTGGCCCAGGACGGCCGCGACGCCGTCCTTCGGGACCTGGACGGTCACGCCGTGCAGCACGGTGGTGCGGTCGTAGCCCGCCTGGACGGTGTTGATCTCCAGCATGGGCGTCACGCCTCCTCGGCGACAGATACGGAAGCGGGGGCGGGCTCGGGCTCAGAGGCGCGGCCCAGGTAGACCTCCTGGACCTTGGGGTCGGCCTGGACCTCGGCGACCGTGCCCTCGCTGAGCACCTTGCCGGCGTGCAGGACGCTGACGCTGCGGGCGAAGGAGCGCATGAAGTCCATGTCGTGTTCGATGACGACGACCGTGTGGTCCTCGCTCACGCGCTGGAGGAGTTCGCCGGTGGCCTCACGTTCCTCGTGGCTCATTCCGGCGACCGGCTCGTCGAGCAGGAGCAGCCGTACGTCCTGGACGAGCAGCATGCCGATCTCCAGCCACTGCTTCTGGCCGTGGGCAAGGACTCCGGCCGGGCGGTCGCGCAGGTCCGTCAGGCCGGTCGTCTCCAGTGCCTTGGTCACCGGCTCCGGTATGCCCTTGCGGCGCCGGAGCATCGTCATCACTCCGCGTCCGGCGCCGGCCGCGATGTCGAGGTTCTGCAGCACGGTCAGCTGCTCGAAGACCGTGGCCGTCTGGAACGTACGGCCGATGCCGAGGCGGGCGATCCGGTGCACGGGTTTGCCGATGAGTTCCTGGTCGCCGAAGCGGACCGAGCCGGTGGCCTTCGCCAGGCCGGTGACCGCGTCGACCAGGGTGGTCTTTCCGGCGCCGTTCGGACCGATGAGGAAGCGCAGGTCCCCGGGCTGGATGTCCAGGTTCACGCCGTCGACGGCTTTGAAGCCGTCGAACGTGACGCGCAGATCGCGGATGGTCAGTCCCTCGCCGCTCATGCTGTCTCTCCTGAACGGGTGGTAGGGGTACGGCGGTTGCGGACGACGGTCACCAGTGAGGCAAGACCGCCGGGCAGGAAGCCGACCGCCACGATGAACAGCAGCCCCTGGAAGTAGGTCCAGGCGGCGGGGAACTCGTCGGACAGCGTGCTCTGTGCCCAGGCCACGGCGACCGCGCCGAGCACCGCGCCCACCAGCGACGCCCGGCCGCCGACCGCCGCGCCGATGACGAAGCCGATGGACGGCACGATCCCGATCAGGGCAGGGGAGATGATCCCGACCGCCGGCACGAACAAGGCACCTGCCAGACCCGCCATCCCCGCCGCGACGACGTACGCCACGAGCTTGACGTTGGCCGGGTCGTAGCCGAGGAAGCGGACCCGCTCCTCGGAGTCGCGCACGGCGATGAGGAGTTCGCCGTAGCGGCTGACGAACAGCTGGCGGGCGAGTGCCATCAGGAGCAGCAGGACGACGGCGATGATGAAGTACACCATCCGCTGGTTGACCGGGTCGTCCAGCGAGTAGCCGAAGAAGCCCTGCATGTCGGTGAGTCCGTTGGTGCCGCCTGTGGTGGCCTGCTGGCCGACCAGCCAGATGGAGAGGGCCGCGGCCATGGCCTGGCTGAGGATCGCGAAGTAGGCGCCCTTGACCCGGCGGCGGAAGATGAAGAAGCCGAGCAGCGCGGCGACGGCCATGGGCAGCAGGACGGTCGCGGCGAGCGCGAACCCAGGGTTGGCGAAGGGCTTCCACCACCAGGGAAGGGCGCCCCCGGAGCCGTACAACTGCATGAAGTCGGGCAGTGCGCCGGGGCCGCCACCCGGGGCCGCGGCGGCGTCGGCGAGCTTGAGGTGCATGGCCATGGCGTAGCCGCCGAGACCGAAGAAGACGCCCTGGCCGAGCACGAGGAGCCCGCCGCGGCCCCAGGCGAGGCTGACGCCGACGGCCACGATCGCGTAGCAGAGGTACTTGGCGAGGAGGGAGAGGCGGAAGTCGGAGAGGGCGAGCGGGGCGATGCCGAGGAGAACGATCGCGCCGAGGGCGAAGCCGCCGGGCACGCGGAAGCGTTCCAGCAGGGTCACCGGGGGCACCGCGGCCGCGGCTGTGGTCGTTGTTGTTGTCACGCCAGGCTCCGGGTGCGCAGTGTGTACAGGCCCTGGGGTCGCCACTGGAGGAAGGCGACGATAGCCACGAGCACGATGACCTTCGCGACGCTGACCGTCGTCGAGTACTCAAGGACCGACTGGAGCACACCGAGCGCGAAGGCGGTGATCACGCTGCCCTTCAGCTGCCCGATGCCGCCCACGACGACCACCAGGAAGGCGTCGACGATGTAGTTGGTGCCCATCGTCGGGCCGATCGGGCCGACCAGCGTGAGCGCGACCCCGGCCACGCCCGCGAGGCCCGAGCCGATGAAGAACGTCATCCGGTCGACCTGGCCGGTGGCGATGCCGGACACCTCGGCGAGGTCCCGGTTCTGCACGACGGCCCGGATACGGCGTCCGAGCGGGGTGCGCCGCAGGATGAGCGTGAGGGCCAGGACGCTGAGCAGGGCGAGCCCGAGGATGAACAGCCGGCTGTTGGCGAGCGTGATGCCGCCGCCCACCGAGATGTTGCTGGTGAGGACGTCCGGGGCGTGGGTCTGCACGTTGGGGGCGCCGAAGATGTCACGGGCGAGCTGCTGGAGCATCAAGGAGACACCCCAGGTGACCAGCAGGGTGTCCAGCGGCCGGGTGTACAGGCGCCGGATGAGCAGCCACTCCAGGAGCGCTCCCATGGCGCCGGCGACGAGGAAGGCCACGGGCAGGGCGACGAGCAGCGAGATACCGGCGCTGCTGATCGACTTCTGCAGGACGTAAGTGGTGTAGGCCCCGGCCATGATGAATTCGCCGTGCGCCATGTTGATGACGCCCATCTGACCGAAGGTCAGGGTCAGGCCGAGCGCGATGAGCAGGAGGACGGCACCAATGCTGATGCCGGTGAACGACTGGTTGAGGATGACCGTCATGAAGCGGCTCCCGGTGAGGGGACGGGGGTGCGGGCGTGGGACGGGACCCGGCCTGGGGAAGGCCGGGTCCGTCCAAGAAGGGCTGGGTTGGCCTCAGGAGTGGCCGGGGTCGGCCGCAGGAAGGGCCGGAGCCGGGCTCAGGAGAGGCCGGAGGCCCAGGAGTAGCCCTTCAGGTACGGGTCCGGCTTGATCGGTGAGCCCGAGTTCCAGACCTCGGTGATGAGGCCGTCGGCGCCGACCTTGCCGATCCGGGCCGTCTTGTAGACGTGCTGGGTCGCTCCGTCGACGGTGACCTTGCCCTCGGGTGCGTCGAGGGTGATGCCGTCCGAGGCCGTCTTGACCTTGGCGACGTCGAAGGAGCCGGCCTTCTCGACCATCTCCTTCCACAGGTAGACCGAGATGTAGGCGGCCTCCATCGGGTCGCTGGTCGGCTTGTCCTTGCCGTACTCGGCCTGGTACGCCTTCACGAACTTGGTGTTCGCCGCACCGGGCGTGGTCTCGTAGTAGTTCCACGCGGTCAGCTGGCCCTCCAGGTACTGGGTGCCGATGCTCTTCACCTCCTCCTCGGCGATGGAGACCGAGAGGACAGGCATGCTTTTCGCGGTCATCCCCGAGGACTTGTACTCCTTGAAGAAGGCCACGTTGCTGTCGCCGTTGAGGGTGTTGAACACGGCGTCCGCGCCGGAGTCCTTGACCTTGTTGACGATGGTGCTGAACTCCGTGGAGCCCAGGGGCGCGTAGTCCTCGCCGACCACCGTCATGCCCTTGGCCTTCGCGTACGCCCTGATCTCCTTGTTGGCGGTGCGCGGGAAGACGTAGTCGCTGCCGACCAGGTAGAGCTTCGTCAGGCCCTGCTTCTTGAGGTAGTCCAGCGCGGGGATGATCTGCTGGTTGGTGGTCGCGCCGATGTAGAAGATGTACGGCGACTGCTCCAGGCCCTCGTACTGCACGGGGTAGAAGAGCAGCGACTTGTACCGCTCGAAGACCGGTTTGACCGCCTTGCGGCTGGCCGAGGTCCAACAGCCGAAGGTGGCCGCGACCTTGTCGTCCTTGATCAGCGCCTCCGCCTTCTCCGCGAAGGTCGGCCAGTCGGAGGCACCGTCCTGACTGACGGCCTTGAGCTTCTTGCCCAGCACACCGCCGGCCGCGTTGATCTCCTTGATGGCCAGCAACAGCGAGTTGTGGACCGTGACCTCGCTGATGGCCATGGTGCCCGACAGTGAGTTGAGCAGACCGACCTTGACCGTACTGCCGGACGTGTCCGCCTTGGCGCCGGACCCGTCGGTCGAGGAGCTGTCTCCGGTCTTTGCGCCACAGGCGCTGAGGGCGGCGGACGCGCCGACCGCTGACATACCGGCCAACAGGCCACGCCTGCTGATGCTGAGCCCGGACATACAAAACCTCCATGCCCCGAAGGGCGATGCGAAGAGAGCGGAAGACTCTGGGGAGGGAATGGATGGAACGCGCTTCAGAAACGGCGGCGTTGGCGCACGGATCCCCCAGCCGTTCCGGGGTGGCGTCCGGGCTGGTCGCTGAAGTGCGTCCACAGCCTGCGAGGAAACTGTTTCCACCGCGTTTCCGCGTAATTGAAGGATAGTTTCCAGCGGAAGCGAAATAGCGGATCAAAAAGCGAAAGCCGTCGCTGAAGACGCGCACTTGACGGCATCTCAGCAACGGCTATTAATGCTTCCTGCGGAAAGGATCTGTTTTTCTTGTTCCCCTTGTCAAGGGTGAGGTGATCGAAGGTAGGCTCCCGGCATCCCCGTCACGGGGAGTCGAGGGTCCGAGCGGAGGAGTGCGATGGCGACGAGGCGGCCCCAGGAACTGCTCCACCTGTTGACAAGGGCCGAGCGTCTCTCCGTACGCCGAGTTCAGTCCGTACTCGACGAGTTCGACTGCTCGGTGGAGGCGTGGCGGGTCCTCGACCTGCTCTCGGACGGGCAGGGGCACAACATGACGGCCCTCGCCGACCGCGCTTTCCTGCCGGCACCGAGCCTCACCAAGCTGATCGACCAACTCGTCGACCAGAACCTGGTCTTCCGCCGTGTCGACCCCGCCGACCGGCGCCGCGTGCTGGCTCACCTCACCCCGCGGGGCATGCGGCGATGGCAGCTGCTGGTCCGTGAAGTGCGGTCTGACTGGTCGGAGTTGGAACCCCTGCTCACGGAAGAGGACGGGGCGCACCTGGAAACCCTGCTGGACCGGCTGGCCGACGCCCTGGGCGACAGAGGAGCGACGGGTCGGGGCCGGGTCACAACAGGTCGTGGGGAGCGCGCAGTTGGGCGAGCACGTTGAAGTCGAGCCCGTCCGCCTCCGCCAGGTAGATGCGCTGGCGTACGTGCCGGTCCTGCAGATGGAGCAGCCCTCGCGGTCCTTCGTACGAGACCGCGTCCGCCGCGGCTCCGATCGCGGAGACATCCAGGGTGCGCGCCCGTTCGATCAGCGCCGCCAGCAGCAGCACGCCTTCGTAACAGGACTCGCCGAGGCTGCCCGGAGCGGGTGCCTCGATTCCGAACCGGGCGGCGTACTGGCCGTGGAAGTCGAGGGTGTCCTGGTTGGCCAGTGACGCGAAGAACCCAGCCGTGCTGAAGAGGTCGCCGGTCGCCTCGGGGCCGCTGGCCATCAGCATGTTCTCGTCCATCAGCGTGCTCAGCCGCAGACACCGCTGGTCGAGCCCGGAGGCGGCGAAGGCCCGGTTGAAGCGGACCGCGTCGCTCCCGACCAGCAGCATGAGTACGCCGTCCGCGTCCGCGTGCTCGATCCGCCGCAGCACGCCCCCGAAGTCCTCGGAGCCCAGCGGAAGATACGCCTCGCCGCAGACCCGGCCGCTCCCGCACGCGCGGGCGTAGCGACGGGCCGCCCTGGCCGTGCGCCGGGGCCAGACGTAGTTGTTGCCGACGACGAACCAGCGCCGCACGCCCCGCGTCTCGGCGAGCAGCCTCATCGCGGGCAGCAGCTGCCAGTCGGGCGTCTCGCTCGTCATGAACACACCGTCGGTGCGCTCGCCGCCCTCGTACAGGGCTGTGTAGACGTACGGCACCCGGTCCGCGATCCGCGGTGCCACCGCCTGCCGGACGGACGAGATGTGCCACCCGGTCACACCGTGCACCGCTCCGGTCGCGACCAGCGCCTCCACGTCCCGCGCGACCGCCTGTGGATCCCCGCCACCGTCAACCTCAAGGAGCCGCAGTTCCTTGCCCAGCACCCCGCCCGCCTTGTTGACCTCCTCGGCGGCAAGCCGGGCGCATGCCTCACAGGCGGGACCGAAAATCCCGGCAGGCCCCTGCATCGGGTACACGAGCGCGACGTTCAGGGTCGAATCGTCGGCCGTGACCCACTCGGGGGCATGGAGGCGGAGCGGCCGGTGCATGGCCTCATGATTGCCCGGCCACCGTCGCCGCCCAAGCGGCGGCGAGGATCGAGACCGATTCGTAGAAATAGGGCGAGGTCGCCGACCTTGGCGCGGGGCGAGTCGAGGTCACTGTTCTTGCCGAGGCTGCCGGGAGGTGCGGGGCAATATCCGGGATTCATTCGGACGGTGTCAGGCATGACGCGCCCCGCACCCGGCTCGTGTGGTGACGCCCTCGATACCACTCTGGCCCACGCTCCGGCCTTACTGCAAGATTGTCGCTATTGCATCAGATATGCAATAAATCTCCGAGGAGCCGCCCCGTCGGCTCGGCTCGGCTCGGCTCGGGGCAGGCTCAACCCTCGCCTTCGAGGTCCCCCTCCGTTTCCGGTACACCTGCCGCAGCGCGTCCAGCACCGTCGGGTCCGGCTTCGCCCACATCCCCGCGACGGCTTCCAACAGCCGCTCGGCGATGCCGTGCAGGGCCCACGGGTTGGCCTGTTGGAGGAACTCGCGGTTGGTGGGGTCCAGGACGTACGTCTCGGTGAGCTTGTCGTACGTCCAGTCGGCGACCACGCCCGTGGTGGCGCCGTAGCCAAAGAGGTAGTCGACGGTGGCGGCGAGCTCGAAGGCACCCTTGTAGCCGTGGCGACGCATCGCCTCGATCCACTTCGGGTTCACGACCCGGGCGCGGAAGACGCGGGAGGTCTCCTCGACCAGAGTGCGGGTGCGGACGGTCTCGGGGCGGGTGGAGTCGCCGATGTACGCCTCCGGAGCCGTGCCCCGCAGCGCGCTGACGGTCGCCACCATGCCGCCGTGGTACTGGAAGTAGTCGTCCGAGTCGGCGATGTCGTGCTCGCGGGTGTCGGTGTTCTTCGCGGCCACCGCGATGCGCTTGTACGCCGTCTCCATCTCGTCGCGCGCCGGGCGGCCGTCGAGTTCGCGGCCGTAGGCGTAGCCGCCCCACACGGTGTAGACCTCGGCGAGGTCGGCGTCCGTGCGCCAGTCGCGGGAGCCGATGAGCTGGAGCAGGCCCGCGCCGTACGTGCCGGGGCGGGAGCCGAAGATCCGGGTGGTGGCCCGGCGCTCGTCACCGTGTTCGGCCAGGTCTGCCTGGGTGTGGGTGCGTACGAAGTTGGCGTCGGCCGGTTCGTCGAGGGAGCCGGCCAGGCGTACGGCGTCGTCCAGCAGGCCGATCGCGTGCGGGAAGGCGTCGCGGAAGAAGCCCGAGATACGCAGCGTCACGTCGATGCGGGGGCGGCCCAGTTCCTCGTACGGGATGGGCCCCAGGCCGGTGACCCGGCGCGAGGCATCGTCCTAGAGGGGGCGGACGCCGAGCAGGGCAAGGGCCTCGGCCACGTCGTCGCCCGCCGTGCGCATCGCGCTCGTATCCCACAGGGAGAGCCCGACGGAGGTGGGCCAGTCGCCGTTGTCTGTGCGGTAACGCTCCAGGAGGGAGTCGGCGAGAGCCTGGCCGGTCTCCCAGGCGAGGCGGGACGGGACCGCCTTGGGGTCGACCGAGTAGAAGTTGCGGCCGGTCGGCAGGACGTTGACCAGGCCGCGCAGGGGCGAGCCGGAGGGTCCTGCGGGGGCGAAGCCACCGTTCAGGGCGCGGACGGTGTGGTCGAGTTCGGCGATGGCCGCGGCGAGGCGGGGGACGACCTCGCGGGCGGCGAACTCCAGGATGGCGGCCATCTGTTCGCCCTGGGCGGTCGGGACGGCGGCCGGGTCCCAGTCCGCGTCGTCCATCGCCTGGACCAGGGCGCGGGTCCGCTCCTCGACGGGATCGGCCGCCGCCCGGCCCGGCGCCGACTCGTCCAGGCCGAGTGCTTCGCGCAGGCCGGTCAGGGCCGTGGCGCCGCCCCAGATCTGGCGGGCGCGGAGGATGGCGAGGACGAGGTTGACCCGGTCGGCGCCCTGCGGCGGGTTGCCCAGCACGTGCAGGCCGTCGCGGATCTGGGCGTCCTTGATCTCGCACAGCCACCCGTCGACGTGGAGGAGGAAGTCGTCGAAGCCGTCGTCTTCGGGGCGATCGGCCAGGCCGAGGTCGTGGTCGAGCTTGGCGGCCTGGATGAGGGTCCAGATCTGGGCGCGGATCGCGGGGAGTTTCGCCGGGTCCATGGACGCGATCTGGGCGTACTCGTCCAGGAGTTGCTCTAGGCGCGCCATGTCGCCGTACGAGTCGGCGCGGGCCATCGGCGGGACCAGGTGGTCGACGAGCGTGGCGTGGACGCGGCGCTTGGCCTGGGTGCCCTCCCCCGGGTCGTTGACCAGGAACGGGTACACGAGTGGCAGGTCGCCGAGCGCGGCATCGGGGCCGCAGGCGGCGGACAGGCTGGCGTTCTTGCCGGGCAGCCATTCCAGGTTGCCGTGCTTGCCGAGGTGGACCATCGCGTCGGCCCCGAAGCCACCGTCCGCGTGCGGGGCGGCGATCCAGCGGTAGGCCGCGAGGTAGTGGTGCGAGGGCGGCAGGTCGGGGTCGTGGTAGATCGCGATCGGGTTCTCGCCGAAGCCGCGTGGCGGCTGGATGAGGATCAGCAGGTTCCCGCGGCGCAGGGCCGCGAGCACGATGTCGCCCTCCGGGTTGCGGCTGCGGTCGACGAACATCTCGCCGGGGCCGGGCCCCGGTGTTCCTCGACGGCCGAGCGCAGTTCCTCGGGCAGGGTCGCGTACCAGCGCTGGTAGTCGGCCGCCGGGATCCGGACCGGGTTACGGGCCAACTGCTCCTCGGTGAGCCAGTCCTGGTCGTGGCCGCCCGCCTCGATCAGCGCCCGGATCAGCTCGTCGCCGTCGCCGGAGACCAGGCCGGGGATCTCCTCCGTGGGACCGAAGTCGTAACCCTCGTCGAGGAGTCGGCGCAGGAGTGCGACCGCGCTGGCGGGGGTGTCGAGGCCGACGGCGTTCCCGATCCGGGAGTGCTTGGTCGGGTACGCGGAGAGCACGAGGGCGAGTGGCTTCTCGGCGGCCGGGATGTGGCGCAGGCGCGCGTGCCGTACGGCGATTCCGGCGACCCGGGCCGCCCGCTCGGGATCGGCGACGTACGCCGGGAGTCCGTCCTCGTCGATCCCCTTGAAGGAGAACGGCACGGTGACCAGACGGCCGTCGAACTCCGGGACCGCGATCTGACTCGCCGCGTCCAGTGGCGAGACGCCCTCGTCGCTCTCCTCCCAGGCGGTCCGCGAGCCGGTCAGGCACAGGACTTGCAGGATCGGGACGTCCAGGCCGGTGAGGGCACCCGCGTCCCATGACTCGTCGTCACCGCCGGCGGACGCCTCGGCGGCCTTCGCGCCGCCCGCCGCGAGCACCGTGGTCACGATCGTGTCGGCCGCCCGCAGCTCCTCGATCAGCTCGGGCTCGGGGGCACGCAGGGAGGCGACGTACAGGGGCTGGGCGCGGGCGCCCGCGTCCTCGACGGCGTCGCAGAGGGCGCCGACGAAGGCCGTGTTGTGGGCGATGAACAAGTGGGAGCCCCGGCGGGGCGGGCGCGATGAAGCGCCGCGTCGGCGTATCTGACGCGGTGTTGATCGGCCTGGGCTCCGTGATCGGCGCTGGCATCTTCGCCGCGCTCGGCCCGGCCTCCGGTGCCGCCTGTTCCGGGCTGCTACTCGCTCTGGCCTTGGCCGCGGTCGTGGCCTACAGCAATGCGACGTCTTCGGCACGGCTGGCCGCCCTCTAAGTGGTCTCGCCTCGAAGTCCTTCGGGGGTTGATCATTCGGTCTTGCCGGTGCTAGTGGTTGCTGCGCGACTGGCCGCTGATCACCCCGGCTCGCCGCGCTTGGCGGCTGCGAGATCGAGCTCGAAGTACGCATCAACGCCGCGCTCAACGTCGGCCTGCCGCCTCCGAGATCGCCGAAGTGCTGCTGCACGCGGCCGTCTACTGCGCGATGCCACGGTCCATCAACGCCCCCCTCGTCGCCAAGAAGGTCTTCGCCGAGCGTGAACTGCTCCCGGGGCCACCCCGGTGTTCGGCTTTGAGTGTCGGTCCTGCCCTGCCGAGGCGAGGCGGCAGGGCAGGACACCACGGCGCGGTGAGCGCGTCAGTCGAGCGAGACCAGACGCGCGCCCCCGTCGGTCTCGATGATGGTGCCGGTGAGGTTGGCATTGGTGGCGGCCAAGGCCACCACCTCGGCGATCTCCTGTGCCGAGGCGATGTGGCGGACCGGCAGAGTGGTAGCCGTTTGTGCGAAGTACTCGCGCTTGGCTTCTTCCGGCAGGCCGTTCCACCAGGGCGTATCGACGAGCCCGGGAGAGACGGCATTCACCCGTATCGGAGCGAGTTCCGCGGCCAGCGGCCTGACCAGGGCCTCTACGGCGCCGTTGAGGGCGGCGATGCCGGCGGTTCCTGGCATGCCGGTCCGCGCGGTGATGGCGCTGAGCAGGGTGATCGACCCGTCCGGTGTGAGGTGCGGTAGGACCGCCTGGATCGTGGTGACGTGCGGCCAGAACTTGGCCTCGAACGCTCGTCGCAGCATCGTCAGGTCGAGATCGGCTAACGGCCCCGGCCCTTCGCTTCCTCCGGCCGCCAGGACCAGCCAGTCGATGCTGCCGGTCGCCTCGGCGAGGGCGCTCATCTCGTCAGGGTTTCCGGCGTCGGCCCGGTGCCCGACCAGTCCGGCGCCGGTGACGGCAAGGGCGTCAAGGCGCTCCTTGCTGCGGCCGGCGATATGCACCGTGGCACTACGTGCCTGGAGTAAGCGGGCCGTTGCGAGCCCGATACCGGACGTTCCCCCGACCACGAGGGCAGTGCGCTGGGACATGACATCTCCTTATTTCGAACCGCCGCGTCTCGAATTAAGCTAGCCTCCATGGTCATGGACAAGCAACCCCCTTCGGAGTCACGCCCGGGACGCAAGCGCAGCGAGGAGAGCCGGATGGCGATCCTGGTCGCGGCGTTCGAACTGGTTGGCGAGGTCGGCTACGTGGGCCTGACGGTCGAGGGAATCGCCAACCGCGCCGGATGCGGCAAACAGACGATCTACCGCTGGGGGCCCTCCAAGGCCCACGTTCTCCTCGAAGCGCTCGCAGTGAAAGCCGATCTGTACGTCACGAACGCCGACCACGGCTCCTATACCGACGACGTACGGGCTTTCCTGGGGGACACGTTCCGCCTCAGCCGCCAGCAGCGTGTCGTCGACATCCTGCGCGTCCTGATGGCGGAGGCCCAGATCAACGAGGAGTTCGGCCAACTCTTCCGCAGTGCCTTTCTGCAGCGTCGGCGCGACGCGCTCCAGGTGGTCCTCGATCGGGCCCGGACACGGGGCGACCTGCCGCCCCGTCCTGCCGCGTCCACCGTCCTGGACATCGTGTTCGGCACCTTGTGGTATCGCCTCCTGGCCACGCACCAGCCCATGGGCGACGACCTCGTCGAGGACCTCACGGCCACCCTCACGCAGGCCGCACAACCCCCGATCAACACAGCGATCGACCTGGGAGACCAGTAATGGCCCTTTCCCGCACCATCCTCATCACCGGCGCCACCGACGGCCTCGGCCTGGCGCTGGCCGAACGCCTCGCAGCCGACGGCGTCGACCTGATCCTGCACGGCCGCAACCAGGCCAAACTCGACCGCATCGCAGACCAGTTCGCGGCCTGCGGCGTATCCAGACCCCGGACCGTGACCGCGGACCTCGCCGACCTCGACCAGGTCCGCCGCATGGCCGGGGAGATTCGATCATTGGTGGACCGACTCGACGTCCTGGTGAACAACGCCGGCAACGGCGGCGGGCAACCGGACGGCCGCACCCGCCGCACCAGCGCCGACGGCCAC
>NZ_JAGXJM010000664.1:0-235 GCF_019091445.1 Streptomyces sp. GbtcB7
TATACCGGTATATGGAAATGCGGCCGTCTGCTTCTGTAATGGTAGGCAGCAGCCCTTTGGAAGATCCTTTTTTGTGATAGATATTAGTGCGGCTGGCGCCCTGCGGGTCACTCACTAATGTTAAGCGCTGCTCCTCATCATAATTAAACGTATAGGCGCTGCCGTCCGGCTGGGTAACACGGGTAATGTTACCCCGTTCATCATAACTATAGCCGGTTACATTGGCTTCTTCATC
>NZ_JAGXJM010000665.1:0-235 GCF_019091445.1 Streptomyces sp. GbtcB7
GACGGCCCCGGGGCGTTCGGGGTGGACGATGAGGCCGACCCGAACAAGGCGAGCGCCCGTGTGGGCGCCCTTTTCAACGCAGGTGGCGGCCTGAGCGGACCCTTCCGCACGGCCTCTGTCGTGCCCAGCGAGGGGGGGAACCTTCTGGGGACCGCCGCACACTGTCTTGATGGGGGCGGGAAGTTGCGGGTTGTCCCGGGATATCGGGGCGGCAAGGCGCCGTACGGGATCTGGG
>NZ_JAGXJM010000666.1:0-235 GCF_019091445.1 Streptomyces sp. GbtcB7
CTCCCGCGCGCCCTCGACCGGCCGGTACAACCCGGGCACGGCGACCTCGCCCGCCCCGTGCCCGTAGACGGTCGCGGGGGCCACGGTCTCGGACACGGCATCCGGCACGGTCTCGACCGCAGCCTCCGCCCCGGTCCGGACGATGCCGATCGCGATCGTGCCCGCCGCGACCACGACCACGAGGGCGACGGCGGCACCGATCCCCAGCCGGCGACGCGACACCGGCACCGTCTGC
>NZ_JAGXJM010000667.1:0-234 GCF_019091445.1 Streptomyces sp. GbtcB7
GTTGAGCGGCCCGCCGGCCACGTACAGCACCTGGCCGGAGACGAACCCGGCGGCCTCGCCGGTGAAGAAGGCGATCGCGTTGGCGATGTCGACGGGGTTGCCGACGCGCTGCACGGGGATCTGGGTGGCGGCCGCGGCCTGGGAGTCCTCGAAGCCCATGCCGACGCGCTCGGCGGGGGCCGCCGTCATGTCGGTGGCGATGAAGCCGGGCGCGGCGGCGTTGGCGGGGACGCC
>NZ_JAGXJM010000668.1:0-234 GCF_019091445.1 Streptomyces sp. GbtcB7
GCCGGCTTGGGGCGTGACTGCGCGGCCGCCTTGCCGTCGGGCGCGGACGGGGCGTGCTCGACCGGCCCGCTCGTGGCGTCCTTGGCGGGCGTCGCCGCGGGGGCCGAGGCAGGCTCGGGCTTGGCGGCGGGGAGTGGCTGGGCCTCGTCTGGCAAGAGGGCTCCTCGTGCGCGTTCCGGGTCCCCCGGTCAGGCTCCGGAAACCCCCTGGTAGCGATCCCGGGGGGCGGACTCG
>NZ_JAGXJM010000669.1:0-234 GCF_019091445.1 Streptomyces sp. GbtcB7
GACGTGTGTCCGGCCTCAGCACTGTTGAGAAGGTTGAGCCCGGCCGCGTCGTAGTCGACCGAGATCAGCCCGAGCGCCCTCTGCTGGTCCGTGTGCGCCGAGGCGAAGGACCATTCGGTGTGGGTGGCGGTGGAGTACGCCGCCCAGACGGCCGTGCGCTGCGGGCCGACCACGAGGGGGTACGAGGACTTCGCCGCCGGCGCGGGGGACGTGCCGTTGCCGCCGAGGGCGGTG
>NZ_JAGXJM010000670.1:0-234 GCF_019091445.1 Streptomyces sp. GbtcB7
CCGGCTGGATGTACGAGAAGGGCATGCTCCAGGAGCGCGTCTGGGTCGAGGACAAGCTGGACGCGTACGTCCTTCCGCTGAGCGCCGCGGGCATCCACCCGGACGCGACCGCGCAGGCCCTCGACCTCGGCCCGCGGTGGCTGGCCTGGGGGACGTACGGCGACGACTACTACCCGCTGGTCTCCGGACACCGCCGCGACCTGGCGGCGGCCAAGACGACCACCGAACGCCTCT
>NZ_JAGXJM010000671.1:0-234 GCF_019091445.1 Streptomyces sp. GbtcB7
GTCCCCGACCCGAACCGCGGGGGGAGGTCGGCTCGACGGCCCGGGGCTCCCGGACGCGTCGCCATGACGGGGGAGAGGCGATTCCGCGCGGACGACCCGGGGCTGGGTTGCCCGCGACGATACGCGTGCATCCGCCCGAGCGGAAGGGGTGAGACCCGGCTGGAGGGGGGTCTCCCCCGGACCCCAGCCGGGTCGTGGTGCTGTAGCGGGGCCCGCATGCGGAAACGCCTTTTG
>NZ_JAGXJM010000672.1:0-234 GCF_019091445.1 Streptomyces sp. GbtcB7
TGGGGGCGCGCGGCCCCCGGGCGGCGTGGCGTGGCGGGCGTGTCGCCCATACCCCCACTCTATCGGCCCGCGGCGGGCCGTTGACAATGCCGAGGGCTGCGCGCAGCATTCAGTATCGTTCGGCACGGTGCGTGCCGATGCTGGAGTGACGGCGTGTCGCCACAGTCGCCCAGAATCCCGCCGGATCAGATCAACACCCGCCACATCGGATCGCCGAAGGAAGATCTGCCAGGA
>NZ_JAGXJM010000673.1:0-234 GCF_019091445.1 Streptomyces sp. GbtcB7
GGGGGACGGGGGGAGGGGCACGGGGGAGAGCCATGACGAGACGGAGACACAGACAGAGACAGGGACAGAGAGAGAGGGTGAGGGGCAGGCCGAGGAGGAGGACGGGGAGGACGGCGAGCCCGTGCTCGGGAGTGAGCGGACGGCGGCACTCGCCGCCGGGCTCAGCGCGGGGCTGGCCCGTGAGGAGGCTGCGGCGCCGGCCGACGCCTCCGGGCCGGGCGGGGGTGCGGGGGA
>NZ_JAGXJM010000068.1:0-31814 GCF_019091445.1 Streptomyces sp. GbtcB7
ACGAGGGCCTGTGCCCGGCACGCCGAGAGCACGCACCTGACGCCGCAGGGCCCGCCCTTCGGGCGGACGACGGGAATGTGACGACAGGACCTAGGGCCGGTCCGGCGGATCGGGTCGCGGCGCCGGGCAGCTGGATCGAGGGGGCGGGGAGCGCGCGGACCTCGGGGCTCGCGCCGGTGTGAGCTGTCGCGGGAGGAGTGACTCCGCACCCCAGGAAAGATCACCAAAGGGCGGGAACCCGGCATGGGCCGATTCCCGCGAGGGCACGGTTGATCTTGCCGGGTGATCGCGACCGCCCCGGCGCCCCCTCTTCCCTCCGGGAGTCGTCATGCCCCGTGGCTTCGCCGTGCCCGCCGCCGCCCTCCTCGCCTCGACCGGTCTGCTGGCCTCGACCGCCCTCCTCGCCGCCGTACCGGCGAGCGCGGCGACGCACGGCGCGTCGCGGGCCGGAGACGTGTGCTTCTGGACCGCCGCCGGACAGCACGGCTCGTCGTGGTGCTACACCCCACCGGGCTATACGGAAGTCCCGGAGTTCCTGCACGACAAGGCCGCATCCTTCAGGTCCAACGCCGACACCGCCGTGTACGCCATCGACTGGGGCCGCGGCACCTGCTACGCCCGGCTGATCCGGGCGCACGACCTGGCCGACAACTGGCCCTGGGGCGCCCGGCTCGACGGCGTCGCCGACACCATGATGGGCTGCGAGGTCGGCTGACCCGTGCGACTCCTTCGCGCGTTCGCCGCCGCCGCGCTCACGGTGCTGGCGTTGACGGGGTGCTCCACGGCGACGGCGCAGCGAGCCGTGCCCCCGCTGCCCAGGACCGAGCGCGACCGCGACGACCTCATCGACGCCGCCCAGCAGGTGCTCGTCGACCGCTGTCTGGCCCGGCAGGGACTGACCCTCCCGAGCGCCTCGGCCCCGCAGGACCACAGCGCCGCGGCCCCGCAGGACCGCCGACTGCAGGGCGCCCTCTTCGGCCGCGGCCACCCCGAGCTCTCCGTCACCCTCGCCACCGGCTACACCGTCACCGCCCACACGGACGGCTGCCTCGCCGCCGCCGAGCGCGATCTCTACGGCGACCAGCGGCTGTGGTTCCGTACTCGCGTCGTCGTGAACAACCTGCGGGCCGAGGCCCAGCAGCGCATGAAGCGCGACCCCGACTACCGCGCCGCGACCGCCCGCTGGACCCGCTGTGTCACCCCGGCGCACGGGGCCCGCCCCGGCCGCCCCGACCCCGCCGTCTCCACGCGCTGCGCGCGTGAGAGCGGCCTCACGCGGCTGCGGGCGCGGCTGGAACCGGCCCTGCTGGCCCGGGTCCGCGCCGAGCGGCACGGACAACTGACCACCTACCGGCAGCTGCGCACCCGCGCACTGCGCCGCGCGGCGGATCTTTACGCCGAGCGGACCGTGCAGGTAACCCTGAAGAAAGGCAGTGACTCTTCGTGATCACCCAGCGTCTCGCCCTCTCCGTGGCCGCGGCCCTGCTCGCCCTCACCGGCGGCCTCGCCCTGGCCACCCCCTCCGGCGCGGCCGACTGCCCCAGCGGCAACTTCTGCGTCTGGGAGAACGCCAACTTCGACGGCCAGCGCGCCAACTGGTCGGGGGACGACGGGTGGTGGGAGAGCTGGATCGCCGATACCGACTCCTCCTGGGCCAACCACGGCATCTCGGGCCCCGGCGTCAAGGACCACGTGAAGGTCTACGAGGACGCCTGGCAGGGCGGCGCCATGACCATCTGTCTCGGACCGGGGGAGGAGGTCGGTTACAACGCCGTGGCGAACGACCGCGGTGACTCGCACACCTGGTCCATGGGCTGCTGAGAGACCGACCCCAGCCGATCGACTCCGGCCGACCAACGCCGTCCGCCCGCGGTGGGGGCCGCGGGCGGACGGTCATGCCGTGCGGCCCCTCATGCCTTCGGGGCCTCGCGCCGGTTGCGTCGGCCCTGCCGACGGCGCTTGGGATGCACCGCCCGGCCCATCCGCCGTCCCAGCAGCAGGTAACCCACCAGCGCTCCGGACGTGTTGAGGATGACATCGTCGATGTCGAAGGCGCGTCCGGTGATCAGCGTGCCCTGGACCAACTCGACCAGCAGCATCACCACCGCGGTGAGCAGCAGAACGCGCAGGATCCCCCGGGCCTTCGGAATCAGCACGGGCACCAGCACGCCGAACGGCACACCGAGCACGACGTTCCCGCCGATCTGCTTCACGGCGTCGCGCAGTGCCGGCTGGTCGAGATAGGCCCGCAGAGAACTGCCGGGGTGCAGATTGGTGTGGATCAGCGCCTTCGACGCCGGTGACGGCTCCAGCGTCAGCCGGGCCAGCGCGACCGCGAAGGCCACCATGGCCACGAAGGCCAGCAGCATCACGAGCAGCCGCACGGGCAGCGGGAGCGCCTTGCGCTCCTGCGCGGGTACCGATGACCGTCGACCGGATTTCGCTGTACCGGTGGTGCGCAGGGTGCTCAAGAGTGACGCCGTACGGACCATTCGATTCTCCCGGTTTCAACTGTTCTCCAGGTAAGGGCGGTTACCCGCAAAGCGTCCTTCGATGCCGAGCCCCGCGCGGCGGAAGGAGGGGGTCATGAAAGGGCGTCCCGCGGGCACTCGGGGGCACGGGCGCCCGGCGGGATCCCGGCGCTGTTCGTCGCCGTGCGGCAGGCTGGGTTCCGGCGGGGCGACGGCCTCGCCCCACCGGACCCTCGCCGGAGTGCGGCCGGGCTCAGGCGCCGTAGCTCACGGTCACCTCCTTGAAGCCGAGGGAGCGCAGCAGGCCGTCGAGCATGCCGGTGGTGTTCTCCTCGGCCCGCTTGGTGAGCTCGCTGTCCTTCGCCGCGTCGCCGATGTGCTTGACCGCGAGCTTCTGCACGGCCTGTTCGCTGTCCGGGTTGTCGGAGAAGAAGTCGCCGAGCCGGTCGAGCAGCCCACGCTGTTTGGAGACGGCGTACGAACGGTTGGGGTCGAGTGCGGGCTTGCCGAGGAACGCGTGCGGCAGCCGCAGGGTGGCCGTGGTGCGGTCGGCGTCGACCGTCACGTCCTTCTTGGCGAGCGAACCGAGGTCGACGTACGCCTCGACCGTGCCGGCCCCCACGTACAGCGTGCGGGTGCCGCGGATCGCGTCGGGCAGGTACTTGGCATCCTTCTCCAGGTCCACCACCACCTGGAAGTTGCCCGAGGCGGCGTCGTAACGGCTCATGTCCTGGATCGACTTGAGGAGGGCTGGTCCGGAGCGGTCGTGCGTCTGGGTGCCGAACAGGTCGCGCAGCCCAGGCAGAACGGCCAGGCGCAGCCCGGCGAACAGCACCACGAGCACCAGCACGACGGCAGTGATCGCCTTGGCCCACGCGGGCATGCGCTTGGGCAGGCGCTTGATGGACGTCGTCATTCGGCGGTCCTCCTTCCTGCTCACCGAATGCCCCCCAAATCGCCTACTAGGCCGCCCTGTTGGAGGATTGACGTCGCTGACGGGGAGCGCGTCCACTCCGGCGGCACCGGCCGACGCACATCGCCGTACGCCGAATGAGCGCCGCGTCCGCCCGTCGTACCGCATCCGCCGCACTACACGCGGCGGTCCCCCGACGGGCGGGACCACCAGACCCCTTCTCCGCGGGTGAGCCCCGGCAGCCGCAGCTCGACCTCCCGTACATGCCGGGCCGGCAGCTCGCCGGTGACGAGCCAGGAGGTCCGGCCGCCGGTCGTCTCCCCGAACTGCGCGCCGTGCGCGGCGAGCCGGGACGTGACCGGGGCCAGCGCATCGAGCGGGAGCTCCACCTCGAAGGCGTGGTACGGCTCGTACACCCGCGTCCCGGCCCGCTCCAGCGCGCGTCGCAGCACGACCGGGGTGAGGCCGCGGAAGTCGGCGGCCGTGCTGAGCGGCGCGGCGAATCCGGAACGGACGAGTGTCACCCGGTAGTCCGTCACCGGCCGCCCGTGCCGACCGGAGAGCAGGGTCGCGTGGACCGTGTCCTCGATCGCCTGGTGGAAGGCCCGGGGCAGGGCGCCGAGCTCGGTCTCGTACGTGAAGACGCCACCGGAGCCGTGCGGTCCGGGCTCGATCCGCAGCCCGACCGTGGCCCAGAACCCGACGTGCCCGTGCCGCTGGATCTCCTCGCAGGCCTCGCCGGTGCCGTCCGGCCGTTCCAGGAACCGCACCCGACTCGGCTCGAACTCCGCGTCGATGCCGAAGTCCTGGGCGAGCGTGGCCGCCAGGACCTCCTTCTGCACCTCGCCGTAGAGGAGCAGTGCGGTGCTGCCGGACGCGGCGGGCCGGGCGTGCATCAGCGGGTCCTGGTCGGCCAGCGCGAGGAGGGCCGAGCGCAGCGGGGCCGCCTGGTCGGGGTGCCGGGCCCGGACGAGGGTCTCCAGGGTCGGCGCCGCGAACTGCGGCGCACGGTCGGTGACCTCACCGAGCCGATCGCCGACGCGGATGCCGGCGACGCCCCGGAGCGCGGCGATGTTGCCCGCGGTCAACGTGGCCGCCCCCGGCCGCCCCACGACCTCCAGTTCCCGGGCCCGGCCGGGGAACTGAGTGGTGCGCCCGTCGGCCTCGCGCCGGGTGAACGCGAGCCGCTGACGACGCGTCACTTCACCGCCGTACAGCCGCAGATACGCCGTGCGCTCGCCGCCGGGTCCGGGGCGCACGGCGAAGACCGTGCCCCGTGGCCCGGCGGAGTCGGGGGCCGTCGGGCGCGGGACGAGCCGGCTCAGTCCCTCGACCAGCTCGGTGACTCCTTGCCCGCCCAGGGCGGACCCGAAGAAGACCGGGTGGAGGGAGCCGTCGGCGGTGCGCGCGACGAGCGCGGCCGCCAGGTCGTCCGGGGTCGGCGGAGGGCCGTCCACGACCGCGGCGAGGACGTCCGTGTCCACCTCCGCGAGTGTGCCGGCCGCCGTCTCGTCCAGCGGGCGCGGGACGAGACGGGCACGCGCGGTGCCGAGGCCGCGCACACCGACGAGCGGGACGACGTGCGGCGTGAGGCGGCGCCGGATGTCGTCGAGGAGCCCCGCCTCCCGCGCACCCGCCCGGTCGATCTTGTTGACGAAGAGCAGGGTGGGCAGCCCGAGGCGTCGCAGGGTCTTCATCAGGACGCGCGTCTGTGCCTGCACGCCCTCCACGGCGGACAGGAGCAGCACGGCGCCGTCGAGGACCTCCAGGGCACGCTCGACCTCGGCGATGAAGTCGGCGTGCCCGGGGGTGTCGATGAGGTTGATCTGGACGTCGCCGACGGTGAAGGCGGCGACGGCCGAGCGGATGGTGATCCCGCGCCGGCGCTCGATCTCCCCGTCGTCCGTGCGGGTGTCACCGGCGTCGACGCTGCCGAGCCGGTCGATGGCGCCGGCGTCGAAGAGCAGCCGCTCGGTGAGGCTGGTCTTACCCGCGTCGACGTGGGCCAGAATGCCGATGTTCAGAGTGTTCATGCGTGGTCGAGTCCTCGGGAACAGTCGTCCGGTGGGGGCGCTGAGAAGTTCCGAGGAATCGGCGCATGTCGTTCTCCCGTGGGTGAGGGGCGCTGGCGGGACCATCCTGGCGTATGCCCCGTGACCGTGCGCAACCGAATTTCCCCCGGTGGGAGTACCCGGGCGGGGCCCAGTAGCATGAAGCACGCATCCCGGGTCGATCATGCCGACCGGCGGCGCACCCGGATCGATCTTGCGAGGAGCGGTCGTGCGTGACATCGCCGTGTTCAGCGGTAGTGCCCATCCCGAGCTGGCGGCAGAGGTCTGCGCCCATCTCGGCGTGCCCCTCAGCCCGACCCGGGTCAGCCGGTTCGCCAACGACTGCCTGGAGGTCCAGCTCCAGGCCAACTGTCGCGAGCGCGATGTGTTCCTCGTGCAACCGCTGGTCACCCCCGTGCAGGAGCACCTCGTCGAACTGCTGATGATGTGTGACGCGGCGCGTGGCGCCTCCGCCGGGCGGATCACCGTGGTCATGCCGCACTATTCGTACGCGCGTTCGGACAAGAAGGACATGCCGCGGATCTCCATGGGCGGGCGGCTGGTCGCCGACCTGCTGGTGGCGGCCGGGGCCAGCCGCGTCCTCGCGATGACGCTGCACTCCCCGCAGGTCCACGGGTTCTTCTCGGTGCCGGTCGACCATCTGCACGCCCTGCGGGAGCTCGCCGCGCACTTCCGTGGTTACGATCTGTCGCGTACGACGGTCGTGTCGCCGGACCTGGGCAACGCCAAGGAGGCCGCGGCCTTCGCCCGGCTCATCGGCGCCCAGGTGGCCGCCGGTGCCAAGCAGCGCTTCGCCGACGACCGGGTGAGCATCAGCTCCGTCATCGGTGAGATCACCGGGCGCGATGTCATCGTCCTCGACGACGAGATCGCCAAGGGCAGTACGGTCCTCGAACTCCTGGAGCGGTTGCGGGAGTTGGGGCCGCGATCCATCCGGGTCGCCTGCACCCACGGGCTGTTCGCGGCGGGCGCGCTCAAGCGGCTGAGCGAGCAGGAGGACATCCTGGAGATCGTGTGCACCAACACCGTGCCGGTGCCGGACGAGGAGCACACCGAGAAGCTGCGGATCCTGTCCATCGCCCCGGCGCTCGCCGAGGCCGTGCGCCGCATTCACAACGGTGAGTCCGTCAGCGCCCTGTTCGACGCGCCCCCGAACGAATAAACAGGAAGAGCGACCCTTCCTGACCTCGTTCAGTGCTCGGCACCTCGCTCGGCCCCCAGCCAGGAAGCGGCGCAGCAACGCTCGGCGTCACCCAGGTGATCAGGAGGGCTCGCAGTGGCGAAGGCGAAGTTCGAGCGGACCAAGCCGCATGTCAACATCGGCACCATCGGGCACATCGACCACGGGAAGACGACACTCACGGCGGCCGTGACGAAGGTTCTGCACGACCGGTTTCCCGACCTGAACCCCTTCACGCCGTTCGACCAGATCGACAAGGCGCCCGAGGAACGCCAGCGCGGCATCACCATCTCGATCGCCCATGTCGAGTACCAGACGGAAGCCCGGCACTACGCGCACGTCGACTGCCCGGGGCACGCCGACTACATCAAGAACATGATCACCGGGGCCGCGCAGATGGACGGCGCGATCCTGGTGGTCGCGGCGACGGACGGGCCGATGCCGCAGACCAAGGAGCACGTGCTGCTCGCCCGGCAGGTCGGCGTCCCGTACATCGTCGTCGCCCTCAACAAGACGGACATGGTCGACGACGAGGAGATCCTGGAACTCGTCGAACTCGAGGTGCGTGAGCTGCTCACCGAGTACGAGTTCCCCGGCGACGACGTTCCGGTCGTCCAGGTCTCCGCGCTCAAGGCGCTGGAGGGCGACCCGAAGTGGAGTGCCTCCGTTCTCGAACTGCTCGCGGCCGTCGACGAGTTCGTGCCCGAGCCGGTCCGGGACGTCGACCGGCCTTTCCTGATGCCGATCGAGGACGTCTTCACCATCACGGGTCGCGGCACGGTCGTCACCGGCCGGATCGAGCGCGGGGTGCTGAAGGTCCACAACGAGGTCGAGATCATCGGCATCCACGAGCAGAAGACGAAGACCACCGTCACGGGCATCGAGATGTTCCGCAAACTCCTCGACGAGGGCCGGGCGGGGGAGAACGTCGGCCTGCTGCTGCGCGGGGTCAGGCGTGACGACGTGGAGCGGGGGCAGGTCGTGATCAGGCCGGGTTCGGTCACCCCGCACACGCAGTTCGAGGCGCGGGCGTACATCCTGTCGAAGGACGAGGGCGGACGGCACACGCCCTTCTTCGACAACTACCGGCCGCAGTTCTACTTCCGCACGACGGACGTGACGGGTGTCGTGACCCTTCCCAGGGGCACGGAGATGGTCATGCCGGGCGACAACACCACCATGAACGTGCAGCTCATCCAGCCCATCGCCATGGAGGAAGGCCTGAAGTTCGCCATCCGGGAGGGCGGCAGGACGGTCGGGGCGGGGCAGGTCACCAAGATTCTGAAGTGAGCGAGGGGGAGCCGGCCGAGGTCGCACCGTCCGGTCGGCAGCGGTCATAACGTGCCCGACGCGGCCTCCGGCTGCCCCAGCGCCGCGTCCAGCGACGCCGAGGGCGGCAGGAGCCGGGCCAGGCCGGTCACCTTGAGGACGCGCAGCGTCAGCGGCCGGGTGCAGACCAGGTGCAGTCGGCCGCCCCGGTCGAGAACGCGACTTCTGGCGCGGTACAGCAGGCGCAGCCCGGAGCAGTCGAAGAACTCCACGGGCCGCAGGTCGATCACGATCCGCGGCTCCGGGTGCCCCGTCACGGCGTCCAGGTACGGCGTGATCTCCAGCGCCGCGACGATGTCGATCTCCCCGTGGAACTCCAGCACCGTGTGACCCCGGTCCAGGCGGACGCGCAGGTGGCGGGTGGGCGGTGCGGGGTCGTACGTCACGGCGACATCGCCTCCAACCGGCTGCTGACCCACTCCTGGTGGCAGGGCCCGCAAAACCGTTCCCTGCTCTGCAAGTTACCCTCGTTGGAGTGAATTCCAGCATGTTCGATTGACATATGTCTGCGATTTGGCGGGCGAGTCGTCCCTCGGGTCGGCCACGCTGATCACGACAGAGCGTGCCACGCCTTGGACAGAGCCTGGCGGAACTGATCCGTCTGGTGTGCGCTGAGCTCGCGCACCATGCGTTCCTCCAGCTCACGTACCGCGTCGGTGTACCGCGCCAGCAGCTCGCGCCCCTCGTCGGTGAGCAGGATCAGCAGCTCGCGCCGGTTGTGCGGATTGCGCTCGCGGCGGATCAGTCCGCGGTTCTCCAGTGAGCGCACCAGGTCGGCCATCGACTGCGCGGTCACGAAGGAGTCCCGCGCGAGCTGTGCCGCCGAGAGGCCGTCGTGTCGCTCCAGCACGGTGAGTGACGTGTACTGCAGTGCGGTGATCCCCGCCGGCTTCACCAGTTCGTCGAGGTGGGAGCGCACGACGAGCTCCACCTGCTTGACCATGTAGAGCAGGGACGGAGGTGCCTTCGTTACCTGGGTGCCGACCATGGGTTCAGCCTAAGGCATTGACAGGAAACCTGTCCGTAATGAGACTGCGAACCAACAGGAATCCTGTTGGTTGAAATCTTGGCGATCAAGGCTGAGGAGTGGGCAATGACGACCACCTTCGAGAGCGGGCCCGGGCGGCTGTTCATCGGCGGACAGTGGCGCGAGGCGGCCGACGGAGCGCGTACGGACGTGATCGACCCGTCCACCGGCCGGGTGGTCACGACGGTCGCCGAGGCGGGCGCGGCGGACGTGGACGCCGCCGTACGCGCCGCACGGGAGGCCTTCGACCACGGCCCCTGGGCCGGCCTGAGCGGACGGGAGCGGGGCAGGGTGCTGCACCGCGTCTCGGAGCTCATCCGCGAGAACGCCGACGAGCTCGCCGCCCTGGAGAGCCTCGACGTCGGCAAGCCCATCTCCCTGTGCCGCCCCGTCGACGTGCTCACGGCGGCCGACGAGTACGAGTACTGTGCCGCGCTCGCCCAGACCCTGGACGGCGCCACCCGCGACACCCCGCTGGGCGCCTTCGCCTACACGCGCCGGGGACCGCTCGGCGTGGTCGCCGCGATCACGCCCTTCAACTTCCCGCTGATCCTCTCCAGTTCGAAGCTCGCTCCGGCTCTCGCGGCCGGCAACACCGTGGTGCACAAGCCCGCCGACGAGACCCCGCTCAGCGCCCTGTACATGGCCCGCCTGCTCCAGGAGGCCGGGGTCCCGGACGGTGTGGTGAACGTCGTCACCGGCAGCGGACCGGTCGCGGGCGAGGCCCTGCTGCGCAACCCCGGCATCGACAAGCTCGCCTTCACCGGTTCGACCGCCGTCGGCCGGCACGCCGCGAGCGTCGCGGGCGAGGCGCTCAAGCCGGTCACCATGGAACTGGGCGGCAACGCGGCCCACGTCGTCTTCGAGGACGCCGACCTGGAGAAGGCGGTCGGCGCGGTCATCAAGGGATTCGTCTTCAACACCGGGCAGTTCTGCATGGGCGGCCCGCGGCTGCTGGTGGCACGCTCGGTGTACAGCACCCTGCTGAACATCCTCGCCGACGCCGTCCCCGGCGTCCCGGTCGGCGACCCCCGCGCCCCCGAGACCGTCGTCGGTCCGATGGCGGGGGAGAGGCACCTCCGGAAGGTCGAGGAGTACGTCGAACTGGCCCGCAAGGAGGGCGCCCGCATCGTCTGCGGCGGCGAGCGGCTCGACCTCGACGGCGGCTACTACTACAAGCCCACGGTCCTCGCGGGCCTGCCGAACGACTCCCGCGTGATCCAGGAGGAGATCTTCGGCCCGGTCCTCACCGTCCAGCCCTTCGACACCGAGGACGAGGCCGTCGCACTGGCCAACTCCACCCCGTACGGCCTGGCTTCGGGCATCCAGACCAGCGATCTCACCCGCGCGCACCGCGTCGCCGACCGGCTCCAGGCGGGCATCGTCTGGATCAACGACTGGGCGATGCTCGACCCCGCGGTCCCCTTCGGCGGGGTCAAGGACTCCGGCTTCGGCCGGGAGTACGGGCCCGAGGCCCTCGCCTCCTACACCAAGGTCAAGTCCGTCGTCGTCTCGCTCGACTGAGCCGCGCACCATCACCCAAGGGAGTTCGTACGATGTCCACCTCCACCCGCGCGGCCGTGGTCGAGTCCTCAGGCGCGCCGTTCACGCTCGCCGATGTCGAACTCGACGAGCCCGGCTCCGGCGAAGTCCTCGTCCGCATGGTGGCGACCGGCCTGTGCCACACCGACCTCGGTGTGGCGAGCGGCGGTCTGCCCTTCCCCCTGCCCGGCGTCCTCGGCCACGAGGGAGCGGGCGTCGTCGAGGCCGTCGGACCGGACGTCACCGGCGTCGCCCCCGGCGACCATGCCGTCCTGTCCTTCACCTCCTGCGGCGGCTGTCACAACTGCCGTGACGGGCACCCCGCCTACTGCGCCACCTGGCTGCCGCTGAACCTCATCGGCGGCCGGCGCGCCGACGGCACCAGCACGATCAGCCGTGCGGGAGTCCCGCTGGGCGGGCACTTCTTCGGGCAGTCCTCCTTCGCCGAGCGGGCGCTGGTCGACGCGCGCAGCCTGGTGAAGGTCGACCCCGATGTGCCGCTGGAGTCCATCGCCCCTCTGGGCTGCGGGGTGCAGACCGGGGTCGGTGCGGTCTGGAACGTGCTGAAGCCCAGGCTCGGCGACACCCTGGTCGTGCTGGGCGCCGGAGCGGTCGGCCTGTCGGCGGTGATGGCCGCCGCCCTGACCCCCGCCACGAGGATCATCGTGGTCGACCGGGTCGCCGAACGCCTCACCCTGGCCAAGGAATTGGGTGCGACGCACACGATCGACGCGGGCGAGGCCGACCTCGGCGAGGTCGTCGCGCTGCTGACGGACGGTCACGGTGCCGACGGTGTCGTCGAGACCACCGGCAGCGTCGCCGTACTGCGCCAGGGCGCCGACGCGCTCGCCGCGCGCGGCACCCTGGTCGTCGTCGGCGCGCCGCCCTTCGGTACCGAAGTCGCCCTGGACGTCAACGGGTTGATCCCCGGCAGGCGGATCGTCGGCCTCACCCTGGGGGACGGCGAGACCCAGACCTTCATCCCCGCGCTGGTCCAGCTCGTGAAGGAGGGACGGCTCCCGCTGCACCGCCTGATCAGCCACTATCCGTTCGCGGACATCGAGCAGGCGGTGCGGGACATGAAGGCGGGCAAGACGATCAAGCCCGTACTGACCTTCTAGTCGACAACCCGTACTGACTTCTGGTCGACGACCCGTACTTGCCTTCTAGTCGACCGTGAGCACGAGCTTCCCCGTGGTCCGGCCGGTGTCGCCGAGCGCGTGTGCCTCGGCGGCATCGGCCAGCGGGAACGTCCCGGCGATCGTCGCGCGCAGCTTGCCCGCGTCGACGAGGTCCGCGACCGCCCGCATGCCCGCGTGGTCCGCCTCCACCAGCATCCGCGCCGCCCGCACACCGAGCGCCGCGGCTTCCTTGTAGAGCTCCTCCCGACCCATCGGCAGGATCGACACCACGATCCCGCCCTCGCGCAGCACACGCAGCGAGTGGAAGGTGTTCTCCCCGCCGATCGTGTCCAGGACGACGTCGACGTCCCGGACCGCCTCGGTGAAGTCGGTCTCCCGGTAGTCGATCAGCTCGTCGGCGCCGAGGCCGCGCAGGAACTCGTGCTTGCCCGCGCTCGCCGTGCCGATCACATACGCGCCGCGCGCCTTGGCGATCTGCACGGCCACATGCCCGACGCCGCCGGCCGCGGCGTGGATCAGCACCCGCTGTCCCGGCCGCAGATCGGCCGTGTCGACCAGCGCCTGCCAGGCGGTCAGCGAGACCAGCGGCAGGGCGCCCGCCTCCGTGTGGTCGATCCCGGCCGGCTTGGGCGCGAAGGAGCGGGCGGACGCGGTCACGTACTCGGCGTGCGAGCCGTGCCCGAACGGGTAGGGCAGCATGCCGAAGACCTCGTCGCCGGGCTCGTACAGGGTGACGCCGACCCCGACGGCCTCCACCACTCCGGAGACGTCCCAGCCCAGCACGAAGGGCGGCTGCCCCAGGAATCCGCCCGTCGCCCGGTGCTTCCAGTCGGTCGGGTTGACCCCGGCCGCCCGCACCCGCACCAGTACCTCGCTCGGCCCGGGTGCCGGCCGCTCCGTCTCCACTTCCTTGAGTACCTCGGGCCCGCCGAGGACGTCCTGACTGATCGCGCGCATCGTGTTCGCAGTGCTCATGAACCCAGCCTGCCGGGACCGCGCGCTCCGCGAAATGGCAAGATTGCCAACCTTCGATAAGATCGTGCCATGAGAGTGGAGCGAGTGGTCGTCCTGGCGCTGGACGGCGTCTACCCCTTCGACCTGGGCATCCCCAGCCGCATCTTCGGCGCGGCGGACGGTCGGTACGAGGTGTTGACCTGCACCGTCGACGGCCGGCCGGTGCGCAGCAACGCGGACTTCTCGGTCACCGTCGAGCGCGGCCCCGAGGTGCTGGGCACGGCGGACACGGTGGTGATCCCCGCCGTCGACCCGGCCGCCGTCAGCGCGGAGCTCCCCGCCGGGGTCACCGCCGCGCTCGCGCTCATCCGGCCGGGCACCCGCATCGTCTCCATCTGCACGGGCGCGTTCGTGCTGGCGGCGGCCGGTCTCCTGGAGGGGCGGCGGGCGACCACGCACTGGCAGCTGGCCGACGCGTTCCGGCGCATGTTCCCGCGGGTGCACCTGGACCCGGACGTGCTCTTCGTGGACGACGGCACGATCCTCACCTCCGCCGGTGCCGCCTCCGGTGTCGACGTCTGTCTGCACATCGTGCGCAACGACCACGGCAGTGAGCTGGCCAACAAGGTGGCCCGACGCTGTGTGGTGCCGCCCTGGCGCGACGGCGGTCAGGCCCAGTACATCGAGCAGCCCGTGCCCGAGGCCGCGGCGACCAGCACGGCGGCGACCCGAGTGTGGGCCCTCGCCCGACTGGGTGACCCGCTGACCCTGGCCGATCTCGCCGGGCACGCCCGGATGAGCCTGCGCACCTTCGCCCGCCGCTTCAACGACGAAGTGGGCATGAGTCCCGGCCGCTGGCTCATCCAGCAGCGCGTTGCCCGGGCCCGCCATCTGCTGGAGTCCAGTGACCTCTCGGTGGACCAGATCGCCGGCGAGGTCGGCTTCGCGACGGGCACCTCGCTCCGCCAGCACCTGCACGCGGCGATCGGCGTCTCGCCGGGGGCCTACCGGCGTACGTTCCAAGCGGCTCGCTGAGCGACGAGCGCTCACCGTCCTTCGTACGCTCGCTCACCGTCCCTCGTACGAACGATCACGGTCCCTCGTGCGTCGGAGGAGGTACAGCGATCGTTCGTGGAACAGGGGGCAGGGATGCGCAGAGGGATCGCGGCGGCGGTGGTGCTGGTGGGTCTGGCGGCGGTGGGGTGCGACGACGACGGGATGCGTGAGGGACTCGTCGTCACCGGTACGCCTCCGGCAACGCCGTACGCGGGGCGGCTGGACCTGCCGTTCGAGGAGAGCGCCGACGGTAGCGCCGACGAGGCCGAGGAGAGCTCGGGAGCGGCCGGGCGGGCGCTGGAGTGCGACGGCAAGATCTACTCGGGCGGCGGGGGTGACGGATGGGCCGAGAGCGACGGCGGCTCGACGCCGGAGGAGGGCCTGAACGCCTACTTCGACATGGACCTGCCCGAACTGCCCGACCATGGCTACCGGGTGGAGCGAAGGGAGAAGGACCGTGTGTTGTTCTCGTATGACGTCGACGGCAGAACCAAGGTGGCCGTCGTCGTCGCCAAGGACCAGCCGCACCGCCCCGGTTGGGGCCCGGAGACCAACGCCTCCTGCGACCCGGCCGAACTCCCCGCGAGTTTCACGGACACCAGGTTCGAGATCTGGACCGACCGGGACGGCCGTCGCGTGCCCACCACGACGGTGAGCAGCTCGACGGGGCCGGAGCACTGCGACTGGCAGAGCGTCCACTTCCTCACGTTGGGCGAGGGCAAGGACGCCAGGCAGTACGCCCGCGATCCGCGCGGGGCGCTCGGGAGCCAACTGCTCACCGCCGCGTACAGGGGAGACGTCGCTATGCCCGCCGCCGCGCACGACACCGGATACCGCTACCACGACTGGGCACTCTGGCTGACGGACGACAAGGCCACGGCGTACGTACGCACGAACCACGGGGTCGAAGCATGGCCCGCCACGAAGGAGCGGGCGGCCTGCATGTGAGACCTCAGCGGCTCATGTGCAGGGCGACCAGCAACTGCCAGACCTGGTCGGCGACTTCCTCCGGGGTGCCCTCAAGGAGTCCGTGCAGCCAGTCGGCGAGCACCCCCGCGAACGTGGCGGCGACCGCGGAGGCCACCAGCGGGGCGTCCGCGGCGCCCGCGAGGGTGCGCTCGGCCAGGCTGCGGGCGCGCAGGTCGCGATGGAGGACGTGCCCGAGCGGGCCGCCCCCGCCCGGGCTGAGCAGCGCGCGGTAGAGGCCGGCGTGCGGGGCGAGGTCGGCGAAGAACGCGAGCAGGGCGGGTGGCGCGGACACCGGGTCGGGCCGCCCGCGCCACGCGTGCAGCGCCTCCACGGCCTCCCGTACGACATCGGCACAGGCGTCGACGGCCAGGGCCTCCAGGTCGGCGTAGTGCACGTAGAAGGTGGCCCGGCCGACCCCGGCCCGCCGCACCAGTGCGGCGACGCCGACCTCCTCCAGCGGGTGCTCGGCGCACTCCGCGAGGAGCGCCCGGCGCAGCTTCTCGCGGGTGCGGGCGGCCCGCGGGTCCTCGGGCGTCACCGCGCGAGCAGGACGGCGGCCAGGGCGAGCGCGCCGGGCAGGGCCTGCGCGAAGAGGATGCGGCGGTTGGCGGTGAGCGCCCCGTACACCCCGGCGACCACGACGCACACCAGGAAGAAGACCTGGACGCGGAACCCGGTCGGATCGGCGGCGATCAGCCCCCACACCAGGCCCGCCGCGAGAAACCCGTTGTAGAGCCCCTGGTTGGCGGCCATCGGCGCGGTCGCCCGGGCCATCTCCGGGTCGAAGCCGTGCAGGCCGCGCCCCGGCTTCTTCTCCCACAGGAACATCTCCATCACGAGTATGTACGCGTGCAGCGCGGCCACCAGGCCCACCAGCACGTTCGCGACCGTCTCCATCGTCAGCAAGCTCCCTCGTACACGGCTGTCCACGGTGTCCCTGGACAGATGTTTCCTGGACGGGTGTCCACTATAGCTGGACGACTGTCCAGGAAGTCACGGGGCGCCTCAGGTTGCCCCGCGCGCCGCCCTGGGTAGCGATGCTCCGGTTTCCGTTGCTGGAGGGGGAGTTGACGTGTCGGGCAGCCTCGCGCCGGGTGGATGGAGCGGGAGTGAGCGGGAGATGTGGGCCGCGTTCCGCAGGGGGGAGTGGTACGCGGACGGGGGCGAGGTCCGGGCCTCGGTGGTGCGTCGCCTCCTGCTCGCGCCGCCGCCCGCCGAACCGGGCCATCTGCCGCGGCTGAGGCTCAGGGACGTACGGATCACCGGACGGCTCGACCTGGCCGAGGCGGTCGTCGCCGGGACCCTACGGCTGCACACCTGCCGTTTCGAGCAGGTCCCCTGCCTCGACGGCGCCTCCCTGGGGGCGCTGGAGCTGCGCGACTGCGTGCTGCCCGGCCTCTCCGCGGTCGGCGTCACGATCGGCCGGCAGTGCGAGCTCACCCGGTGCCGGGTGGAGGGGCCCATCGATCTCTACGGCGCCTCGATCGGCGGCACCCTGCACCTGGAGGACAGCCGGCTGACCGGGCACGGCGAGCGCCGCGGGGAAGGGGCGCTGCAACTGCTGTGCGCCACCGTCGGAGGGGACATCCAGGCGGGTTCGGGCCTGCGCGTCGACGGCTGCACCGACCTGCGGGACACCTCCGTACGCGGCACCGTCGTGCTCAAGCGCGCCGAGCTGCGCAACCCTTCGGGGCGGGCGCTCAATGCCAAGCGGCTGCACATAGGAGGCGACCTGAACTGCCGCGGTGGGTTCGTCGCCGAGGGCACGGTCGATCTGTGCGACGCCCGGGTCGGCGGCGGCGCGCTGTTCGAGGACGCCTCGCTGACCGCGGAGCACGGGCCCGCGCTGCGCGCCCACGGCATAGACGTCGGCGCCGAGTTCAACCTCTGCGACGGCTTCACCGCGCGCGGCCGGCTCTCCATGAGCAGCGTCACCGTGCGCAGCCGGTTCTGCTTCAAGGACGGTCTCATCGACGCCCCCGTCGGACAGCCCGCCCTCCTCAGCCGCCGCTCCACCGCCTCCGAACTCGACATGCGCTTCCGCGCACCCGTACGCGGCACCGTCGACCTCAGCCACACCCGTGTCACCGTCCTGAGCGGTACCCCGGACAGCTGGCCCACGGCGCTGCGCATGGAGGGCGTGGTCTACGACAGCCTGCTGCCCCAACTCCCCGCCGCGCAACGGCTTCCCCTGCTCGCCCGAGACCCCGAGGGCTTCACCCCACAGCCCTACGAGCAGTTGGCCGCCGCCTACCGCCAGCACGGGCACGACGGCGACGCCCGTACGGTCCTGCTCGCCAAGCAGCGGCGGCTGCGCACCACCCTGCCGTGGCCGGGGCGGGTGTGGAGCGGCCTCCAGGACATCACCGTCGGCTACGGCTATCTGCCGATGCGCGCCGTGTGGTGGCTGTGCGCGATCGTGCTCAGCGGGATCCTGCTGTTCACCCGCTGGCCCCCGCAGCCCGTCGACCCGGGCAAGCCGCCCCGCTTCCAGGCCGCCATCTACACCTTCGACCTGGTACTGCCGCTCGTCGACTTCGGGCAGGAACAGGCGTTCAGCCCACGCGGCGCACTCCAGTGGGCGGCCGCGGTCCTGGTCTGCCTCGGCTGGCTGCTCGCGACGACGGCCGCCGCGGGCGCCAACCGCACCCTCCGCAGGGCGTGATCGTCACCGGGCCCCGGCGGCCCGCCGCAGCGTCAGCGCCCGCAGCGCGAGCTGCATCTCGAACTGGGCCGTCGGATCGTGGAGCCGCTCGCCGAACAGCTCGTCCAGCTGCCGCATCCGATAGCGCACCGTCTGCGGGTGCACGGCGAGCCGCGCCGCCACCTCACTCGCGTTGTGGCCGCTCTGCAGCCAGGTCAGCAGCGTCTCGGCGAGCCGCTCCCGCTGCGGCGAGCGCATCCGCTCCAGCGGGCTCAGCCGGCGTTCGGCCATCGCGTCCACCAACGCCTCGTCCCGGAAGAGCAGGAGCGTGGCCAGGTGCTCCTGGCAGCGCACCATCTCCGTGTCGGGCAGGATGCCCCGCCGTACCAACTCCAGCGCCTCGGCCGCCCAGCGCAGCGACCGGGCGCCCTCGTGCAGCGCCACGGTGGGCCCCATCGCCGTACGCAACCCGTGCAGCGCCCCGGAGACCGCCCGTGCCCGCCCCGGCCCCTCCGGATCGGGCACGACGAGGACGGCCGGCCGGACGTCGAACCGGGCGAGGAACTCCGGCGGCACGATGGGCCGGGCCGCCGCCGTGGGCCGCGGCCCACGGTCGATCGCGACCACCGCCAGCGCCCTCGGCACCGGCCACCCCGCGGTGTGCGCGAGCTCGCTGATCGCCTCGGCCGACGCCGGTGGATCGGCGGTGAGCAGATCGAGGAGCCGGGCCCGCCGCTGCTGCAACTCGCCCGCCCGGTGCAGCCGTGCCTCCGTGTAGCCCGCGGTCGTCGCGGCCGCCATCTCGTCCAGATGCAGGAACAGCGCCTCGCCGAAGGCGGCCAGCACATTGCGCGGCAGCAGTTCGGCGTCGACCAGCGCGTTGATCCGACGCCACGTCACCCGCGCGCCGAGCCGCAGCGCGGACTGGAACGAGTCGAGACTGCGCCCCTCGTCCGCCTCGCCCCGCCCGATGCGCCGGTAGGTCTCCTTCACCGGCTCCCAGTCGGTGTCCGGCTGCGCCATCCGCTCCAGGAACCCCTGCAGGGCGTGCTCGACACCCCGCTGCACCACCTGCATGTACGTGTCGTCCGTCGGGCGCGCGTACTCCGGGATCTCGGTCTTGATCGCCCGTACGACCTCTTCCCTGATGTCGGAGAAGAACGGCCGGAGATGGTGGTGCAGGCCCGAAGGGATCGCCTTGAAGGGGCCGTTGGGCTCGTCGCCCGTCTCCTGGGCGGCCACCGCGCCCGTCGCGTCCGTCACGGAGTCTGTCGCCTCGACCGCTCCGCGGCCCGCGTCCTCGCTCTCCGAGGTGTGGAATCCGGTCATCGCTGCGGCTCCCTTCTGCGGGCGCGGTCGGGGGCTCGGAGACGATACCGGCAAGTAACGAGCCGTGCCCCGTCAACGGCGGACAGACGTGGGTGTGTGGATTGTCACTCGGTGACAACGGGGACCCGACGGCACGGACGGTCGACGGCCCGGAGCCCCCGTGGATTGGCCCCGGGCGCCGAATCGAGGCCCGGTCTTTGTCAGCCGACTGACAGAAGCCGGGTGACGAACTGTCAACACGTCGTCTAACCCGACCGGCACCCCTCGTCGGACGCTGGGCCCGTCCCCCTTGTTTGCCCACCCCGCCGGGCAACAGCCCCACCGCCCCCACGAGTTGGAGCCATCCCATGACCCCCGCCCGGCCGTCCGCCGACGCACCACTGACGGAGCACCTGCGGTACTGGGCCCGCCACCGCCCGCAGCAACGCGCCTTCAGCCACGTCGACTTCCCCGACACGGCGTCCCCGGGACAGCACCGCACCCTCGGCTGGCGGGCCCTGGACGCCCGCGCCCGCGCCGTCGCCGACCGGATGGTGACCCTCGCCGCGCCCGGCGACCGGGCCGCCCTGCTCATGCCCCAAGGACTCGACTACGTGGCGGCCTTCCTCGGCTGCCTCTACGCACGCGTGATCGCCGTACCGCTCTTCAGCCCCCGGCTCCCCGGTCACGCGGGCGCACTGGCGGCCGTCCTCGCCGACTGCGAACCCGGCTGCCTGCTCACCGACTCGGCCACCGTCACCGCGGTCGACGCCTTTGTCCTGGATCACGCGCTGCCCGCCGTACCGGTCGTCCCCGTCGACCGGCTCCCCCTCCAGCGCTTCGCCTTCGACGAGGTCGAGTCCGCGCCGGTCCCCGACGACATCGCCTATCTCCAGTACACCTCGGGCTCCACCCGGGACCCCGTCGGTGTGATGATCAGCCACGCCAACGTCGTCGCCAACGCCCGCCAGGCCATCGACGCCTTCGCGGGCGACCTCGACGATCCCGGCGCCACCACGACCGTCGGCTGGCTGCCCCTCTTCCACGACATGGGCCTGGTCCTCAGCGTGGCCGCGCCCGTCCTCGGCGGCTTCCCCTCCGTCCTCATGGACCCGGCGGCGTTCCTGGAGAACCCCGCGCGCTGGCTGCGCCTGCTGGGCGCGTACGACGGCACGATCAGCGCCGCCCCCAACTTCGCGTACGACTACTGCGTGGCCCGCACCGACCCCGCCGTGGCCGACGAGCTGCGCCTCGACCGCGTACGCGCCCTGATCAACGGCAGCGAGCCGGTGCGGCCGGGCACCATCGACCGCTTCCGTGCCGCCTTCGCACCCGCGGGCCTCGACCCGGCGGCGCACTGTCCCGCGTACGGACTCGCCGAGGCCACCGTGTTCGTGACGGCGGACGCGCCCACGGCGGAGCCCACGACGGTGGCGTGCGACGCGGGCGCGCTCGCCGAGGGGCGGATCGAGAGCGCACAGGACCGGGCGGGCGCGGCGGCCGTGCTCGTGTCCTGCGGCGCGCCCGTCGGCCAGGAGGTGCGGATCGTCGACGCCGAGGGCGCCGCGCTGCCTCAGGGGCGGGTCGGCGAGATCGAGCTGCGCGGACCCAACATCGGGCGCGGCTACTGGAAGCGGGCCGATCGGACTTTGCGCGACCCCGGGGGTTGGCTGCGCACGGGCGACTACGGCGCTCTGCTCGACGGACGGTTGCTGGTCACCGGCCGCCTCAAGGACGTGATCATCGTGGACGGACGCAACCACTACCCCCAGGACATCGAGGAGACCGTCCAGAGCGCCGTGGACCTCGTCCGCCGGGACCGGCTGGCCGCCTTCGGCGTGACCCGCGCCGACGACACGGGCGAGGAACTCGTCGTGGTCGCCGAGCACCGCCGCGAGATCGACCCCACCGAGGAAGAGACCCGCGCGAGGGAACGCGACGTACGCGCCGCGGTCTCCGCCCGCCACGGACTGCGGCTCGCCGCACTGCTGCTGGTCCCGCCCGGCTCCGTGCCCCGCACCAGCAGCGGCAAGGTGGCCCGCGCGGCCTGCCGGGCCCGCTTCCTCGATGGCGGGTTCGATCCCTGGTGAGCCCCCCCGCGTACGGCGTGCCGCCCGGAGGCCTCACCGCACTCGTACGGCCGCAAGGGGAGTCAGGCCCCCGACGCCGTGTGGACGCGCTCACCCCCCACATAGGTCAGGGCGACCTTCGTGGACGCGATCTCCTCCGGCGGACCGGCGTACGGGTCGCGGTCCAGCACCACGAGATCGGCCAGCGCCCCGGCCCGTACGCTCCCGGTGTCGTCGAGGTGGTTGGCGTACGCCGAGCCCGCCGTGTACGCCATGAGGGCGGCCGTCAGGTCGATGCGCTCGGCCGGCAGGAACACCGGCCCGGTCCCGTCCGGGGCCACCCGGTTGACCGCGACGTGGATGCCCTGAAGCGGGTCGGCGCTGCTGACCGGCCAGTCGCTGCCCGCGGCGAGCCTCGCCCCGGAACGCAGCAGCGCTCCGAACGGGTACTGCCAGGAGGCGCGTTCGGGCCCGAGGAAGGGCAGGGTCAGCTCGTCCATCTGCGGTTCGTGCGCCGCCCACAGGGGCTGGATGTTGGCCGTGGCACCGAGACGCGCGAAGCGGGGTACGTCGTCGGGATGCACCACCTGGAGATGGGCGAGGTGCGGACGCGTGTCGCTTCGCCCGTTGGCCCTCCGCGCCGCCTCCACGGCGTCCAGGGCGTCGCGTACGGCCCGGTCGCCCAGCGCGTGGAAGTGGCACTGGAAGCCGAGCGCGTCCAACTCGGTGACATATGACGGAAGTCGAGCCGGATCGATGAAGCTCTTCCCTCGATTCGCGGTGGCGCAGCCGCACCGGTCCAGATAGGGGTCGAGCAGCGCGGCCGTACCGTTCTCGGCGACCCCGTCCAGCATCAGTTTGACGCTGTCGGCGCGGAACCGGCCGTGGCTCAACGCGGCCCGCCGCTCGACGAGTTCGGGTATCTGCTCGGCCCCACGCTCCCGGTCCCACCACAGCGCGCCGACGACACGTGCGGTCAGCGAACCGTCGCGGGCGGCCGTCAGATAGGCGTCCGACGGGTCCTCCATCCCCACGAACGCGCCGACCAGCGCGTCCTGCCAGGCGGTGATGCCGAGCGCGTGCAGCTCCCGCTGGGCACGCAGCAGCGCGGCGAGCCGGTCCGCGGCGGTGGCCCGGGGAGTGTGCCGGCCGACGTAGTGCATGGCCCCTTCCTGGAGCATCCCGTTCGGCTCGCCCGAGGCGTCCCGCTCGAAGCGCCCGTCGGCCGGGTCGGGCGTGTCCCGGGTGACGCCCGCGAGCTCGAGGGCGCGGCTGTTGACCCAGGCGCCGTGGTGATCCCGGTTCGGCAGGTACACCGGCCGGTCCGGTACGACCGCGTCCAGCAGCTCCTTGGTCGGCGTACCGCCCGCGAAGGCCTCCATGGACCAGCCGCCGCCCGTGATCCACTCCCGTTCCGGGTGCGCGTCTGCGTAGGCCCGTACGGCGGCGAGGGTCTCCTCGGCGGTCTTCGCCCCCGTGAGGTCGCACTGACTGAGCTCCAGCCCCGCCGGGACCGGGTGGACGTGGGCGTCCTGGAAGCCCGGCAGGAGCAGCCGTCCCGCCAGGTCGACCACCTCCGTCTTCGGGCCGATCAGGTCGTGGACCTCGGAGTTTCCGACGGCGGTGATCCGGTCGCCGGTGACGGCGACGGCTGTCGCGCCGCGGCCTTCGGGGCGCCTGGGACCCCCGGGACCCTCGTGGCTCTCGGGGCCCTCGGGCGTGAGGACCGGGCCGCCGGTGAAGAGGAGATCGGCGTGCATGTGCATCTTTCCTTAGTTGGATGTGGCCAGCAGTTGGGGCGCGTCGGCGTCGGTGCCATGTCCCGTACGGAAGTAGGGGGACTTACGGACCCACTTCGCCCACGCGGCGGCCAGGAAACCGGAGGCGATCATCAGGGCGGGGGTGAGCAGCAGGAACCAGCCGTTGTCCGCGCTGACTTCGAAGTGGTCGGTGGAGGTGTAGAAGGACCAGGCGAGATAGCCGCCGAGCGCGAGCAGGGCCGCCGCGCTCAAGGAGGGCAGGACCACGGCCCATATCCCCTGCCGCCAGTCCTCCCGCAGCAGGCCCCGGAAGCGGGCGGCGGCCGCGAGGGCGGTGAGCGCGTAGGACAGCGCGACGACGATCCCGACCGCGTTCACCGTCGCCATGATCATGTCGGCGAGACGGGGAATCACCAGGGCGAGGGCGGCGACCACCGTCGCCAGTGCGCCGATCAGCAGCGTTCCGGTCGCCGGAGTCCCGTACCGCGCGCTGACCTTGGACCATACCGGTCCGAGCGTACGGTCCCGGCTCATGGCGAACATCCCGCGGGCCGTCGGGATCACCCCGGCCTGCAGCGAGGCGACGGCCGAGAACATCAGAGCCACCAGGGGCAACGCGGCCAGCGGCTGGGAGGCGAGTCGGTCACCGAAGAACGCCAGTCCCTGTGCGCCGTGCCCGGCCAACTCCTGCTCGGACAGCACGCGTTGGAAGGCGATCGAGCCGAGGAGGAACAGCCCCAGCATGGTGACCAGCGTGATGAGCCCGGCCCGTGAGGCGTCGCGCGGGTCGCGCACCTCCTCGTTCACGGTGAACGCCGCCTCGAAGCCCCAGTAGCAGAACACCGACAGCAGCAGCCCCTGCGCCAGAGCCGACGCCGAGGGAATCGCGAACGGGTCGAACCAGCTCAGCCGGAACGGGTGCGGACCGGTGACGATGCCGTAGCCGCAGAACCCCAGCAGCACGACGTACTCGAAGACGAGCAGCCCGCTCTGCAGCCGGGCCGCGGTCCTGACCCCGGTGACCGCGGTGAGGGTGACGGCGACGAGGACCACGATGCCCACCGCGGTCGTCTGGGCGGTGGAACCCGGGTCCAGCGCCAGCCCCGCCACCGTGTGCAGCCCGGCCTCTCCGGCCAGTTGGAGCATCGCCGAGCCGGTCACGGCCGTGGTGTACGCGAGGAACGCCACCGTGGCCACGATGTTCACCCAGCCGACGAGGAAGCCGAGCCAGGGGGTGAGCGAACGGCCCACCCACACATAGCCGTTGCCCGCGTTCGGCTCGACCCGGTTCAGCCGGCTGTAGGCGCCCGCGATCCCGAGGATCGGCAGGAAGGCCAGCAGCATGATGGCGGGCAGATGCAGCCCGACCACGCCGGCCGTCACGCCCAGCCCGATGCCGATGCTGGTGGTCGCCGCCGTGCTGGAGGCGGCGATGGCGACGCCGTCCACGACGCCGAGCGACTTGCGCAGGGACGGGGGGTCCTCACCGTAGTGCTGCTGCGTCATGGCCTGCTCCGATCGCACCCAGGGGGCCTGATTCCGGCCCGATGACCGGAAATGAAACTGCCCGAGGCCTTAACAGGTCAACGCCGTTGACATAAGGTGCCCGCACCGGAGGTCGAAGCGCGTGCGGCACCGGAGGCAGAGCCCGTGCGGCAGCGGAGGCGCGGAGCCCGCGCGGCAGCGGAGGGAGAGTCCATGACGTCCATGCACGACCGGGTCGTTCCGCCCGCCGCCCGGCGGCGCAGGCGCCCCACCAAGACCGGAGTCGTGCTCTCCGAGGAGCTGATCGTCGAGACCGCGCTGCGGCTGCTCAAGGAGCACGGCGCCGACGCCCTCACCGTCCGCCGCCTCGGCCTCGCCCTCGGAGCCGACCCGACCGCCCTGTACCGGTACTTCCGCGACACCGACGACCTGCTCCTCGCCATCGCCGACGAACTCATCGGCCGCACCCTGCGCACCTGGCGCCCCGCCGGGGACTGGCGTGCCGACCTGCGGGATCTCGGTCTGCGGATGCACGCCGGGGCGCTGTCGCATCCGCAGGCCGCGGTGCTCAGCTCCTACCGCGTCACCGGCCGGGTCCACGAGATCGAGGCCGTGGAAACCATCCTCGGCGTGCTGCGCCGAGCCGGTTTCCCGGACCCGGACGCGGTGCGCATCTACCACGCCTTCGTCGACCAGTCCCTGGCCTTCGCCGCCCTCGACGCGGCGAGCCTGGCGCTTCCGCGCGCCGCGCGTGACGCGGAGGCGGGCGTGTGGCGGGCGACGTACGCCCGGCTGCCCGCCGACACCCACCCGCACATCGCGGCGACCGCCCGCCACCTGCTGGTGGACATGCGCCGCAGCGCCTATCCGGTGGCGCTGGACATGCTGCTGACCGCGGCGGCGGCCTGCCTCGAAGCGGTCACCGAGCGCGCCAGTCACGCCGATCCTTCCCACGCCCGAGCAGAAGATCAGGAGTCCGCCCGCCCATGAACCCGCCCGCCCGCTCCCCGAAGCAACGCAAGCACGACACCCTCCACCGGCTGGAGAACGACGTCGACTGCTGGGTGTCCACGGCCGACGGCGCCGGGGAAACGCCGTACCTGATCCCGCTGTCCTTCCTCTGGTACGGCACGACCCTGCTGCTCGCCACCCCGGCCGCCAGTCCGACCGGCCGCAACCTGCGCGCGACCGGCAAGGTGCGCCTGGGCATCGGCCCGACCCGCGACGTGGTGCTCGTCGAGGGAACCGCCGAGACGCTGGAACCCGCCGCGCTGCCGGACGGAGTCGGCGACGCCTTCGCCGAGAAGACCGGCTTCGACCCGCGCGGACTCACCACGTCGTACCTCTACTTCCGAATCAGCCCGCGGCGGGTGCAGGCCTGGCGCGAGGCCGACGAACTCACCGGGCGCGACCTCATGCGCGACGGGGAGTGGCTCGTCGCGGACTGAACTCGTCCTACGGGGTAACCGGGAACACAGCGGGCGGCCGCCGCCCGCGCCCGGAACCCGTACGGAGGACACATGGCACTGGTCACCGCAGGCGTCGTGGTGCTGGACTGCGCCGAGCCCGAGAAGCTCGCCGCCTTCTACAGCGAGCTGATCGAGGCCGAGGAGACGGACGCGACCGCGAACCGTGTGGAGATCAGGGGAGTCGACGGCATCCGGATGGCGTTCCGCCGCGACGTGATGGCGACGCCGCCCAGCTGGCCGCGTCCCGAGAACTCCCTCCAGGTGCACCTGGACTTCCAGGTGGCCGACCTGGACGAGGCGGAACGCCGGATCGTCGGCCTCGGCGGGCGCCCGATCGAGACCAAGGACCCGTCCGGCCCGTTCGAGGAACGCGGTTACGCCGACCCGTCAGGACACTCCTTCACCCTGCGCCTCCTGCCGTCGACCACACCCAAACAGGGCTGACCGCCCGACCCGCGCCAGGCCGCTCTCGCGCGGGTCGCCGGTCCTCAGTCCCGCCCGCCCTTGTCCGGGGACGGCCAGACCCCCGTCGAGCGTTCGACGGCCCTCGCGCCCGTACGGTCCGCGGCGCTGCGCGCCACCGCGAACAAGGCGCCCTGAAGGGCCGCGGCGAGCAGCACCTCGCCCCAGCCGCGGTCCTTGTCCAGGGCGTCGGGCGCGTCCTCCTCGTGCCGGATCGCCTTCCAGGTCGCCCGGAAGGCGATCCCGGCCAGCGCGCCGCTCGCCCAGCCCAGCGCGAAGCCGAGGGGCTTGTAGGCGAGGGGGAGTTTGAGTTTCCTCGGCTTCTTGGACACCTTCTTGGACACCTGGTCCTCCTTCTCGGTCGAGGCCGACGGTGTCACCGAATCCGGGCGCGGGGTAGAGGGCGTGGGTGTACGCCGAAGTGTGAGGCGGGTACCCCGGGGAAACCGGCCGAGGTGAACCGGAAACCGAACAAGTCGGACCCCAGGACACGCCTCACCGTGCTGGTCGCCCTGGGCGCCAACCTGTTGATCGCCGTGGCCAAGGCGGTGGGCGGCCTCCTCGCGGGCTCACCCGCGCTCCTCTCCGAGGCGGCTCACTCCGTCGCCGACAGCATGAACGAGGTGTTCCTCCTCGCCGCGCTGCGCCGCAGCCGCCGCCCAGCCGACCACCGACACCCCTTCGGCTACGGCAAGGAACGGTTCTTCTGGTCGCTGCTCGCGGCCGTCGGCATCTTCGTGATGGGCGGCTGCTTCTCCTTCTTCCAGGGCGTCGAAGCGCTGAGGAACGGCGCCGATGAGTCCTTCCACGGCTATGTGGCCGGACTGGCGGTCCTGGGAGTCGCCCTGCTCGCCGAGGGAGCATCCCTGCTCAGGGCGCTGCACCAGGTGCGCCGGCAGGGCGGCGGCACGAACGGGATGCGCGACCCCGCCCTGCGTACGGTGGTCGCCGAGGACGGCACCGCCGTGATCGGTGTCATGTTCGCGATCACCGGCATGGTGCTGCACATGGTCACCGGCCAGGTCGTGTGGGAGGCCTGCGCCTCCCTCGCCATCGGGGCGCTCCTCGTGTGCGTCGCCTACTGGCTCGGCCGGGACGCGCGCGAACAGCTCATCGGGCGGGCCGCCGACGAGGAGGCGAGCCGTCGGATCCGGGCCCTGCTGGAGGCGCAGCCCGAGATCGACAGCGTGGAGGCGCTGCTCACCATGCGGCTCGGCCTCGACTCGACCCTGGTCGCCGCCCGGATCGACCTCGTGCCGGGCCTGGACAGCGAGGAGGTCGAGGAGGTCGCCGTCCGCATCAAACGCTCCGTCGCCCACACCGTCCCGGAGGCCGACCAGATCTTCCTGGACGTCACCGACGCGGGTGCGGCACAGGCCGCGGCGCGCGGGAACGTGGCAGCGGAAAGCCCCGCCGCGACGGGGGAGCGCGGCGGGGCCTGAAGCACGGGTGCCCGGCGCGCGACGGATCATGCGCGCCGATTTCCACGGAATCTCAGTCCGACCGGCCCGGACGGAATCTCAGTCCGGGTCGGTCGGACGGAATCTCTGTCCGGACGTCGGACGGATCTTCTGTGAGGGTCGGTCAGTCCGTCGGCTCCAGCACGAAGACGGGGATCTCGCGGTCCGTCTTCTTCTGGTAGTCGGCGTACGGGGGGTACGCGGCGACCGCGCGCTCCCACCACTGGGCCTTCTCCTCACCCGTGACCTCACGCGCTGTCATGTCCTGGCGCTCGGCGCCGTCCTGGAGCTCCACGTGCGGATCGGACTGCACGTTGAAGTACCAGACCGGGTGCTTGGGGGCGCCGCCCAGCGAGGCGACCACCGCGTAACGTCCGTCGTGCTCGACCCGCATCAGCGGGGTCTTGCGGATCTTGCCGCTCTTGGCACCCCGGGTCGTGAGAATGATGACCGGCAGTCCCGTGTCCAGCAGCGTGGTCCCCTTGGTGCCGCCGGAGCCCTCGTACAGCTCCACCTGGTCACGCACCCACTGCGTCGGGCTGGGTTCGTACTCACCCTCAAGAGGCATGACTTCCGTCCCATCGTCGCTCGTGCTGATCCTGTCTCGGCACGATTCAACACCAGCACGGACGCGAATCATCCGCACCCGGCCCGCAGGTGCGCGAGCTCCACTCCTCATGGTGCGACGAGCATCCGTACCGCCAGCACCACGATCACGGCACTCGACGCGAGTGCCGTGACCAGCCGCCCCCGTCGTCCCGTCAGCGCCCGGCCGAGCAGCGCGCCGCCGCCGGCGAGCAGGAGTTGCCAGCTCGCGGACGCCACGAACGCGGCGAGCACGAACGCCCCCTGCTCCAGGGGGCGCACCGCCTCGGCCGTCCGGCTGCCGAGGACCAGGGCGGCGAAGTAGATCACGGTGGTGGGATTGAGGAGGGTGATCCCCAGCAGGGTCAGGTACGCCCGCGCCGGACGCACCGGGTCCCGTACGGACCGCGCCGCGAGCCGCTGTTCGCGGTACTGGCGCACCGCGCCGACCGCGCCCCGTACGGCCATGGCGAGCAGCACCAGACCGGAGGCCCAGCGCAACGGCACGAGCACCGGTTGCAGCGCGGCGGCGAGCGCGGCGCCCCCGAGGGCGGCGACGAGGGCGTACAGCCCGTCGGCGGTCGCGACGCCCAGCGCGGCGCACCCGCCGGTTCTCAGGGACGTACGCGCGGTGAGGGAGACGAGATAGGTCGCGACCGCTCCGACGGGGATGGCGATGCCATAGCCCGCGAGAAGCCCCGCGACGAGCGCGGCGGTCACGACCGGGGAAGCGAGGGCCTCCGCGGACGGCCGGGCTGCTGCTGGACCCGCACCGGACGAGCGGCGGCGGAGGTCGGCGGCAGGAGGGCTTCGATCGTGGGCATGGGCAGATCCTGGGGCCCTCGAGCCGCCCGTGCAAGCGAATTGCGCGAGGACGTCACCGAGCCACCGAAGGCGGGTGTGTACCGTGGAGGTAGCGGTTGGATCGAGCCACACACGCGCCGTACGTACGGCACCCGGGCGGCGACCGAGGCCCGTGGGAGCGCGGAGGCCGCCCCGATCGGCGACGGTGATCGGCCAGATGGTCCGTCCGGGGCATCTGGCCGAACTTTGCGTGGCTCCTATAGGTGCCTGGGGCATCTAATGAAGATCGGCAAGAGGGAACCATCGCTTGCGAGGTCACTCATGACAGAACCCGTTGCCTTCCCCCAGGACCGTACGTGTCCCTACCACCCGCCCACCGCCTACGACGCCCTGCGCGAGGCGCACCCCCTGTCGCGCGTCTCCCTGTTCGACGGGCGCAACGTGTGGGTCGTCACCGGGCACGGCACCGCCCGTGAACTGCTCACCGATCCCCGGCTCTCCTCCGACCGCACCCGCCCCGCGTTCCCGATGCCCACGGAGCGGTTCGCCCAGTCCCGCAACCGGCGGGTCGCGCTGCTCGGGCTCGACGATCCCGCCCACCACACCCAGCGCCGCATGCTCGTGCCGAGCTTCACCCTGAAACGGACCGCGGCCCTGCGCCCGCGCATCCAGGAAACCGTCGACCGGCTGCTGGACGCCGTGGAGCGGCAGGGCCCGCCCACCGAACTGGTCGGCGCCTTCGCGCTGCCGGTGCCCTCGATGGTGATCTGCGCGCTGCTCGGCGTCCCGTACGCCGACCACGACTTCTTCGAGGAGCAGTCCCGCAGACTGCTGCGCGGCCCAACCGCCGCGGACACCCAGGACGCGCGCGACCAGTTGGAGGCCTACTTCGGGGCACTGATCGACCGCAAGTGGAAGGACCCGGGGGACGGGCTCCTCGACGAACTCATCCACGAACAGCTGCGCGAGGGGAAGGTGGACCGCGAGGAACTGATCAGTCTGGCGACGATCCTGCTGGTCGCCGGGCACGAGACGACCGCGAACATGATCTCGCTCGGTACGTTCACCCTGTTGCACCACCCCGAGCAGCTGGCGGAACTGCGGGCCGAGCCGACGCTCATGCCCGCCGCCGTGGAGGAACTGCTGCGCTTCCTGTCCATCGCCGACGGGCTGCTGCGGGTGGCCACCGAGGACATCGAGGTGGCCGGGGCGACGATCCGCGCCGACGAGGGCGTGGTCTTCTCGACCTCCGTCATCAACCGTGACGCGGGCACCTTCCCCGAGCCGGACGCTCTGGACTGGCATCGTTCGGCCCGTCATCACGTCGCGTTCGGCTTCGGCATCCACCAGTGCCTCGGCCAGAACCTCGCCCGCGCCGAGATGGAGATCGCCCTGCTGTCACTCTTCGACCGGTTGCCCGGACTGCGTCTGGCCGTGCCGGCGGACGAGATCCCCTTCAAAGCGGGAGACACGATCCAGGGGATGCTGGAACTCCCCGTGACCTGGTAAGAGGCTGGCGGCCATGAGTATCGAGATCGCCATCGACAAGGACGTCTGCATCGGCGCGGGACAGTGCGCGCTGACCGCGCCGAACGTCTTCACCCAGGACGACGACGGCTTCAGCGCGCTGTTGCCCGGCCGTGAGGACGGCGGCGGCGACCCGCTGGTCCGGGAGGCCGCGCGGGCCTGCCCGGTGGGCGCCATCACCGTCTCCGAGAGCTGAGGACCACACGACGAGACCTGGGAACAACTCGACGAACGCCGAGGACCACTCGACGAACGCCGAGACCACTCGACGGGGACGGCCGACGCGCGTCGGCCGTCCCCGTCGGGCGTCGGGGCCCTATCTCCGCTCTGCCCCGACGGGTGTCCGTGCCGCGTCGGGCGCCCGCTCGGCCCGCGCCGTGCTTCGTGTGATGCCCGCGGTGACCATGGCGCCCTCGGCCAGCAGGAACAGCTGGTCGGTGAGGGCGCCGGGAAGTCCCGAGTCTGACACGAGTTCGCCCAGGTAGTCCTTGAACGCTCCCTTGTGGCCGCGGACCTGGGCGACCACGCGTGGTGAGGTCGCGCCGAGTTCGCCGTAGGAGTTGATCCAGGCGCACCCGCGGAAGTCGGGCTCGGCGAACCATTGCCCCAGCCATTCGAACACCGCCAGGATCCGCCGCCCGGGCTCCTCGTACCCGTCGACGTGCTCGGCCAGCCGCTGCCGCCAGCGCACGTCGCGCCGCTCGAGATACGCCTCGACCAGGAGCTCCTTCGCCGGGAACAGCTGGTAGAGCCGCTTGAGGGAGACCCCCGAGGCACCGCGGATGTCGTCCATGCCGACGGTCTGGATGCCACGGGCGTAGAAGAGCTCCTCCGCGGCGTCCAACGCCTGTTCCCGGGCGGCGGCGAGGGCCTGTTCGCGGGCGGCTGTGCTGTCCATGCGGGGCTGCTCCTTGACGTGAGAACCAACGTTCTCTACGTTAGCAGTCATGGGAGAGAACGCACGTTCTCCACTCATGTGATGCGCGTGGACCAGATGCGCGCGTACCTGAAAGGACACCCCCATGAACGACCGCCCGCCCCTCCCGCCCTTCACCCGCGAGACCGCCGTCCAGAAGGTCCAGGCCGCCGAGGACGCCTGGAACACCCGAGATCCCAAGAAGGTCGCCCTCGCCTACTCCGAGGACTCGGTCTGGCGCAACCGCGACACCTTCGTCACCGGCCGCGCCGAGATCGTCGAACTCCTCACCGCCAAGTGGGCGCGCGAACACGAGTACGCCCTGCGCAAGGACCTGTGGGCCTTCGACGGCAACCGCATCGCCGTCCGCTTCCAGTACGAGGCGCACGACGCCGACGGGCAGTGGTGGCGGTCGTACGGCAACGAGCTGTGGGAGTTCGACGAGCACGGGCTGATGACCCGGCGCGAGGCCAGCATCAACGACGTACGCATCGAGGAGCACGAGCGCCGCATCTTCGGCCCGCGCCCGGAAGCCGAACGTGGGGACACCTTCCCGGTCCACTAGGCACCCCGCGTGTCCACCGGCGATCCCACATTTTCACCTGGTTCTGGCGAGGATGCCCCGGCGTTCACGCCGGGGAGGAATTGCCTCCTGCGGCTGCGACGCGGA
>NZ_JAGXJM010000674.1:0-234 GCF_019091445.1 Streptomyces sp. GbtcB7
GCGGTTTCTGGTGGTCTCCGGAAGGGGACCGGCTGCTGGTCGCGCGGGTCGACGTCGCGCCCGTGCGGCGCTGGTGGATTTCCGATCCCGCACAACCGGTACGCGCTCCGCAGCAGGTCGGCTACCCGGCCGCCGGAACGGACAATGCGTACGTGAGGCTCTTCGTGGTCAGCCTCGGCGGGGTGCGCACGGGGGTGGTCTGGGACCGGGCGCACTACCCGTACCTGGCGCATG
>NZ_JAGXJM010000675.1:0-234 GCF_019091445.1 Streptomyces sp. GbtcB7
GACTTCATGGACATCAGCGTGCCCAGGCTCGTCGTGGACTCGGTCCTGGCGGAGTCGGCGCCGTCGGTGGGCTTCTCGGCCGACTGCAGGGCCGCTATGGGGCTGACGTGGGTCGTGCCCTGGGCCGCCTTGTCGCCCTTGCCGGAGCCCCCGGGGGAGCCCGAGGAACAGGCGGCCACCCCCGCCTGCGCGCTCACCAGCGCGATCGAAAAGGTCACACTGCGCACGCGCGTG
>NZ_JAGXJM010000676.1:0-234 GCF_019091445.1 Streptomyces sp. GbtcB7
GGCAAGAAGAGCAGCAGAACGACCGGGGGCGGCAGGGCCAGCGTGCGGAACCCGGGGGTGAGACCGATCTGGCAGCCACCCGCCACCAGCAGGACCGGCTCGTTCCAGCGCAGGCGGCGGGCCAGCCACGTCATGGCCAGCACGGTCGCGAGAATTGCCGTGGTGACTTCCAGGCCCCGCATTCGGCACCGCCTTCCCGATGGGTCAGGCACCCCCTCCCCTGGTTGTTCAGTC
>NZ_JAGXJM010000677.1:0-234 GCF_019091445.1 Streptomyces sp. GbtcB7
GCGCTGCTGCACTCAGACGACGACGAGAAGCGCTACATCCTCGCCCCGCGCAACCAGCAGCAGGGTGACCGCGACGAGAACGGTCACGGGACCGACATCAAGCCGGGCAACAACCTGGCCCTCCGCATCATCCCGGTCGGTACCACGATCCACGCGCTCGAGATCCGTCCCGGTGGCGGCGCCATGCTCGCCCGCTCCGCCGTCGCCTCGGTGCTGCTGCTCGCGATGGAGAGC
>NZ_JAGXJM010000678.1:0-234 GCF_019091445.1 Streptomyces sp. GbtcB7
CTGGGGGCCCAGCCCAAGGGGGCGTCCGACGCGCGCCGCCGGCTGATCGTCACCGCCGGCGTCTTCTCGTTGGACGGCTATGTCGCGCCCCTCAAGGAGATCTGCGACCTCGCCGCCCGCTACGACGCCATGGTCATGGTCGACGACTCGCAGCCCGTCGGTTTCGTCGGCCCCGGCGGCCGGGGCCCCCCCGGCGCGCAGGGGTGCTGGGTCGGCGTCGCCACCATCACCGCC
>NZ_JAGXJM010000679.1:0-234 GCF_019091445.1 Streptomyces sp. GbtcB7
TCAGGGGCGCGGGGCCCGGAGCAGGCGGCGTTCCCCCCGCCCCCCGGCCGCCCGGTCCCCCCCGCGCCGGACGACGTACGCCCCCCTGCCCGGTGTCTCGCTGACGGTCTCGACGAGTTCGGTGCCGCGGTAGAAGAGGCCCACGCCGTCGTCGGTGCTGTGGCTGGGCGGCAGAGTGCCCTCGGCGACGAGCCGGTGGACCAGGGGGCGGCGGCGGGGGTGGGGGGTGTAGGG
>NZ_JAGXJM010000680.1:0-234 GCF_019091445.1 Streptomyces sp. GbtcB7
CGGGGCCCACGATCGGGGGGCCCCAAAGGGCCAGGGAAACATCCACGGCGCCCCCGGCAGTCGAAACGGAAAATACCAGCGTGGCGGCTGCCGGGGGTCTCTTCCACCCCCCCCCGGGGGGAGGGGGGGGGGGCCCGCGGCCCCCGGGCCCCGCCCCGCGGGTGGGGGGGGGGGCGCCTTCCCCCGGGGGGGGGGGAGGGGGGGCGGGGCGGGGGGGGGGGGGCGGGGGACAGG
>NZ_JAGXJM010000681.1:0-233 GCF_019091445.1 Streptomyces sp. GbtcB7
CCGCGTCGGAGACGCCCAGGTCGGTCTGGATGGCGGGCAGGGCGATATTCGTGATCGTGGCGCCCAGGACGACCATCAACTGGGCCGCGGCGATCACGACCAGAGCCAGGCCGAGATGCCGGCCTCCGGACGAGGAGCCGGACGGATCCGGCCCCGCGGGGGCAACAGCGGACACGCTCTCAGCAGACATGAATCAAGTACTCCAGGGAGTGCGCAGGAAACAGTGCTACCCG
>NZ_JAGXJM010000682.1:0-233 GCF_019091445.1 Streptomyces sp. GbtcB7
CGTGCGCCGGAGAGCAGGGTAGAGCAAGAGCCGGGGGGCGGTCCGTAGAGCATCTGCCGGAGGCGATCCATGGAACAGGCCGCACTGCGCCCCAAGCCGATGCCCGGTCAGGATCCGGGCGGTGACCGGAGTTCGCCCGGCACCACCAAGCGCCCGCACGCCGCGCGACGGCGGGGCAGGCGGCTGATGTCCCTGCTCTTCGGTCTCCTCCTCGCGACCGTGCTGGTTCTGTC
>NZ_JAGXJM010000683.1:0-233 GCF_019091445.1 Streptomyces sp. GbtcB7
TACTTCCCGCGGTCCTTGGCCTGGGCCACCAGACCGCGGTTCTCCAGGCCACCGAGCAGGCGGAAGGCGGGGGACTTGTGCACGTCCAGCTCCTCGGCGATCTCGGTGACGCCGGCCTCGCCGCCCCGGGCGAGGATCTCCAGCACGCTCACGGCGCGGTCCACCGACTGGACGCCGTGGCCGGCCCCTCTCCCGTGCGGCTTCTCGGAACTGTCCCCTGGTGGCTCCGCCTG
>NZ_JAGXJM010000069.1:0-28271 GCF_019091445.1 Streptomyces sp. GbtcB7
TGCTGCACCAGAGCCATTTACTGTCCGAACAAGTAAACCCCATAATCCCATCCCACCCCACACGTGATCCACATCACTTCGAGATGGAATGTGCTTAAGTGGGTGCAGTTTGGGCTGCTGGGCCACCTCTTCTGGCGCGAGATGCGCGGTTTATTTGTTCGAACAGGTGATGCTCTTCACTCATCCGGAAAGTGACGGGGAGCGACCCACTCCGGACAGTGCGTCGGGGACGCGTGAAGCGGCCGTGTGCCGTTCAGGCGTCCACAACGATGTGCACGTGGCGGGTGACGAGGGGTGGCGGGTTCTGCGGGGAGGTCGGACAACGCGGTTCACGTGAAGGACGTGCTGCCCCCTGGTAGCGCTGGACTCCCACGGCCAGGACTGTCGGCGTTCTACGCCGCCTTCGTCGTAGTGCTAACCGGCTTACTGTCGGCCTCGTTCACCGTGGTCACCGTCGTCTTGGCTCTGCCGACGTTGGCGTCCGCCGCGGCGGACGGGGTGCTGTTGCGCGGGTTCGGGCCACTCGGCATGCCGATCGCCTCGGTGGTGCTGCTGGGCGCCATGCTCACGTTGGCCGCATGGGGCTTGCTGCCTCACTCTCCACTACGCTCTGGACCGCGTGGCCGTTCGCCGCTTGGATTTCCGGGCCTTGTCGCCGGGCACTGAGGTCGCCATTGACCCGACGTTCGACCGGCGTCACCCCTCCGGCAGAGCCTGCTCCGCCCAGATTGTCTTCCCGGCCCGGGTGTGGCGCGTACCCCAGCGCTGGGTCAATTCCGCCACCATGAACAGACCACGGCCGCCCTCGTCCTGGAGCCGTGCCCTCCGCAGGTGCGGACTGGTGCTGCTGCCGTCCGAGACCTCACACACCAGGGTCTCGTCCCTGATGAGCCGGAGACGGACCGGTCCGGCGGCGTGCCGGATGGCGTTGGTGACCAACTCGCTGACGACCAGTTCCGTGACGAACGCGATGTGCTCCAGCCCCCATGAGGCGAGCTGTTGTGCGGCATGCCGACGGGCCTCGGCCACGGCGGCCGGATCGACGGGCACATCCCAGGCGGCAACGCGGTCCTCGCCGAAGACGCGAGGCCTGGCCAGCAACAAGGTGCTGTCATCGCCGCCCGGTTCGGGGTTCAGCGTGTGCAGGACGCTGTCGCACAGCGCGTCGAGCGAGGAGGACCGCTGGATCAGGGCGCGGCGCAGCGCGTCCGTCCCCTCGTCCAGGTCGTCGGAGACCAGCAGGCCGTTGGTGAACAGGGCGAGCAGGCTGCCCTCGGGCACGGTCACCTCGGCTGTCTCGAACGGCAGGCTGCCCAGTCCCAGCGGTGGGCCGGCAGGCGCGTCGACGACCTCACTGGTGCCGTCCGGACGGACCAGGACCGGAGCCGGATGGCCGGCGCGAGCGAGGGAACAGGTACCGGCGACAGGGTCGTAGACCGCGTACAGACAGGTGGCTCCCACATCGCCGGGGATCTCGTCGGTGGCGTCGCTTCGTTCGGCGGCGGCGTGGGTCACGATGTCGTCGAGGTGGGTGAGGAGTTCGTCGGGCGGCAGGTCGATGTCTGCGAGGGTGCGCACCGCGGTCCGGAGCCGCCCCATGGTTGCTGAGGCGGCGATGCCGTGGCCGACGACATCGCCGACGACCAGGCCGACCCGTGCTCCCGGCAGCGGAATCACGTCGTACCAGTCACCGCCCACCTGGGTGTCACCGCCCGCGGGAAGGTAGCGGGCGGCCGTCTCGGCGGCCGGGTGAGGGGTCGGGCTCGGCGGCAGCAGCGCACGCTGCAGCGCCAGCGCGACGCCGCGCTCGCGGGTGAACCTGCGCGCGTTGTCGAGAGAGATGGCGACCCGTGTGATCAGGTCCTCGGCGATGGCCAGGTCATCTTCGGTGAACGGCTCGCGGAACGGCGCGCATCTGAGGAAGAGGGCTGCTCCCAAGACGGTGTCACGCGACCGGATGGGGACCGCGATCAGCGAGTGCAGTCTGCCTTCCTGCGCCTGCGCCGCATGAACGGGATCTTCGGCGAACCAGCGGCGGATGTCGGGGGCGGTGACGGGGCGCAGTTCCGCGCGGCCGGTGGCCAAGCATCGGGCGGCGGGCGACTCGGCCGGATGGCGCGTCGTCTCGCCCGGGGCGGGGTGCTGCCAGGACACCGTGTGCGCCGCCTTAACAGCGGCCCGGTGCAGTAGGACGGGGCCCGGCGTGACCGGGAGGGGCAGGTCGCCCTGGAGGACGGCATCGAGCAGGTCGACGCAGACGACGTCCGCGAAGCGGGGCACTGTGACCTCGGTGAGTTCGCGGGCGGTGCCCGCCACGTCCAGGCTGCTGCCGATGCGGGTGCGGGCCTCACCCAGCAGGGCGAGCCGCTCCCGGGAGTCGTATTGCTCGGAGTAGTCGTACGCCGACACGGCCGCGCCACGCACCCGGCCGGACGGGTCCTTGAGCGGATAGACGTCCATTGCCCAGGCGTGCGCCCTGGACTCGCCCGGCAGTCTGAGGAAGCGCTCGACGAAGTCCGGCTTGCCGGTCTCGAGAACCCGCCGGATGAGGTGTTCGGTGTCTTGGTACAGGTCTCCCTGGACGACCTCGGTGATGAGGCGGCCACGTGTCTGCTCCGCAGTGAAGCCCGTCACCCGCGCCAACGCATCGTTCGCATGGAGTGTTCGCGCGTCCGGACCGTAGACCGACAGCGGGAAGGGGTGCTGGTCGAATGCCCACTCTTTGAGCGGCTCCTGCCCTGCGGCGTCCGGAGCCGGCGCGGGCAGTGCCGTGAGTAGGAAGCTGGCTTCCCCTTCCTTCTCGGCGAGCGGAACCAGGAGCACCCGGGCATTCAGCGGCCGGCCGTCGCGATGCCGGGGGCCGCCTTCCGCCTCGGTGAACAGGTCGGCGAGCGGTCTGCCGACGATCTCCGGTGCGGTGTGCCCCCAGAGCCTCCGCGCGCCTTCGCTCCAGTGGGTGATGCGGCCGTCGGCGTCCGCGACCGCAACCGCGACGGCCGTGTCAAGGGCGGTGCCGGGCGGCAACGGAAGGCGCTGCCCGGGCGACTCGTGGGACTTCATCGTCGTGTCCTGTCCGGCCTGTGGTTATGTCAAAGATGCTCTGCGGCACGGGCCGGCAGCAAGCCGGGCGGTCGTTCGCGTGTCAGGAAGCGTGAACGGCTGCCGACCGGATGCGCGGGTCCGACCGGCATCCCTCGTTCAGGAGGCCAGGTCGCCTCCGTCGACGACCAGGACCGTTCCGGTGACGAAGGCGGCCAGGTCGCCGGCGGCGAACGGTACGGTGCGGGCGATGTCGGTGGGGCGGTCCGTGTGTCCCAGCGGAAGCTGAGCGCCCTAGAGGCGAGTCCACGCCGCACCCGCGACACGAAGGCCGGTACCCCCGGGGGGTAAGATGGCCACTCCGGCGTCCGGTGCGCACGGTGAAGGTGGAGCTCATGGGGATACGGACAGCGCACAGCGGCGGTTCAGCCGTTCGCTGTGTGTACGGGGTGTTCCTCACCCTGTGCGTCGCGCTGGCCGTGCTCGTCCATCATGAGATATCCGGGATGACCGACTCGCCGATGCCGGCCACGGCCCACGCGGCCATGCCGGGCGCAGCCCATGACGCTCACGTGCTGCCGGACGGCACGGCGTCGTCCGTCTCGGACGCATCCACACACAATCTCAACGACAGCGGATGCGCCACGCCAGGCATGCAGCACTGCAGCTCGGCGAGCATCACCACCGTGCATCTCGCCATACCGGGGCAGAGCGCGTTCGACGCCTCGGCCGATCTCCTGAGGGCCTCGTCCCGACGCGCACCGGGCTCCGTGGCGAGCAGAGCTCCGCCCGATCTGTCCGTCCTCTCTCAACTGCGCATTTAGGCCGCGCCGGACGGCGCGCGATGTGCCGTCCCTCCGCGACCACATCGGCAGTTACGACACAGAGGACACCACGTCATGAACAGCATCAACCGCCGCTCCGTCCTGCTCGCCGGGCTCGGAGCCGCCGGAACCGGCGCCCTCGCCGCCTGCAATGGCGGCTCCGGTAACACCGGATCCGGCAGCGGCAGCGGCAACGCCCTGGTCAGCCCGACCGCCTCGGCGGTCGCCGCCGCCGAGAAGAAGCGCACGAGCAGTGGACGGCAGCGGAAGCTCACCCTGACCGCGTCACCCGCGATGATCGACCTGGGCGGCGGCGTCATGCCCAAGACCTGGGCCTTCGACGGCCGTACGCCGGGCAAGGAGGTACGCCTCTCCGTCGGCGACACTCTGATAGCCGAGCTGTCCAACCAGCTCCCGAACAAGACGGCCACGTCGATCCACTGGCACGGCATCGCCCTGCGCAACGACATGGACGGCGTGCCCCCGGCCACACAGACCGCAGTCCGGGCCGGATCCACCTTCACCTACAGGTTCATCGCCGACGCCCCGGGTACGTACTTCTTCCACCCCCATGTCGGCGTCCAGCTCGACCGTGGCCTGTACGCCCCGCTGATCGTCGAGGACCCCAAGGAGCCCCTGTCGTACGACGACGAGTGGGTCGTCCTCCTCGACGATTGGCTCGATGGCGTCACCGGCACCCCCAACGAGGTCTTCTCCGAGCTCAAGCTGGGCATGGCCGACATGAGCGGCATGGACATGAGCAGCAACCCGAGCCCCAGCAGCTCGGACAGCATGGGTGACATGGGTGACATGGGCGGGATGGACATGGGCGGTTCCGCCTCGGCCTCCGCCTCCTCCGGCGGCATGTCCAAGAAGTTCATGCTCATGGGCGCCACCAGCAGCCTGCTCGGCGGCGACGCCGGTGACGTGAAATACCCGCACCACCTGATCAACGGCCGCGTGGCCACCGACCCGGATGTCTACACCGGCAAGCCCGGCAAGAAGGTACGACTGCGCATCATCAACGCCGGCTCGGACACCGCCTACCGGGTCGCCCTCGGCGGCCACAAACTGACCATCACCCACACCGACGGCTTCCCCGTCCAGCACCAGGAAGTGGACACCCTGCTGGTCGGCATGGGCGAACGCTACGACGTCCTCGTCACCCTCGGCGACGGCGTCTTCCCGCTCGTCTCCCTGGCCGAGGGCAAGAACGCCAACGGCCTGGCCCTGATGCGCACAGGCTCCGGAAGCGCACCGAAGGCATCCGTCCGTCCACAGGAACTCGACGGCATGATCATGACGGCGTCCCAGCTGCGGGCCGCCGACGATGTGCGTCTCAAGTCCTCGAAGACCGACGTCACGCACCAGATCAAGCTGACCGGCAACATGATGAAGTACAACTGGGCCATCAACGGCACGCCGTTCGACATGAAGAATCCCGAGGCGCACCCGATCGTCATCGAGGAGGGCCAGCGGGTACGGCTCGACTTCGTCAACACGACCGAGATGTGGCACCCGATGCACCTGCACGGCCACACGTACCAGCTCGGAACCTCCGGGCCGCGCAAGGACACCACGATCGTGCTGCCCAAGAAGACGGTGTCCGTGTTCCTCGACGCCGACAACCCGGGCCAATGGATGATGCACTGCCACAACGCCTACCACGGCGAGGCCGGGATGATGGCGAACGTGGCCTACAAGGCCTGACGTTCTCCTCGTGCCACCTGGACGGGCCCACCGGTCGCGTTGCCGTTCCTCGGCATTGCCGAGGAACGGGCTGACCGCGCCGGCCGGGCCCGGTCCCGATACCGGGGCAACGAGCCCCGGAGGGAGCCTGTGGTGACGTGGTCGACCGTGCTGTTCGCATTCACCGCCGGGTTGCTGATATCCGCGAGCGGGGCGGGTCCGCTAGGCCCTGTCGTCACATTCCCGTCGCCCACGCGGAGGGCGGGCCCTGCGGCGTCAGGTGCGTGCTCTCGGCGTGCCGGGCACAGGCCCTCGTACTGAATGTACTTGGGTCTGTGCCCGGTGCGGTGAAGGGGGTCCCTCCCTGTTCGAGCGAAGCCGAGAACTTGGGGGCGCGTGCATGGCGTCGCGGGGCAGACGGGAATTTAACGACAGGGCCTAGGCGTCGAGACGTCGTTGAGCTGCTCGATCTCGCGCTTGTACGCAACCCCTGGTGTCTCGGTGAGCGTGGGTGCGACGGACACCGCGCGGACACGGCGCGGATGCCGTGCGGGCCCAGCTCGACGGCCGGCCTCCTGTTGTCGGCCACGTGAGCGGCATTGCCCCCGCCCACGACGACAGCGGTTCCGAACAGCTGCACGGCGGTGTCGACCAGGGGGCACCGCCTGGGGGTCGGCGACGACGTTCGCCCCGGCATCGGCGAGCCGTTCGGCGATGCCGACACCCACATCGGTGGGGTCGGGAACCATGTGATCAGATCCTTCGGTGGAACAATGGGTGACCAAGTAACTGCTCGCCTAAACAGTATGTAGAGCCGTTGGGCTGTTTTTGGGGGATGCGAAAGATGTCGGTGGAGAGTTCGTGTCGGACGGCAAACGGGATTCCGAGCTCTGCCTGATCGCGCCTGTCATCGTCGCCGCAGGTCGAGTGCGAGGCCTTGGAGTCGGCCGTGTCGGTGGGGCGGCATCTCGCTGAGGTCGAAGCGGCTCGCGCCGTCTGCACGGGCCCTCTGGTGTCCTAGTCGGTCTCGTGGCTCCGGGGAGGGGTTTCCGTCGCGAAGTGGTGTAGCTTTGTCGACCAATCATATGTGACTGATATGACTTCTGGGAGGGCCCATGAGTGCCATCCTCATTCGCGGCGGCCACGTCGTCACGATGGACCCCGACCTCGGGGACTTGCCCGACGCGGATGTACTCGTCCGTGGCGGCCGTATCGTCGACGTCGCCCCGAACCTGGCGGCGGGTGGGGCACATGTGGTGGAGGCGGGCGGCCGCATCGTTCTGCCCGGACTCGTCGACGGCCACCGGCACGCCTGGCAGAGTCTGCTGCACGGGCTCGCCACCGACTGGAGTTTCCCGACGTACATGCGCCTAGTCCGCGGAGGCTACGGCGGCTGCTTCGACGTCGAGGATGCCTATCTGGCCAACCTACTCGGCGGCCTGGAGTCGATCTCCGCCGGCATCACGACCATCGTCGACCACAGTCACCTCCAGACCTCCGCCGATATCAGCACCGCTCTGGTGCGTGGTCTGTGGGACAGCGGCGTGGGCGGCTACTTCGCCTACGCGTTGCAGAACGCTCCTGACTGGTTGAGGGACGCACCCGCCGCCCCGGAGGCACTGCGAGAGCTCCTTACCCGGGCGCCGGACCCGGAACACGGCGAGCGCTTCCATAGCGTTCGCAAGACGCTGACCGACCTGGACCGGGCCGGCTCCCACCGCCTCAGGCTTGGTGTGGCCCTGCCCGAGACGGCCCCCTACCTGCCGCTCGACATGATCCGGCCCCTCCTCGAACGCGTCCGATCCCTGGAGCCGGCGCTCGTCACCGGGCATTGGAACGCTCTGGTGCACGGGGACCAGTACGTCTCCACGCTCAAGCAGCTTGTCGGGGAAGGGCTCTTTCGAGGGGTGACGGTGCTGTCGCACTGCAACCAGCTCAACGAAGACGACCTCGACGTCATGGCCCGTGCGCGCATCGGCCTGGTCACCACCCCGGGCACGGAGGGCGGCATGGGCTTCGGGCCGTTCCTTGCCCGTCGGATCGTCGGCCGGGGCGGAGCAGCGGCTCTCGGCGTCGACACCACCTGTTACGCGCAGGCCGACATCCTTGGCGAGGCCCGGGCATTGCTGGCAGCCGAGCGCCGGGACGCAGCCGTCATGACAGGCGGCATTCCGCAGGAGGTGCAGCCCGCGCGCACCGTACTCGAATTGGCGACCAGCGTCGGGGCCCGGGCCGTCGGACTCCAGGACGAGGTGGGCTCCCTCACCCCGGGGAAGCGTGCGAACGTCGCGGTCGTCCTCCCGGACCCGGTACGAGCCCGTCCCGGTGCCGACCCTGTGGCCACACTGGTCCACTACACCGGACCCGGCGACGTGGAGACGGTGCTCGTCGACGGCGAGATCCGCAAGTACGCGGGGCGACTCGTCGGCATCGACACCGCCGACCTCGCCCGACGGTCCGCCGAGTCGCTGGACGCCATCCGCAGGCGCTTTGCGGCCCTGCCCGCCGAATTGGTCGATGCCGCGTGGCGCGGCATCTTCTGACGGCGGAGCGGGCGCCGTGATCCGTCGACCACGACGATCGGTCGACGACCTCGGTATCCCTTTGGTAACCGCTGTGCGTCGCGCACCAGCGTGCCGCCCAGTTGTCGTACGACACACCACATCCCGGCTGACCAACAGTTTCCCCGAGTGCAAGGAGATGACATGAGTACCGACACGGCGAGAGACACCTACCTGCCCGAGCGTCCTGGCCGCCGCCCGCGCACGACCCCCGCCACTCCCCACGTGCAGCTCGACCAGCACGCACCACCGGCCTTCAACGAAGAGTTGTGGCACCTGATGACAGGATTGCGGGGCGTGACGAGCGGCCGCAGTGGCATCTCACTGCCGCAGACGCGGGCCCTGCACCTTGATCCGGCGCTCGCCCTAGGGCCCGATGATGCGTTCATGGTCGGAACCGAGTTTGCCCACCTGCACGGCGACGGCAGCGGAAGCCTGCACGTGGCGCTGCCGCCCGATCGCGCCGCGGAGGCGGTCCGGAGCGGATGGGCGGAAGCGCATCCGGTCGTGACCATGGGCCTGGGACCCGAGACCTGGGTGATGCTGTACGGGCCGCAGGATGAAAGCGAACTCGCCGTCATCTGGCAGCTCGTCCAGGACAGTCACGCCTTCGCATGCGGTCAGGTATCGCCATCCCGCGCGTGAGACTGAATGGCTGCCCGGTCCGTCACCGCGATGTGACGGACCGGGCAGCCGTTGCGGTTTCAGTCCACTTCCACCGCCGTGCGCAGGACACGCTCGGCGCCGACCGTGCGAACGGGACCGATCAGGTGGAACGTTCCGCGCAGCCGGACATCGGTGCTGGACGAACCGACCATCACCGAGATCTCGCCCGGTTCGACGGTGCGGCGCATGTCCGCTCCGGTGTAGGCCAGCCGGTCCGCGTGCAGGCGGAAAGTGACCCGGCGTTGTTCGCCGGGAGCGAGGCGGATGCGGGTGAATCCGCTCAACTGTGTGACGGGCCGGGGCAGTTGTGCGACGGGGTCGGCGGTGTAGAGCTGGACGACCTCCGAGCCGATCCGGTCACCGGTGTTGCGTACCAGGCAGCTGATCTCGGCCTCGCCGTCGGTCGGGATCGTCTCGGCCCCGAGTTCCAGACCCTCGTAGGCGAACGTCGTGTACGACAGTCCGTGGCCGAAGGGATACGCCGGGGTGGGGTTGAGGTTGCTCACGCCCTCGCTGTTGCCGCCCAGCGGGGCGTGCAGGTAGGTGGCCGGCTGGCCGCCCCTGCTCCTGGGGACCTGTACGGGGAGCTTGCCCGAGGGAGTGACCCGGCCGGACAGTACGCCCGCCAGCGCGGATCCGCCCTCCTCGCCGGGGAAGAAGGCCTGGACGACGGCGGCCGCGCGGTCGGCGTATGCACCCAGCGCGTAGGGCCGGCCGGAGACGACGAGCAGTACGACCGGGGTGCCGGTGGCCAGCAGCGCCTCGACCAGCTCGTCCTGGACGCCGGGCAGCGCGAGGTCCTCCGCGTCGCAGCCTTCGCCGGAGGTGCCGAGGCCGAACAGTCCGGCGCGGTCGCCGACGACGGCGATGCACACGTCCGCCTCCCGGGCCTGATCGACCGCCGCGTCAAAACCACTGCGGTCGATGTCCTTGACCGGGCAGCCCTGTTCGTACGCGATCCGGGTCTCCGGCAACTCGGCGGCGAGGGCGTCGAGCAGCGAGCTCGTCTCGATGCCGTTGTCGTAGCCGGGGTGGTGGGGCAGGACGTGATTGGGGAAGGAGTAGCAGCCGAAGAAGGCGTTGGAGTCGTTGGCGCAGGGCCCTATGAGGGCGATGGACGGGGTGTCCTGGCTCAGAGGCAGGATGCCGTCGTGGTTGTCGAGGAGGACGATGCTCTGCTCGGCGAGCTCACGGGCGATCGCGCGATGGGTCGGCGGATCGAAGTCGATCGGCTCCTCGACATCGACCTCGGGAGTGAAGCCGGCGTCGAGCAGTCCGAGTTCGGCCTTCTGGCGCAGGACGCGCCGTACGGCGCGGTCGACCAGGTCCTCGGCGACGGTGCCGGCCCGGACGAGTTCGGCGAGGGGTTCGCCGTAACACAGGGTGTCGGGGAGTTCGACGTCGATCCCGGCCGCCAAGGCGCGGGCGCCGGCCTCGCCCTCCGTGGCGGCGATCCGGTGCATGGTGCGCAGGAAGGCGATCGACCAGTAGTCGGATACGACCGTGCCGTCGAATCCCCATTCCTCGCGCAGGATCCCGGTGAGCAACGACGGGTCCGCGCCGGCCGGCATGCCGTCGACGTCGGAGTAGGAGTTCATCACCGAGCGCGCCCCGCCCTCCCGCAGTGCCATCTCGAACGGAGGCAGGATCACGTCGGTGAACTCCCGGCGCCCCATGGAGACCGGGGCGTGGTTGCGTGCGCCCTTGGAGGCCGAGTACCCCGCGAAGTGCTTCAGCGTGGCGATGATCCCGGCGCTCTCCAGCCCACGTACGTAAGCGCTGCCGGTCATACCGACGAGATACGGGTCCTCGCCGAGGGTCTCCTCGACCCGGCCCCAGCGGTAGTCGCGTACGACGTCCAGGACGGGGGAGAGGCCCTGGTGCACGCCCACCCGGCGCATGCTGGTGCCGATCGCGTGGGCCATCCGCTCCACCAGGTCGGGAGCGAAGGTGGCCGCCCAGGCCAGGGCCGTGGGGAAGACGGTGGCGCGGTAGGTGGTGAATCCGGTCAGGCACTCCTCGTGCGCGATGGCCGGAATACCCAGGCGGGTGTTGTCCATCAGGTCACGTTGGAGGTTGGCGAGCTGACGTGCGCCCTCGGCCGGTTCAACGGGGCGTGTGCCGAACGGCCTGGTCAGGTGGCCCAGGCCGTCCTTGCTGGCCGAGGCGAACTCCGTGTGGCGGGCGAAAACGTCCTGCATCGGTGCGACGTTGCCACTGACGCGTTCGACGCCGGGCCAGGCGCTGCCGAGCTGGGCGAGCTTCTCCTCCAGGGTCATCTCCGCGAGGAGGGCCTCGACCCTGTCGTCGCGCGGGCAGGCCGGATCGGCCCAGGGTGTGGTCATGGTGCTTCCCTTGAGCTGGCGGCGCATGGCGCCGGTGTGGGGTCAGGTGTGGCTGGGCGGAGGTGCCGTGGAGGCCCGGACCACCAACTGGGTGGCGAGTTCCAGCCGGTGGCTGTCCAGGGGCTGTCCCGCGGCGAGCCGAAGCAGGCTGCGCAGTGCGGCGCGGCCGATCTCGGCGAAGGGCTGGCGGACGGTGGTCAGGGGAGGGGCAGAGGTGGCGGCCGCGGCGGTGTCGTCGAAGCCGACGACGCTCACATCCTCCGGTACGCGCAGGCCGTTCACGCGGGCGGCTTCAATGACACCGAACGCCTCGAGGTCGTTGCCGGCGAAGACGGCCGTGGGCGGATCGTCCAGAGCGAAGAGTTCCAGGGCGGCCTGGTAGGCGGGTTCGAACCGGAAGGCGCCCGGCTTGATGAGCCGCGGGTCCGGCGTGATGCCGGCGCCGGTGAGGGCGGCGTGGTAGCCGTGCAGCCGGGCGGTGTTGCACAGGGAGTCGTGCCGACCCTCGATCATCGCGATACGGCGGTGACCGAGCTTGAGCAGGTGCTCGGTGGCGGCCATGCCGCCGCTGAAGTTGGTGGCCCCGATGCTCGGCACATTCTCGTCGGGCACGTTCATCGGATCGATCAGGACGAGCGGAATGCCCGACTGCGCGAACTGGGCCCGCTGCTGCGGCGTCACTTCGGAGGTCACCAGGATGAGGCCCTCCCGCCCCGCGTTCGTGATCTTCCTGGCCCAGGTAGCGCCCAGCGGATCGTCGGGAGTGACACCGATGACGACGTCGACGCCGGCCTCGGTCGCCGCCTCCGTCACGCCTTGGGTGATCACCAGGTTGTTGGGGTTGACCAACTGGTCGAAGGTGAGGTCGATGGTGCGCACCTGCGACTGGGCACCGCCTGGCCCACGGGCGACGTAGTCGTGCTCGACGAGCAGCCGCTCGATACGCGCCCGGGTCTCGGGGGAGACGTCACTGCGGCCGTTGACCACCTTGGACACGGTGGCCACCGACACCCCGGCCGCTTCGGCGATACCGGTCAGGGTCGTCCGACCTCGCTCGACGGCTCTCTTCGCCATGCTGGTCCTTTCGAAGACTTACGGGGACGTTAGCGCAAGCTTTCGCACCGGTCCAGCGTCTGATTTGTGCTGAAGATTAATCCACCAGACATCTTGACCTGGCCGAAAGTGCGACCTACTTTGTCGGCCATGAAACGCAGAGGTTTCGAAAACTTTCGAGCCGCGAAGCGTCTTTCGAGCCTCTGAAGAGCTAAGGAGCTCACGATGGCCACGAGAATCCCCACCCGCATCCTCATGACCGCCGGCGCGGCGGCCCTCGCCCTGACGGTATCGGCCTGCGGCAGCAGCGGCCGCAGCACCGGCTCGGGCTCCGGCGACGGCGCGCTGGTCTGGGCCCTGACGCAGGGATCCGAGGCGACCTTCCGCGCCTCGGCCACGGAGTGGAACAAGGCCCACCCCGACAGCAAGGTCAACTACCAGTTCTTCCAGAATGACCCGTACAAGCAGAAGCTGCGCACCGCGGTCGGCGCGGGCAACGGTCCGGTGCTCTTCGAGAACTGGGGCGGCGGCGCGCTCGGCGACTACGTCAAGGCCGGCAAGGTCGCCGACCTCACGTCCGACCTCGACCAGAACCCACAGTGGAAGAACCGCATCTTCCCATCGGTGCTGAAGGCCGCCACCATCGACGGCAAGGTCTATGGCGTCCCCGTCAACGGCGTGCAGCCGGTGGTCCTGTACTACAACAAGGAACTCCTGGGGAAGGTCGGCGCTCAGCCGCCCAAGACCTGGGACGACCTGCTCACCCTGGTCGCGAAGCTCAAGGCGAAGGGCATCGCCCCGCTGTCGATGGGCGGCGCCTCGAAGTGGCCCGACCTTATGTGGCTGGAGTACCTCGTCGACCGCGTAGGCGGCCCCGACACCTTCGCCAACATCGCCGCCGGCAACAAGGGCGCATGGTCCGACCCGGCAGTTCTCAAGGCGGCCCAGATGATCAAGCAACTGGTGGACGCGGGCGGCTTCTCCAAGGGCTTCACCTCTGTCTCCGCCGACACCGGACAGGCCGAGGCGCAGGTGTACACGGGCAAGGCCGCGATGATCCTTCAGGGCAGCTGGGCGTACGGCACCATGGCCACCGGCTCGCCGAAGTTCGTCTCCGACGGCAACCTCGGCTGGAGCGGCTTCCCGGCCGTCGCGGGCGGCAAGGGCGATGCCACCAACATCGTCGGCAACCCCGCCAACTTCTTCTCCGTCTCCGCCCAGGCCGGAGCCAAGGACAAGAAGAACGCGGTCTCGTACCTCAAGGACGGCGTTTACAACGACAGTTACGTCGACAGCCTCCTCAAGAACGGCGACGTCCCGCCGGTGAAGGACCTCGACGCCAAGATCAAGGCCTCGGCCAACGCGGACTGGTCGACGTACGTCTACAACCTGACCCGCGACGCGAAGAACTTCCAGCTCTCCTGGGACCAGGCGCTCACGCCCGCGCTCGGTGACACCCTCCTCACCCACCTCGACCAGCTCTTCCTCGGCCAGATCAGCCCGCAGCAGTTCTGTGCCCAGATGGACCAGGCGACGGCGAAGTGACGCTGTCCAGCGCCTCGAAGGCGCCACCCCGTAAGCGCGGCTGCGCACGCCGCTCGCGCGGCGACGGCCCGCCGTTCCTCATGGCCCTGCCCGCGCTGTTGCTGTTCGCCCTGTTCGCCCTCGTGCCGATGGCGATCGTGGTCTACCTGAGCTTCACCCGCTGGGACGGCCTGGGCAGCCCCGCCTGGGCCGGGTTCGACAACTGGCACGAGGCCCTCACCAGCGACGTCACTCGGCACGCCCTGTGGCTCACTCTCAAGATGATGGTCATCTCCTGGGCGGTGCAGACTCCGCTCGCCCTGATGCTGGGCGTGTTCGTGGCCGGGAAGCAGCGCTACCGCGCGCTGCTCGCCGTCTTCTACTTCGTCCCGCTGCTGATCTCCACGGCAGCGATCGCCATCATCTTCAAGAACCTGCTCGACCCGAACTTCGGCCTGGGGGCGACGCTCCACCTGCCGCTGCTTGACAAGGACTGGCTGGGCGACCCCCAACTTGCCTTCTATGCAGTTGTGTTCGTCATCTCCTGGCAGTTCCTGCCCTTCCATACCCTGCTCTACCAGGCAGGGGCCCGGCAGATCCCGGTCTCGCTGTACGAGGCCGCCGCGATCGACGGAGCGGGTCGGATCAAGCAGTTCTGGCACATCACGCTGCCCCAGCTGCGCTACACGATCGTCACGTCCTCGACGCTGATGACCGTAGGCTCCCTCACCTATTTCGACCTGGTGTTCGTGCTCACCGGCGGCGGTCCCGGCTACTCCACCCGCATCCTGCCGCTCGACATGTACATCACCGGCTTCCAGAGCAACCAGATGGGTCTCGCCAGTGCTATCTCAGTGGTGCTCGTCGTGGCCGGACTGGTCCTCTCTCTAGCCCTCGTCCGGTTCTCCGGTTTCAGCCGGATGCGAAGCCAGCAGGCAGGTATGTGATGTCCGCGCTCTCCCATGCCCCGTCCACCGACTCGCCCGCCGCACCGCCGCCCGCAACACCCGCACATGGGCCGGACCGCGGCCGTCTGTGGCGGTTGCGCCGTACCAACCCGCTCGGCGCGCTGGGCGGCCTGGTGTGGCTGGTGATCGTGCTCGTGCCCGTGTACTGGGTCGTCGTCACCAGCTTGCGCACCCGCGAAGGCTACTTCGACGCCAACCCGCTCTCCGTCCCCTCGCACCCGACCCTGCAGAACTACCGCCAGGTCCTCGACAACGGCTTCGGGCACTACCTGCTCAACAGCCTGCTGGTGACGACGGGCGCGACCCTGCTCACCCTGTCGGTGTCATTCCTCGCCGCCTACGCCATCGTGCGCGGTACCAGCCGCGCGCTGCGCTGGACGTTCAGCGTCTTCCTGGTGGGTCTCGCCATCCCGTTGCAGGCCACGATCATCCCGGTGTACTACCTGATCGCGAAAGCGCAGATGTACGACACCCTGCTCGCGATCGTGCTGCCCTCAGCGGCCTTCGCGATCCCGATCACCGTGATCATTCTGGTCAACTTCCTGCGGGACATCCCCGACGAGCTGTACGAGTCGATGCGTGCCGAAGGCGCCGGCCACTGGCGCATGCTGTGGAACCTGGCCCTTCCTCTGTCCCGACCGGCGTTGATCACGGTCACGATCTACGACGCGCTCAACGTCTGGAACGGCTTCTTGTTCCCGCTGATCCTCACCCAGAGTCCCGACAAGCGCGTCCTGCCGCTGTTCGTCTGGAGCTTCCAGGGTCAGTTCACGATCAACGTGCCGGCGATTCTGGCCGCGGTCGTTCTCTCCACGCTGCCGATCCTCGCTCTCTACGCCATCGGCCGCCGTCAGCTCATCAGCGGTCTCACTGCCGGATTCGGCAAGTGAGCTCACGGCATCCGCGTTCTACGGAAGGGCCTCAGTTCATGACAGGAATACGCCCCGTTCGCTGGGGTGTCCTCGCCACCGGCGGCATCGCCCACACCTTCGCCGAAGATCTGCGTCTCATCCCCGACGACGCCGAACTGGTGGCCGTGGGCTCCCGTCGCGCCGAGGCCGCCCGGCGGTTCGCCGACCGGCACGGCATCGCACCCGTCCATACCCACGGCACGTGGCAGGACCTAGCCGCCGACCCGGACGTCGACGTGGTGTACGTCGCCACCCCGCACTCGGCCCACCACACGGCCGCCGCCCTCTGTCTGGAGGCCGGCAAGGCGGTGCTGTGCGAGAAGCCACTCACCCTCAACCTCGGGCAGGCCCGGGACCTGGTGAGTATCGCGCGCAAGCGCAATGTCTTCCTGATGGAGGCGATGTGGACCTACGTCAACCCCGCCGTGCTGCGCATGCAGGAGCTGATCGCGGACGGCGCGATCGGTGAGGTCCGCTCAGTGCACGCCGACTTCAGCATCTCCCTGCCCTTTGACGCCACCCACCGCCTGCACGACCCCCGGCAGGGCGGCGGAGCTCTGCTCGACCTCGGCGTCTACCCCGTCTCCTTCGCCCATCTGCTCCTTGGTGTCCCCGACGCCATCTCCGCCTGGGCTCACCTCAACCCACAGGGGGTCGACGACAACACCGGCATACTGCTCGGCTACGACAGCGGACCGGTCGCGGTGCTCTCCTGCTCACTGGGTACGCAGACGGCACAGCGCGCCTCGGTGAACGGCACCCTGGGCCGCATGGAGTTCGCCCGCGACTTCTTCCATGCAGACGGGTTCGTCCTGCACCGGCAGGGCCACGAGCCCGAGGAGGTCCGCCTGCCGGACTCTCCGGGCAACGGCTACACCCACGAGGCGCGGGAGGTGGCCCGCTGCCTGCGGGCCGGCGCCACCGAGTCGCCGTTCGTTCCGCTGGACGGCACGCTCGCGGTCATGGCGACGATGGACGCCGTACGTCGGCAAATCGGGGTCCGCTACCCGGGCGAGTGAGGCAGCCGGGTCCGCCCGCGTCGGCAGTCAGCCGACGACCGAGGGGTCGCCGGCTTCGGAAGAGGTGCCGGTGAGGTTCGCCTCGATCCGGGTCAGGACCCGCATCGCCTGCTCGTACTCCTCGTCCGTGAACCCCGCGGCGGTGATCGATTCCAGGTCGCGCCAGGCCTGCAGGACCCGGTCGCGCAGGGCTTGGCCCGCGCGGCTGGTGTTCACGACGACGGCTCGGCGATCGTGAGGAGAGGGGCTGCGCGTGACGAACCCGGACTGCTCCAGGCGCTGCAGCATTTTGGTGACGGTGGACGGATCGAGGCCCAGCGTCTTGATCAGATCCGCCTGGCGCTGTTCTCCGCGTTCCCAGAGCTGCATCATCAGCAGCTCCTGCCCGGGGTACAGGCCGGTCTCGCGCAGCAGGCTGCCCGCCATGATCCGGTGCACACGGGCGGCGCGGAAGAGGGCCTCGCTCATCGGAGCGTCGGCGACGGTCGGTACCGCATCGTCTGTGCCCTGGACCGATTCGGACGCTGGCGGCATGGTTGCTGTTCCTCCTTGCGTGGCGAGCGAGTCGCTTGTCGTGGAATCATCTCACCTATACTAGATTGGTCGGCCAATAGATTGGTGTGTGGCGGCAAGCCCTGGCCTGCGGAGTGGAATCCATGACCCTGCCTGTGCTCTTCGGTGCGAACGTCGACCCGGTGTGGGGGGAGGGCGATCAGCCGCTGCGGTACGCCCTGCAGGCGGACCGTGACGGCCTGGACCTCGTCACCGTTCAGGATCACCCCTATCAGCTGGCGTTCCACGACACGTGGACCTTGATGGCGTTCCTCGCAGCCCGCACCGAACGGGTGACCTTCGTCCCCACGGTGGCCAACCTGCCGCTGCGGCCGCCGGCGATGCTGGCCAAGGCCGCAGCCAGCTTCGACCTGCTGTCGGGCGGCCGTTTGCAGCTCGGACTGGGTGCGGGGGCGTTCTGGGAGCCGATCGCGGCCATGGGGGGTCCGCGCCGGGGCAAGAAGGAGTCCGTGGACGCGCTGGTCGACGCCATCGACGTGATCCGGGCCATGTGGAGCGGTGAGCGGACCGCGCGGGCAGGCGGTGAGTACTACCGCGTGGCCGGTGTCCACCCTGGGCCCACGCCGTCCCGGTCGCTGGGCATCTGGCTGGGCGCCTACGGGCCCCGCATGCTCGAACTGACCGGCTCCAGGGCCGATGGGTGGATGCCCTCGCTGTTCTCCCTCGGGCTGGACCGCCTGGGCGAGGCCGTCGCCCGCATCGACGATGCCGCGGCGCGCGCGGGCCGCGATCCCGGGGCGATCCGCAAGGTCTACAACCTCAACGGACTCATCGAGCCAGCCTCCGGTGGAGACTTCCACGGTCCCGTGGGGCAGTGGGTCGAACAGATCACGCAGGTGTGCCTCGAGTACGGCATGAACGGGTTCGCCTACTGGCCGAAGCAGGATCACGGGCGCCAGCTGAGCGTGTTCGCCCACGAGGTGGTCCCTGCTGTCCGGAAGGCTCTCGCGGCGCCTTGATCGCGGGCCGTCGCGGGTCTCGCCGGCCTGTTTCCCACTCTCCTGTGCCCCGGGGAATACCTGCTGTGTGTCGTACGCTAGGGGATGCGATTGGTCGGCAAATTAAGTGCCGGTCAATCCGTTGATCGGCCGACACGGCTGGTCCGCTCGTCCAGAGAGGCTCCCTTCTATGTCCGCACAACCTTTCGCCGCCGACAACACGGCCATACTGCTCATCGACCATCAGATGGGCACTATGGGATGGGTCCGGTCCATCCCCTTCGAGCAGATGAAGGCCAACGCCCTGGCCCTGGCCCAGACGGCCAAGGCCGTCGGCATCCCGTTGGTGCTCACCTCCTCCATGGAGGAGTACGCCCAGGGCCCGCTGCTGACAGAACTCCAGGAGATCGCCCCCAAGGAGTTCGAGGGGCGGATCAAGCGTCAGGGTGTCGTCAACGCCCTGGACGACGAGGACTTCGCCGCCGCGGTGCGGGAGACCGGACGCAAGAAGCTGATCATCGCGGGCGTCACCAATGACGTGTGCACCGTCTACCCCACCCTCACGGCTCTGCAACTGGGTTACGACGTCCAGGTCGTCGCCGACGCGGGAGGCTCCCCGACGAAGATGGCCGACGACATCGCCATCCGCCGCATGGAGAACGCCGGCGCCACCATCACCTCCACCGTCCAGCTTCTGGCCGAACTGGCCGAGAACTGGACCAGTGAGCGCGGCGGCAAGATCATCCCGTTCGTCATGGGACTCATGCCGCAGCAGTGACCGAGCGGAGTGAGGGGGAGGCTGTCGGCCCGCCCCTCACCCATGTGCCTCGCGGCCTTGTCCTGCCACCTGCCCCAGAACCTTTCGCCATCTCAACTCCCGGAGCTCCCAGTGCAGTTCGGTACGTTCTCCATAGGTGACGTCACCCCCAACCCCACCACCCGCAGGCCGCAGACCGAGCAGGAGCGGCTGAAGGCGATGGTCGCGATCGCGGTCAAGGCCGAAGAGGTCGGATTCGACGTCTTCGCGACCGGCGAACACCACAACCCGCCGTTCGTCTCCTCCTCGCCGACCACCCTGCTGTCCCACATAGCTGCGAAGACCAGCCGGATCATCCTGTCCACGTCGACGACGCTGATCACCACCAACGACCCGGTCAAGGTCGCCGAGGACTACGCGGTGCTGCAGCATCTCGCCGATGGCCGGGTCGACCTGATGCTGGGCCGTGGCAACACCGGTCCCGTCTATCCCTGGTTCGGCAAGGACGTCCGGCACGGTATCCCGCTCGCCATCGAGAACTACGCGCTGCTGCACCAGTTGTGGCGCGAGGAGTACGTCGACTGGGAGGGGCGCTTCCGCACTCCGTTGCAGTCCTTCACCTCGGTCCCGAGGCCGCTGGACGGCATACCGCCGTTCGTCTGGCACGGCTCCGTGCGCAGCCCGGAGATCGCCGAGCAGGCCGCCTTCTACGGCGACGGCTTCTTCGTCAACAACCTCTTCATGCCCAAGGACCACTTCCGCCGCCTGATCGGCATCTACCGCGAGCGCTACGCCCACTACGGCCACGGCACCGCGGAACAGGCGATCGTCGGCGCCGGCGGGCTCGTTTTCGTCCGCCGCAACTCGCAGGACGCTGTACGTGAGTACCGCCCATACTTCGACAACTCCCCGATGTCCGGGCACGGTCCGACGATGGAGGAGTACATGGAGCAGACGCCGATGATCGTGGGCAGCCCCCAGCAGGTCATCGACAAGACACTGACCTTCCGTGAGCACTACGGCGACTACCAGCGCCAGCTCTTCGCCGTCGACACCGGCGGCATGCCGCTGAAGTCGGTCCTGGACACGCTCGACCTGCTCGGCGAGGAGGTCATACCCGTCCTGCGCAAGGAGCTGGCCGCCGTGCGGCCCGGCAACGTTCCTCAGGCGCCCACCCACGCCTCCCTGCTCGCCGACCGCGACGCGCCGGCCTCCCTGGCCGCCGAGGGCTCCGAGGAGGCGGCCAAGTGAGCACCCGGCAGCCCCTGCGACTGGTCGTCGTCTCGGCCGGTCTGAGTGTTCCCTCCTCCACGCGGCTGCTCGCCGACCGGCTCACCGAGACGGTCCGCACGGAACTGGCCGCAGCGGAGCGCGAGGTCGAGGTGCAGGTCGTCGAACTGCGCGACCTGGCTGTCGACATCGCCAAGAACTTCGCCTCAGGTTTCCCTTCACCCGAGCTGTCCGAAGCGATCGAAGCGGTCACCTCGGCCGACGGCCTGATCACTGTCACGCCGGTGTTCACCGCCTCCTACAGCGGTCTGTTCAAGTCGTTCTTCGACGTCATCGACAACGACGCGCTCACCGGCAAGCCCGTACTGGTGGCCGCCACCGGAGGGACCGCACGCCACTCCCTCGCCCTGGAGCACGCGCTGCGCCCCCTCTTCGTCTACCTGCGCGCCGTGGTCGTACCCACCGCCGTGTACGCGGCATCGGAGGACTGGGGCGGCCACGGCGACGCCCTCACCGACACGCTGCCCCGCCGGATCGCCCGTGCGGGCAGGGAACTGGCCGCTCTCCTGCGCGACCTCCCCGGGAACGGCGGCCGGGCGGCCGATGACCCGGACGTCGTGCCCTTCGCGGAGCAACTGGCCGCCCTGCGACCCGAGTAGACCGCGAAGTCGCGGGGGGAGCGAAGCGTGATCATCGAACAGGGGAGAGGCATGGCACAGTCGGAGAGTCCGGGGCGGACCGTCATCCTGACCGTGGACGACGACCCAGGGGTGTCCCGGGCCGTCGCCCGCGACCTGAGACGCCGCTACGGCGGCACACACCGGATCGTAAGGGCGGAGTCAGGGGAGAGCGCCCTGGACACCCTCCGGGAGCTCAAGCTCCGCGGCGACCAGGTGGCGGTGATCCTCGCCGACTACCGCATGCCGCAGATGAACGGCATCGAGTTCCTCGAACAGGCCATGGACATCCACCCCGGCGCGCGGCGGGTCCTGCTGACCGCGTACGCGGACACGCACGCGGCGATCGACGCGATCAACCTGGTCGATCTCGACCACTATCTGCTCAAGCCGTGGGACCCGCCCGAGGAGAAGCTCTACCCGGTTCTAGACGACCTGCTGGCCGCCTGGCGGGCGACCGACCACCGCCCCGTGGCCACCACAAAGGTCGTGGGGCACCGCTGGTCGGCGCGGTCGTCCCAGGTGCGGGAGTTCCTGGCCCGCAACCATGTCCCCTACCGCTGGTACTCGGCCGACGAACCGGAGGGCCAGCGTCTGCTGGCCGCCGCGGGGCACGATGCCGAACGGCTCCCACTGGTGATCACCCCCGACGGCACGCCGCTGCTGGAGCCCGACGACCGTGAACTCGCGACGCGCGTGGGCCTCGCGACGACGCCGGCTGACGACTTCTACGACCTGGTCGTGGTCGGCGGGGGTCCGGCGGGGCTCGCGGCGGCCGTGTACGGCGCCTCCGAGGGCCTGCGGACGGTGCTTGTGGAACGGTCGGCCACCGGCGGACAGGCCGGGCAGAGCTCACGGATCGAGAACTACCTCGGCTTCCCGGACGGTGTCTCCGGCGCCCAGCTCACCGATCGGGCACGCCGCCAGGCCACGAAGTTCGGCGCCGAGATCCTGACCACCCGCGAGGTAACGAGACTGGAGGCCGAAGGGGCGTCCCGCACCGTGCACTTCTCGGACGGCTCCGCGATCGCAGCACACAGCGTCCTGCTGGCGACGGGCGTCTCCTACCGCCAACTCGACGCGCCAGGCCTGGCCGAGCTGACCGGGCGTGGAGTCTTCTACGGTTCGGCGCTCACCGAGACCTCCGCGAGCTCCGGCCACGACGTGTACATGGTCGGCGGCGCCAACTCCGCGGGCCAGGCCGCGATGCACCTGTCCAAGACCGCCAAGTCGGTCACCCTGCTGGTGCGCGGGGCGACCCTGGCCGCGTCGATGTCGTACTACCTGATCCAGCAGATCGAGCAGACGCCCAACATCACCGTGCGCACCGGCACGGTCGTCGAGGGTGCGCACGGCACGGACCACCTGGAACAGCTGACACTGCGTGACACCGTGACCGGGCACACCGAACTTGTCGACACCCAATGGCTGTTCGTGTTCATCGGTGCCGCCCCGCACACCGACTGGCTGGAGGGAACCGTGGCGAGGGACGAACGCGGATTCATCCTGGTCGGCCCCGACCTCACCGTCGACGGACAGCCTCCGAGGGACTGGGAACCGACCCGGCCGCCGTACCACCTGGAGACCAACGTCCCGGGAGTGTTCGTAGCGGGCGACGTGCGGGCCGAGTCCGCCAAGCGCGTCGCCTCCGCCGCAGGCGAGGGAGCCATGGCCGTGATGCTCGTCCACCGCTATCTGGAGCAGTCATGAGCAAACAGCCGATGCCCTGCGAGGTGGAGGAGCTGAGTACGCTCTTCCTCTTCGAGAACCTGACCGAGGAGCAGCTGGCGCGGCTGTGCCGTGAGGGCCGAGTGGAGAGGTTCGAGTCCGGCCCCGTGTACCAGGAAGGCGATCCAGCCACCTGCTTCTTCGTCCTCCTCGAAGGCACGCTCGTGCTGACGCGCCGGGTCGGCGAGGACGACGTGGAGATCAACCGCACCTCGCACCGCGGGACCTACGCGGGTGCCCTGCAGGCATATGTGCGCGGCTTCGAGGACCAGGGCTACCGCAGCTCCCTGAGGGTGACGGAGCCTTCGCGGTTCTTCGTCTTGCCTGCCGAGACTTTCGCCTCGATCATGCGGGACTGGTTTCCGATGGCCGTACATCTGCTGGAGGGGCTGTTCTTCGGAACCCAGACCACTCAGCAGACCATCAACCAGCGCGAGCGGCTGCTGGCACTCGGCTCGTTGTCCGCCGGGCTGACCCACGAGCTCAACAACCCGGCCGCCGCGGCCGTGCGGGCCACGTCGGCACTGCGCGAACGGATGGCCGGACTACGGCACAAGCTCGCGGCGATCGCTGTCGGCCCGTATGCGCGTCACACCCTCGCACTCGTCTACCTCCAGGAGCTCACCGCCGAACGGGTGTCGAAGACCACACCCCTCAGCCCGCTCGAGGCAGCCGACAGGGAAGACGCGCTCGCCGACTGGCTCGATGACCACGGCATCGCCGGTGGCTGGGACCTCGCGGCGACGTTCGTGCAGGCCGGACTCGACACCGACTGGCTTGACGAGGTGGCGGCGACCGTGGACGAGCAGAGCCTGGACGGCACGATCCGGTGGCTCGAGTACACCGTGGAGACCGAGCTGCTGCTGAACGAGATCGAGGATTCCACCAACCGGATCTCGCACCTGGTGGGCGCGGCGAAGCAGTACTCTCACCTTGACCGCGCACCGTTCGAGGTCACCGACGTGCACGACCTGCTCGACAGCACGCTCGTGATGCTCGCCGGGAAGATCGGTTCCGGAATCCAGGTGGTCAAGGAGTACGACAGGACACTGCCCAAGATCCCTGCGTACCCAGGGGAGTTGAACCAGGTCTGGACGAATCTGATCGACAACGCCGTCGCCGCAATGAGCGGTGCGGGACGGCTGACGGTACGTACCTCGCTCGACGGAGACCATCTGCTCGTGGAGTTCGGTGACACCGGGCCCGGCATCGACCCCGAGATCCGCGGCCGCATCTTCGATCCGTTCTTCACCACCAAGCCGGTGGGGGAGGGAACCGGGCTCGGGCTCGACATCTCCTGGCGGATCGTCGTGAACAAGCACCACGGGAGCCTTCAGGTGGAGTCCGTCCCCGGCGACACACGCTTCCAGGTACGGCTTCCCCTCAGGGTTTCACCTGGACGCAACTAAATGTGTATGCACATACGCCATAATGGAAGGCATGCCACAGCCGACCATTGTTATCGACGGCATCGAGCCGCTTGATCTGCCGGGTACCCGGCAGTCGATCGCCCCGCTGCACGCGCTGCTGCGCGAATGTATACTCGACGGTCGGCTGGCGCCGGGCACCGTGCTGTCGCAGGTGGCACTGGGCCGGCAGCTGGGAGTGAGCCGTACGCCAGTGCGCGAAGCCCTCCGCATGCTCCAGGAAGAGGGTTTCGTCGAGGCCGAACCCAATCAGCGGATGCGCGTGACTGGTATCGACCCGGCCGAACTCGACGGCGACTACGCGACGCGCATCATGCTGGAAACCCTGGCCATGACCATGACGATGGACGGCTTCGGAGCACCGGCGAGACGCGAGGCCAAGGCGCAGTTGACGGCGATGCGCCGGACCTCTCGAGCGCGGGACATCGAGGGCTGGTTCGTGGCGCACGGCGAGTACCACCGCCTCCTCACCGCTGGCGCCGGTGAGGCCCTGCAACGTCAACTGCGGGCTCTCTCCGACCGCAGCGTTCGCTACATCCGCATCACTCAGCGCTTCGATCCGAAGAGCTGGTCCGAGCCCGGCAACGTCGAACACCCCGCGATCCTGGACGCGGTCGTCGCGGGCGACCGTGACGCCGCGGTGTCCTGCCTCGCCCACCACCTGGAGCGGACGGCGCTGAAGGTGCTGCGGGACCACGCCCCCGATTACGTTCCGACGGCCGTGCCCAGGGCGATGAGTCTGCTCAATGCGGGCCCGTCGCCTTGGGAGTCATGAATCGGCGAGCACCCGCGGTGCTCTCATGCCCGCGCCGAAGGATCCTCCTCGGGGAGTAGAGGGGTCCTTCGGCACGGGTGCCCAAGCACGGGAGCGGTTACTGGGCGGCGGGAGCCGTCCAGTTCCGGAGCGCCCAGGCTTCCAGGGTGGTCAAATCGGGGTGCTGAGCCCGCAGGGCGGGAAGATCGGCGCTGTAACCCACCTTGTTGAACCAGTCGAACATGACGCCGGTCTCCTCGTTGAACTGCCGCACCTGCTCGATGGGCAGTTCCTGGAAGGTGGTGGGCAGGCCCGACACCTTTTCGAAGACCTGGGCCATCTGCGGTCCGGTCAATTCGTCGGTGGCGAGCTCCAGCTGACGGCCGAAGTACTCGGCAGGGCTCTCGAAGGCGTCCGCGGCGAACAGACCGATGTCCTCCGGGGCGAACATCTGCAGGCTGGTCTCGGGCTTCAGCCCCAGCGCGAGGACCAGTCCGTCCCCGGCGCGCTGGGGACCGACGAAGGCGAAGTTGTTAATAAAGAACGCCGGGCGCAGCACGGTCGCCGGCAGTCCCAGTTCGGCGATGTGCATCTCGATCCGGGCTTTGCTCTCGAAGTGCGGGATGCCGCTGTTGCGGTCGGCACCGCCCACCGAGCCGTAGACGAAGTGCTGTACGTTCGCCCGCGCCGCGGCGTCGGCGACGGCGCGGCCCTGCCGTTCCTCGCCTTTGACGCCTTCCGGCCCCATGAATGTCTGCACGCTGTAGACGCCGTACACACCGCTCAGGGCGGCGTCGAGCGACTGCGGATCGTCGAGGTCGCCCGCCACTGCCTCGGCGCCCGCCTTGGTGAGGGCCTGAGCCTTCGCCGAATTCGGGTCACGGGTGAGCGCGCGGACGGGCCAGCCCCGGCGCAGCAGCTCGCGTGCGACGGCGCCGCCCTGGTTGCCTGTCGCGCCCAGAACAAGGACGGTTCCCTTGTTGATGTCGGTGGGCATGGCGTACGTCCTCTCGGTCGTTCTTTGGTCAGCCAAGTGAAAGTAACATGCGAGCCTGTGATCTGCAGGGGCGGCCGGGCAATTGATCGGACAACTAAAACCGGGCCGACTCGGCGTGTCTGTGGTCGGTCAGAGGCTTAGCATTCGTAGTCGCTGGGGGTGGAGGCGACGCGGTTCAGTAGATCTCGCAGGGTTGCGCGTTCCTGATCGGACAAGTCGGCGAACAACTCGTTCTCGACCTTCGTCAGCGCGGTCTCCAGGGCGCTGAGGGTGATCGAACCCTCGGGTGTGATCTCCACGATGTGGCGCCGTCGGTCTGCGGGGTCGCGCCGACGGTGGAGGAGGTCTCCGCCTTCGAGGTCGTTGAGGATGGCCACCAGCACGCTGGGGTCGACGTCCAACTTGTCGACCAGGGACTGCTGGCTCATTGGGCCCGCGCCCAGGTGTATCAGCGTCATGGCGTGCCGAGGGGTGAGGCCGGTGGTGCCCAGCGCTCGGCGGATCCAGGCGTCGGTGATTCTGCCGTGCCAGGCAAGCAGCAATCCGAGACGGCCCATGGGTCCTTCAGTCCTGTCCGCTGTCATGTGTCAACGGTAACAGTTGCTCTACCGTGGATCTGAGGTAATCATTGAACCTCATCCACTATTTACTTCCTTTTACTATCTGGAGCCGTAGATGTTCGCCGCATACGTAGTCGCCGCCATCCTGGTCGCGATGATGCTGGTCCTCTCGGGGCGCGGCATGATCGTCAAGGACGAGCGAGTGATGGCCTCCCTCAATACCGTCCGGGTGTCGGACTCCTGGCGCCTGCCGCTGGCCGCGGTGAAGTTCGCGGGTGCGCTCGGCCTTCTGGCCGGGATCGCCTATCGGCCCCTAGGTGTCGCTGCCGCCGTCGGTGTCCTGCTCTTCTTCCTCGGGGCGATCGGCGCACACCTGCGCGTCAAGGACGGAAAGGGGGCCGCCTTCCCGATGATCCTGGCCGTCGTGTCGGCCGCGCCGGTCCTCTTCGGCCTTGGGTCGGCCTGAAGGCGCGTACTCAGGTAACCGCTCGAAACAGATCGAGGTGTGACATGGCCGTAAAGACGCCACCCGAGCGGGGGGATGAGATTTATGGGGCAGTCCTCGACCTGCTGCGCGAAGTCGGGTACGACTCGCTCACTCTGGCCGCAGTCGAGGCCAGAGTGCGGGTCGGCGGAGACACCTTGCGTCGTCGGTGGGGGAACAGGGCGCGGCTGGTGGCCGCCGCAGTGCATCGCTATGAGTGCGACCTGGTGACATCGGTCGATACCGGTTCCTTGCGGGGTGACCTGCACGAGATCGCTCGGATCGTCGGCGAGAGCGGGTATCGCGGGGGAGTGGTACCGGTGGAGGCGCTGAAGCAAGCCATGGCGAGCCATCCCGAGCTGGCTGCCGCCGTGCATGAACGGGAGATCGAGCCCGAGATGCTGCGCCGCGTGATCGAGCGGGCCGTCCGTCGAGGCGAGGTATCGCCGGACAACCCCGCTCTCGACTTCGGACCGGAGCTCATCATCGGAGCCGCGTACGGCCGGTTGGCGGTCGAGGACATGGAGGCCGACGCTGCCTACCTCGTCCGGGCCATGGATGCGTCCGTCCTGCCTGCGTTGCTGCGGCGCTGAACCGCAGCCCGCCGTGCTGTACTTGACGCCACGCCGGTGGGCGAGTCGGCGAAGGTGGGCCTGGGCTGCCTCCGCTGCACGCCTCACCAGACGCGGCCGAAGGCGACCGGAGCATCCTGGGTCATGTAGCGGATCGCGCCGTCGCTTCTACCGTCCAGCCCGTCCGCGACATGCCGTGGCGCTGTGGTGAGGAAGGTGCCCAGCGCGCGGCGTCCCGGATCCGTCGTCGCCCTTCCTGCTGGTCGTTCAGGTGTCCTGCGACGTGGCGCGGGCGAGGCTCTCCTCGATCAGGCCCAGGACTTCGATGGCCTCGGCCTGCTGAGCGGCAGTCATGCCTTCGGCGACGCTGGTTTCGAGGTCCATCCAGATCTGTTCCACCTCGGTGCGCAGGGCGTTGCTGGCCGCAGTGGGTTCAACGATGGTGACCCGTTTGTCGGTGGTGGAGGGGCGGCGGCGGACGAAGCCCGCGTTCTCCAGGCGTCGGATGGTCCGGGTCATGGTGGCGGCGTCGGAACCGAGTAGGCGGACGAGATCGGTCTGCCGCTGGGGGCCTCGATCCCACAGCTGCATCATGACCAGCTCCTGGCTGGGATGAAGGCCGACGCGGCGAAGTAGTTGGCCGGCCAGCATGCGGTGCAGGCGGGCCACACGGAGGATCGCATGATTGATGGTGCCGGCCGCGACGGATTCTGGCATGGGCACGCTCGCCGGTCCCGTAGTGCCGGCTGTGATCGGCCGACGGGTGTTCGTGGTCTCCGGCTGGCTCATGGGTTCCTCGCGTGGCCTGTGTAGTTGCTTGAACAGGTAAATGGTACAGCGCCACGGATTGTCTGATACAGCCTGTCTGCCCGCCGCCGATCCGGACTCTTCGCTCCCGGTGATGTGGATCACGTGTGGGGTGGGATGGGATTATGGGGTTTACTTGTTCGGACAGTAAATGGCTCTGGTGCAGCA
>NZ_JAGXJM010000684.1:0-233 GCF_019091445.1 Streptomyces sp. GbtcB7
GGGTGGGGGTGTGCGACCCGCCCTGCCGTGTGCTGGCGGAGGAGGCCCCCCGGGGCACGGCCGGCATCCCCGTCCAGGGCGAGTGGTGCCGTACCGTCTGCCGCGAGTGCGCGGACGTCTTCGACGAGCCCCCGGGCGGGCAGGACAGCGCCAAGGCCTGCCGGGAGTGCGCCCAGGCCTGCACGGCCTTCCCCGCCACACTGAGCCGCGGCTGAAACACCGCCCCGGAGTTC
>NZ_JAGXJM010000685.1:0-233 GCF_019091445.1 Streptomyces sp. GbtcB7
GGCTCGAACCAGGTGCTGAGCGTCTCGGGGACGAGCGCGACGGTCAGTGGTCTCGCGTCGAGCACCGCCTACACGTTCACGGTGAAGGCGCGGGACGCGGCGGGGAACACCTCCGGGGCCTCCAACTCCGTGTCCGTGACCACGGACGCGGGCGGTTGGCGGAGGAACGGCTTCAAGCAGCACACGGCGTACATCTACCTCGGCTGGGGCGACCCGCCGAGCGCGACCTCGGT
>NZ_JAGXJM010000686.1:0-233 GCF_019091445.1 Streptomyces sp. GbtcB7
CCGTCTCTTTGTTCCCGTCCGCTGTACGCTCTTGGCGTTCACGGCCGGAACGTGCACGACCCCTCACCGGGCTAATGAGTGCAGCGTACGGCGCGGAGAGACGCGCACATGACTGACCGACGGAGGGACAAAGCCGTGGAGGTCAAGATGGGCGTGCAGCACGCGCCCCGCGCGATCCTTCTGGAGAGCGGTCAGACCCCGGAGCAGGTCGGGCGCGCGGTGTCCGGGGCGCC
>NZ_JAGXJM010000687.1:0-233 GCF_019091445.1 Streptomyces sp. GbtcB7
CCTGGAGTGCGGCGGCATCCTCAAGTCGGCGACCGTGATGTTCGGCGTGCGGCTCGACCCTGTGGTCCTCGGCGTGGCGGTCGCCATCACCAAGGCGTGCCAGGTGTTCATCGCCGTCGGGTGCAGTCTGCAGGTGCAGCCCGCCGCCGGGCTCGGCGGTGTCGCCGCCGATCACGGAGCCCGGCTGATCATCGTCAACGCCGAGCCGGCGCCGTACGACGACCGGGCCGACG
>NZ_JAGXJM010000688.1:0-233 GCF_019091445.1 Streptomyces sp. GbtcB7
GGAGATGACGAGGGACGCGGCGCACACCTAGGCCAGGAACAGGCCCTGGGTGGTGATGAAGCCGGTCAGGAAGACGGGGGCCGTCTCGGCGACCACACCGGACAGCACGCGGGCGAACAGCAGTTCGTTCCAGCTGAAGATGAAGCGAACCAGGCCGGGGGCCCGGATACCGGGGAGGGCTATGGGGGCGACGCCTCGGGCCAGGACCGTGGGGAGTTCCGCGCGGGCGTCCT
>NZ_JAGXJM010000689.1:0-233 GCF_019091445.1 Streptomyces sp. GbtcB7
CCCGCTGTCCGGACGCGGCCGTACGGTCGAAGACCCCCTGCAACGGGGAGCCGAGGGCGGCGAAGACCGGGCGCGCGAGCACCTTCCGGCCGTAGACGACATGGACGTTGAGGATCGGCGCGGTGCCGATCCCCAGCAGCCGTTCGGGGGCTTCGAGCGCTCCCTCGGGCAGCAGATCGTGGTCCTCGCGCTGGGGTACGGCGAGGACGACGGTGTCCGCGTCGAGCGTCTCG
>NZ_JAGXJM010000690.1:0-233 GCF_019091445.1 Streptomyces sp. GbtcB7
TAGCCCGGCGTGGCTTTGGGCTCCGGCAGCGGCGCGGTGCGCGGCTGCATACCCTGGCCGACGTCTTCGCCTACGCCGAGGCCGACGAAGTCGCCCTGCGCGTCGACGGAACCGAAGTGCAAGTCCGCCGTCCCCGGGCCGGTCGAGCAGGCTGCAGGGCGTTCGGGTCCGGCAAGAAGAAGCAGAACACCGCCAGGGCCACCACGCTCAGCGACAGCTCCGCCCGGTGGCTG
>NZ_JAGXJM010000691.1:0-233 GCF_019091445.1 Streptomyces sp. GbtcB7
CACCCAGCTGTTCTTCGCCACCGCGCTCGCCGAACCCGCCCTGGGCCGGGCCCGGACACTGGTCATCGCGTACGCCACCACCCTGGCCGGCCCCCTCACGGTCCGCGAGATGATCGCGCTCGGCCCGGGCTGGTGGGGGCTCGGCCTGCCTCCCGAGGTCGGGCAGGCCCTCGCCACCGGACCCTCTCCCGCGGTGGAGTGCCTGTCCACCTACCTGTCGGTCATCCGGCGCG
>NZ_JAGXJM010000692.1:0-233 GCF_019091445.1 Streptomyces sp. GbtcB7
CCCGGACGGCCGGTCGCCTTCCATGCCCGGCTGGGCCGGGAAGCCCTCGGGGGCCGGGCGCGGGCGGGGCGCGTCGGGCTCGCTGGTCGAGGGCTGGGAGTGCTCGGGGCCGGGGGAGGCGGGCGGCGGCGAGGACGCGCCGGTGCCTGATGGGGACGGCGTGTCGGTGCTCGCCGGCGCCTGAGTGGCCGACGATCCGAGCCTGCCGCTGGGCGTACTCGCTGTGGAACCGG
>NZ_JAGXJM010000693.1:0-233 GCF_019091445.1 Streptomyces sp. GbtcB7
GTCCAGATCGCCGCCGACGACGCAAACAAGAGCAACACGGCCTCCGGCGTGACCTTCAAGGTCCAGGCGCACGACGACAAGGCGATCCAGGCCAGCGGCCAGCAGAACGCCACCGCCCCCGTCAACAACGAGAAGGTCCTCGGCGCCGTCGGCCCGCTGAACTCCGGTGTGGCCACGCAGATGCAGCAGGTCTCCGCGACCGCCAACCTGGTCGAGATCTCGCCCTCCAACAC
>NZ_JAGXJM010000007.1:0-328500 GCF_019091445.1 Streptomyces sp. GbtcB7
CGCCTTCACCGGTTCGACCCCGGCCGGCCGCCGTATCGCCGAAGTCTGCGGCCGGTTGCTGCGGCCGGTCACCCTGGTACTGGGCGGCAAGGCAGCTGCGATCATCCTGGACGACGCCGACCTGACGTCGACCGTATCGGGCCTGGCAGGCGTCTCCTTCGCCAACAACGGCCAGACCTGTCACCTCAGCACCCGCGTGCTCGCCCCCGCCGCGCGATACGCCGAGGTGCTGGAGGCCGTATCGGAACTGGCCCGCGCCCTGCCTGTCGGTGACCCGCTCGAACCGGCCACCGCGATCGGCCCCATGGTGAGTCGGCGTCACCGGGAGCGGGTGGAGGGCTACATCGCCTCCGGCCTGGCACAGGGCGCCAGGCTCACCGCGGGCGGGGGCCGACCCGCTCACCTGGACCGTGGCTGGTACGTGGAGCCCACCGTCTTCGGCGACGTACGCAACGATATGGCCGTCGCCCAGGAGGAGATCTTCGGCCCGGTGCACACGGTCACCCCGTACGCCACCGACAACGAGGCTGTCGCGCTGGCCAATGCTTCCGAGTTCGGCCTCGGCGGGTCGGTATGGACATCCGACCCCGAGCGCGGTCTGGCGTTGGCCCGCCGCGTGCGTACCGGAACCATCGGGGTCAACGGCTACGCCCTGGACTTCGCTTCACCCTTCGGCGGCTACAAGGCCAGCGGTCTGGGCCGCGAACTCGGCCCCGAGGGACTGGACTCCTATCTCCAGCTCAAATCCGTCTATCTGCGGGGCTGACCGCCCCTGCCAGGTACGATGCCCCTGTCAGGTGGAACCCGTGGCCCAGCGCCCTCCGCCGGTCCCACCCGCCCTTCGTCCCAACTCCGAGGAGCCCCCGTGAACACGCCACCGGACCAGAACTCCGGTTCGGCTCAGCAGTGGCGCGAGTACGAAGCACTCGACCTGCACCCCATCCTCATGCATGCCATGAGGGCGTTCAACGAGCACGGCTACCACGGAACCTCGGTACGGGACCTCGCACGCCGTGTCGGCGTCACCGTCCCGGCGCTCTACTACCACTACGAAAACAAGCAGGCGTTGCTCAGCACCCTGCTCGAATCATCGGTGCGCGACGTTCTGGACCGCTGCCGTACCGCGGCGGCCGAGGCCGGCGAAGACCCCGTCGCCCGCTTCTCATCCATGATCGAATGCATCGTGCTCTACATGGCCCACCGCCGCGGACTCGCCTTCCTGGACACCGAGATCCGCAGCCTGGAGCCGGAGAATCGGGCTCGTTACATCGCCCTGCGCGACTATCTCGAGCACATGCTGCTCGACACCGTCCGGGCGGGCATCGCCGAAGGCCTCTTCACCACTCCCATCCCGGCCGACGCCAGCCGAGCCGTGCTGACCATGTGCCAGGGCGTCGCCACCTGGTACCACCCGGGCGGGCCCCTCCCCCCCGAGGCGATAGCCGACCGCTACGTGCTGCTCTGCCTTGGCACGGTCGGCTTCACCGGCGCACCCGAGCTGCGTGCGCACTCCGCCCCCCATCGCAAGGACGTGCGGACCGGTACCGGCACTCGCAGCCGCTCCGCCTGACCATAGGTCCACCGAGATCAGCCCATCCGTCCGGTCCGCCCGCGTCCCAGCGGGCGGACCGGATTTCACCGTTGCTCTCGACTGGCTCCATGAGGTGCCCGGACCATGCGCCGCGCGCCGGACTTCCTGTCGGCCACGAGCACATTCGGTTCGCGGTGGTCCTGTGGCATCCACAGCCCCCGCCGCTCTCCGCGTCAGTGCTGTGCACCGCCGAGACCGGACCGCGGAGGTCAGGTGTCATGGTCGGGATCGGCAAGGCGGTTCCCGTACGTTTCGAGATCCACCCGCCGAGCAGCCGACGGGCATCGCGCCCCTCGGCTCTCACCGAGCCCCGCGCGGCAGGCGCCCGTCGCGTCATGCGTCATGCGTCATGCGTCATGCGTCAACCAGGTAGAACGGTGGTCCGGCATCCTGGCGGACCGGGCGATCCCCGCATCCTGGCGGACCGGGCGATCCCCGCGGCGTGGACAGACAACATGGCCGCACACACATACGGCAACGCCTCGACAGCCCAGTCGACGGCGCGACAGCCGCCACCTCCGCCGAGCGCCCAGCAACGCCGGAGCGGTGCCGGGGGTCCCCCACCACGGGAACCCCCGGCACCGCTCCCCAGCCCGAGTGGGCCAGGCGGGTCAGACGCCGCTGCCCGACAACGCGGCGAGTTCCCGCGCGACGGTCCGCTCATGTGCTTCGAAGTCCTCGCGTGCCTTACGAGGGCGCCATCGCCCGGCCATCACGAAGACAAAGGGCAGGAAGATCACCTGGCCGCCGACACACACCCACCACCAGCTCGTCCACTGGCCTGCGACGTCCTCGGACGCCTTCTGAACGGCGGGGCCGTGCTCCTTCAGGATCAGCAGTTCGGGCTGAGCCTTCTGTACGACGGTGAGGTCCTTCACGCCCACCTCAGTGACGGCACGCAGGGACAGGGCCGGCGGTACCGCGCCCGGCCCGTACTTGGCCAGTTCGGCGAAGACTTGCGGATGAGCCTTGATGATGGCCTGCGCGGGGGCGGTCTGCCGGGCGGCGGCCTGGACCTCGGCACCGTGTTCCACAAGCGGTGTCACGGCGGTGGCCAGGACCGGCAGCAGGGCGGCGGCCCCGGCCGCGACGAGTCGGAGCGCACCGCCGAAGACGGCGAGACCGGCTGCGGTCGCCGCCGGGTTTCGCCGCTCCACGGTTTCGGTGAACCCGGCCAGCCACGGGGTGAACGTCAGGCTGTTGAGAGCGCCCATGGCGACCAGCAGCCATACGAAGGTGTCATAGCTGGTCTCGGCGCCGCGGGTGACCAGTGTGAAGACGATCGTCACCGCGATGGAGCCGATGGCGCCGGCGAGCATGAAGGGCTTGCGCACCCGCAGACGGTCGGAGAGCAGGCCGCCGACCAGCGCGCCGCAGAGATTGCTGATCCAGAACCAGTTCAGCAGTGAGTTGGCGCGCTGCTCGCTGTAGCCCAAGGTGGTCGAGAGGTAGAGCACGAAGTTGCCGACGACGGAGAGGTACAGCAGCGAGAAGAAGGCCACCGAGAAGGCGGTGCCCACGATGTCCAGGCGCAGCAGCTGCCGCCACTGGCCCCGGCCCTTCGGCTGCGGGTCGATGCCCAGTGCGCGGGCCTCCACCAGTTCGCGGTCGTGCAGGCTCACCATGACCTGGTCGCGCAGTCCGGGCGAGAGTTCACGCAGGCCGATGAGGGCGACGAGGAACACGACGAGCCCGGCGACGCCCGCGTAGCGCAGCTCGTCCTGCCAGGTGGTCGAGCCCTGCAGGGTGTGGCTGACCACCTGGGTGGCGACCAGAGTGCCGACGATGGGTCCGGCACCCCAGAAGGCCATCGCCGTGCCCCGGCCGAGCTGTGGTGAGAAGTCCCGGATCAGAGCGGGAGTGGCGACCAGAGTCATGCCCTCCACCGCGCTCAGCACCGCGAAGACGACGAGATACGACGTCTTGTCGGGTGCGTTCGGCAGGGCGAAGAACACGAGCAGACTCGCTGCCAGGACACCGCCGACGACCAGGTTCGCCCGGCCCCAGCGGTCCGCGACACCGGCGGCGAGAGAACCCAGCGCACCGACGACAGCACCCGCGACGCTGACCCAGAGGAAGTAGTGGAACGACATGCCGTAGTGGCTGATGATCGAGGCGGAGACCGCGTACTGCACGTTGAGCTGGTAATAGAACAAGACGGTCACCGCGACGACGATGGCCAGATACACGAAGCGTCGGCCGGTCGCGGGGTACTCGTCGAGTCGGCGTCGCCACAGCCAGGAACCGGATTCGGGCGTGCCACGGCCGTCACCGGTCGTGGTGTCGGCATCGGTCGGTGGTGAGGTGATGGGCTGGGACATGCGGCCTCCCGGCATGCTCAGAGGGACCTTGCGGCTCATGCGGTGGGTTGAGATGGAGGCAGGCGCGGCTTTGTGAGCTTCGTGGCCTACGAGCCATGAAACCGGCGGCTCGCACTGCCCGGGTAAGGCCGAGCGCGAGGTGCCGTGCGTGACAGGCCGCCCCGGACGCCTCTTGCGCACGGAGCAGGTGGTTGCTCGGCCAGACCTTATGAGCGAACGCTAAGTAAAAGCCATACTCGTACACGGGGAACTTTCCACCGGCTCACCACATGAGATGCCTGACGAGATCGAGTGATCATCCCTTTAGTCACGCTATGAGACCTCTAGGTCGAGCCAAAGACACAAGCCTTCAAGGAAGTAAACGATCGGTCGCTAACCACCCTGATGTTCGCGCACCCCAAGGAAGGGCAGCCCTCGCCGGTGCCTGCCAGACGAGCCCGACCTTGCCCGAAGCGGCTGAAGGTGACGCCAAGATCGACGCCCACGGTCCCTCGCGGCGTGGTCAGCGGCACGCTCGCCTTCGGCGACCCGCCCTTGCCGTCCGGTGGACGGGGCTGTGGTCCGCACCATCGCGGCGGTGCGAGAGTGGAACGTTACGCTGAGCAGTGGAGTCCGGCGGTTCGCACATTTCGGTAAGTTTCGCGTGAAGGACGGTCCTGCGGCCACAGGGGTCGGCGATCGCAGCGTGCGGGGCGTCGCCGACTGGCGGGTTCCTCCGGGCACGTGGGAAGGGAAGGGAACGTGACCAGCGTCATCTCGGAAGCGGGGCACCTGCCCGCGGCCTTCACCAGCTTCGTGGGTCGGCGGCGTGAGGTCGCCGAGATCCGCCGCTTCCTCGGCTCGGCGCGGCTGCTGACGCTCACCGGAGTGGGCGGCGTGGGCAAGACGCGGCTGGCGCTGGAAACGGCCACGGCGTCCAGGAAGGCCTTCGCGGACGGGACGTGGCTGGTCGACCTGGCTCCGGTGCGGGAGCCCAAGTTGGTGGCGAGCGCGGCCGCGACCGCGCTGGGAGTGCCGGACCTGGGAGCCCGGCCAGTCCTGGAACAACTCGCCGGATATCTGGCCGGGCGCCGGGCGCTGATCGTGCTGGACAACTGCGAGCACCTCATCGACGCCTGCGCCGAACTCGCCCAGACGTTGCTGTCCGCCGCCCCCGAGCTGCGCATCCTGGCAACGAGCCGCCAGACACTGGGTATCACGGGCGAGCACCTCATCGACGTCCCCCCGCTGGCGTCGGACGAGGCGGTCGAACTGCTGCGGGACCGGACCGTCGCCGTCCGGCCGGAGTTCCGGGTCACCGATGCGAACCGGGCCGCTGTCTCGCGTTTGTGCGACGACCTGGACGGGGTGCCGCTGGCGATCGAGCTGGCCGCGTCCCGGCTGCGTACCCTCACCGTGGAGCAGGTGGTGGAGCGGCTGGAGGACCGGTTCACGCTTCTCACCGGTGGCAGCCGGACCGCCCGGCCGCGCCAGCGCACGCTGCGCGCGGCGATCGACTGGAGTTACGAGCTGTGCGGCCCCGCCGAGCGGCTGCTGTGGCGTCGGCTGTCGGTCTTCGCCCAAGGCTTCGGCCTGGACGCGGCCGAAGACGTCTGCTCGGGCGACGGCATCGACCGCGAGGACGTGCTGGATCTCCTGGACCGGCTGGTGTCCCAGTCCGTCGTCCTGCCCACCGAGCGCGAGGGGCTGCCCGGCTACCGGCTGCTGGAGACCATTCGCCGCTTCGGCCGGTCCCGCCTTGCCGAATCGGGCGAGGAACAACGGCTGCTGCATCGGCACCGCGACTTCCATCTCGCCCTCGCCGAGCGCCTCTCCGACGGCTGGTACGGCCCCGGCCAGCGGGAAGCCCTGACCCGGCTGCGGGCCGAGCACGGCAATCTGCAGGCGGCACTCGACTGCGGCGATGATCCGCAGGTCACGCTGGCCCTGGCCGCGGCGCTGCGCTTCCACTGGGGCGTCGGCGGATTCCTCGGCGAGGGACGCCGCAGACTCGGCCGGGCGCTGACGGCCGCGCCCGAGCCCACCCCGGCACGGGCCCGGGCGCTGTTGGCCGCGTCCTGGGTCGCGCTGTTGCAGGGCGATCCGCCGGTGGCCGACCAGTGGCTGAACGAGGCCGCCGAGTTGAGCGAGCGGCTGGACGCCCCGGTGCTGCGCGCCTACGTGCAGGGCTTCCGTGGCACGTCGGCAAGGCTCAGGGGGAACCTGAAGGAGGCCGCGTCGCTGCAGGAGGGCTCGGCGGACGCGCACGCGGCCCTGGGCGAGAGACGCGGATTCGGCTTCGCTCTGTACCAGTTGGCCATCACCCAGAGCCTCCTCAGGGACCCGCGCGCGGCGGAGACCGGCAGACGGGTGCTCGCGATCGCCGAGACGCACGGCGAGCGGTGGGGCCGTGCCCGTGCGCTCTGGGCCCTGGGCTATGACGCCTGGCTGCGTGGCGACCGTACGGAGGCCATCGCCTGGATCCGGGCCGGACTCGAGACCGAGCGGGGTTTCAACGACTGCATCGGGACCGCGCAGCTGCTGGACCTGCTCGCCTGGACCACCGCCGACGACGGCGACCACGAGCGGGCGGCGAGGCTTCTGGGCACCGTCCGTGCCCTGTGCCGGGCCATGGGCACCCATGACTCCGAGCAGCACGCGCGGTGTCAGGAAGCGGTCGTCGGGTCCCTTGGCCCGGCGGCGTACGAGCGGGCGCTCGCGGAGGGTGGCCGGCATGACCGCCCGGACCTGGCCATCGCCTACGCCCTGGGCAGCGGCCGGGAACCGGCGACCGCCCCGGCCATCGTCCCCCCGAGCCCGCTGACCCGCCGCGAGCGGGAGGTGGCCGCGCTGGTGGCCCAGGGCATGAGCAACCGGCGGATCGCCGCCGAGCTGGTGCTGTCGCCGCGCACGGTCGACGGCCATGTCGAACGCATCCGGACCAAGCTCGGCTTCGGCTCCCGCGCCGAGATCGCGGCCTGGTGGGTGGTGAATCAGGTACCCACCCCGTAAAACTACCCACGCCCCGGGGCGGGCCACGCCACGATCCTTCTCGCATGACGCACCACGGCGGACCAAGCCTGCCACCACGGCATCGGCCGACCCGTGCGCAGGCCGCCCGGACCCCAGGAGTGGTGACCCGGTCGCGGCAGCCGGGGTGCCGGGCGGTCCCCCGCGGCACGGCCTCCGGACGGTGAACGCCTCGGATGTCCGTCGGTGTACCGCGAGGTGCCGCCAGTCGCTCGCACGCCGGGTGCGTGAATCGGTGGATCCGCAGCCGAGGACACCGGTCTGAGAGCGCGTTCATTCCTGTTGGACAGAGCGGTGAAAGGGCCTCTCCTCTCCTCAACCCTCCTCCACGCTCCGAACAGACCCGTCCCCGCCGAACGCACGTGGCCAGGCGCGTCAAGCAGTCGTCGCGTCGGACGCCTGTGTACCCCTTCCATCCGAAAGGAAGAGCATGCGAAGAACGAAAGCGACCGGGGCAGGGCAGGTGACCGCCCACGTCGTGGCCTCGCCGAGTCGTGGCCCGGCCGCTCCGGTGGCCTCCCTTCTGGTCCGCGCGGGCGCCTCGCTGCGACGGCGGATGTTCGCCGGTGCCTTCGCCGTCCTGTCTCTCGGGCTGGCCGCCAGCGGCGTGCTGACCACCGCCGCTCCGGCGCAGGCCGAGATCACCAACGGCCTGGTGCTGCGGTACAAGATGGACGAGACGTCCGGCACGGTCGCGGCCGACTCCTCGGGCAACGGCCGCAACGGAACGGTCAACGGCACCGCCTCATGGAGCGGTGCCGAGGGGCTGGCCTTCAACGGCTCCAACACCTACATCAAGGTGCCGAACAACATCATGTCCGGGCTCAGCTCGATCACCGTCGCGTTCGACGTGTGGATCGACCCGGCCATAGGCAAGCCGTACTTCCTCTACGGGTTCGGCAACACCAGCGGCACCAGCGGCAACGGCTACCTGTTCGCCACCGGGAACCAGTTCCGTACCGCAATCACGACGACCAACTACGCCGCCGAGCAGAACACCCGCCCCTCCACCTCGTACCAGCTGGCGCGCGGCATGTGGAAGCACGTGACGTACACCCAGACCGGCAACACCGGCATCCTGTACGAGAACGGCGTGGAGAAGGCCCGCAACACCAATGTGACGATCGCCCCGGGCGCGATCGGCGGCGGGACGACCACCGCGGACTACATCGGCCGGTCGCTGTACTCCAGTGACCTGTACTTCAACGGCCGGATGCGGGACTTCCGCGTCTACGACCGGGCCCTGTCCACCTCCGAGGTACAGGCCGTGGCCACCGGAACCGAAGAGCAGTGGGAGGAGTTGCAGGCCCTGGCCGCCTACAACGGCGCGCTCGGGGCGTTCGACGACCCCGACGTCGGACCCGTCGTCATCTTCCCGTCGGACTACACCGGCGACATCAACGACCTGCAGGCCCCACCCGACTGGACCAACGAATTCGGGCAGGCCCCTGCCGAATGGCCCGACCCCGTCTCGGGATGGAGTCAGCTGTTCACACTCTCCCAGATCACCGATCTCCAGGACGCGGTCACCGCACAGGTACAACCGAACGGCGACACCACCTACCAGCTGAGCGTCTACTACGACGTGTCACGCGACCAGGTGGTGGTGGCCACCGACGCTCCGGCCTCGGTCACCGATCCGTTGGTGGCCGCCCATCCCGGCAAGCTCGTGATCGAGGCGTACACGCTCGACAATCCGCCACCCGCCAAGTGCACTCCGGACCAGACGACAGTGGGCAAGGTGCTGTCCGACGGCGCCGCGCCGGCGGCGGGTTTCAACGATGCCACGACGAAACTGCAGTGGCAGCAGGTCCAGGCCCTCGCCGACTACAACTGCGCGCTCGCCGCGTTCGACGACCCCAACATCGGACCGGTGCTCATCTTCCCGTCGGACTACACCGGCGACATCGACGACCTGCAGAAGCCGCCAGGGTGGACCTCCGAGTACGGAGAGGTCCCGGCCGCCTGGCCCACCCCCACCACCGTGAAAAGCCCCCAGTTCACCCTCGCCCAGATCACCGACATCCAGGACGCGGTCATCCGGCAGGTATCGGCGGACGGCGACACCACCGCCTACAGCGTTGCCGTCCGCTACGACGGGATGAGCGACCGGGTGGTGGTGGACACCGATGCCCCGTCCTCGGTCACCGCTCCGCTGCTCACCGCCTATCCGAACCGGGTCGTGATCAACACGGTCACAGCGCCCACGCCGGCCTCCACCGCCGACAGCTCGTCCGTCGTCGGATAGCCGATCCCCCGTGCACCCTTCGCGCCGTCATCGGCGCACCAGAAAGGACAATCGATGAGGATTCCCCTCCCCAGGGCGTCCCGCGGGAAACAGCACCGCCGCGGCAGCGGTCGAACGCGGATGAGATTTCTTGTGCCCGTGCTTGCGGTGGCCATGCTGGCCGGCGCGATCGTCTTCCTCGCGACACCGCAGCGCGCCTCCGCGGCGGTGACGGACTACCGCCCCGCGACGTACAACATGCAGGGCGGTGGCAACAAGTGGACGACCGACATCCCGCAGCTCACCAACCGCGGCTACAACGTGATCTCGCTGCAGGAGGCCGGCCCCCGTCCGCCGGCAAGCGCGACACTGTTGTGGACGAGCGGCTACCTGTCAGGCAACCAGCAGTGGGCGGGTTGGCGCGTACAGCAGTACCGTTGGCGGCCGCTGGGCCAGTCCCAGGACTGGTACATCTACTTTGTGCGGACCGACTTCGGCGGCAACCGGGTGAACCTGGCCATTCTGACCCGCCAGGCGGCGCATGAGGTACACATCGCGCGGCCCGCCTTCTACGGCAGCAACGGGCTTCCGACGTCCCGGCCGGCCCTCGGCATCACCCTGGGCAGTACGATCTTCTTCAGCGTGCACGCGTTGGCGTCCGGGGGTACAGACGGCCGGCAGTTGCTGCAGAACATGGCCGGGCTGGCGGGATCCCGCATATGGGCCGCGATGGGCGACTGGAACCGCGCGCCCAGCACCCTCCAGGTCCAGCCCGGTTGGCACAGATACACGGTCAACGGCCCCACCCACCAGAGTGGTGGGGAACTGGACTACATGGTGTCCAACCAGCGGATCGCGGGCTACGGTGCCGCCGCCAGGGGCTACGGCTCCGACCACTTCGCCGTCATGTTCTCCGTCCTTCGCGCCAATGCGGGTGTCGCCCTGTTCAACGCCCACGACGGCAACCGCGCCCTTGAGGTGGAGTCGCAGAACGCCACCACCACTGGTTCCAGCATCGTGTCCATGAACAAACAGCCAGGGCCGTGGGGCCACTTCAAGTTCGTCCCCGAGGGCGACGGCAACTACAGCATCAGGGTGACCAAGAGACCGGCTGGTACCCCTGAAATGTGTCTGGACGCCGGTGACGCACGTCTTCGCCGATATCCCTGTGACGGCAGCATCGCCCAACTCTTCGACATGCAGTACTGGGGCGATACGGGCCAGCTCAAGATCGTGTCCGTCGACCAAGAATCCTGCCTCGGGGACGACACCGACAACGGATACGGAACCGAACTCGTGACCACCGTGACCTGCACGAAGGGCGAGGCCAGGTTCAACTTCCGGTTCGACCAGGATCCCGACCCCAACGCGGCCGCCGTGGTCTTCTAGAACCTTCCAGAACCCGACAAGCGTAGAAATCGACGTACGCCGGCCGACCGCGCGGCGACGACGGAAGGGGCTGCCCGCAGGCAAGCCCCTTCCGGACGATCGTCGACCTCTGCCGGGCGAGGCCAAGACCAACGCGAAGGACGCCGCGGTGATCGCGGACGCCGCCCGCACCAAAGCGCGCAAGCGCGCCGTTCGTAGCAGCGGGCGAGCCGGTAGAAGACGTCTTGTCCGAGTCGTTGCCGGTGTCCAGATACACGGTGATGTCGTCGGGCAACGGCCCGAGGTCGTCCAGGCGGTCCAGGGGCGGGGCGAGCAGCGGGGAATCGTGGCGGTTGGCACCGGAGGCCCTGTCTGCCACGGTCGACTGGTGAGTGTCCGGCAGCCTCGCCGCCTCCGGGACCCTTGGTGATGGAGCCGTCGATGGCGATCCGGCCAAGAACGAGGCCGACGATCCGATCGTAGGACTCCCACGCGACCTGCCTGAGCCGGGCGAAGCCGCCGAGGGCGATCCCCTGGTCGCGACGGTTGCGGATCGTAGTGGCCGAGCACGTCGTGTCGGCTATCGCCTCGTAAGAACAGCCGAAGCGCAGCAGTTGCAGGAGCTTGTCAAAGATGATCCGGTCACTGATGCTCAGGCGGTGGCAGCCGAGTGAATGGTCTGGGTGGTACAGCGGCCGTTCGGGCAGCAGGGCCGCGAATGGGGCCCGAAGTGGTTCGGCCGGCCGTGACGGCAGCGCGGGCACAGGTCTCCCCATTGATCACAGAGCGTCGCAACTCCATGGTCACCCGAACCTGTACCTGTTCTGCTGCCGAGGTCCCCCACCGCGCCTGCTGCGCGACCTCGTGGTCGACGCCGCAGGCGAGGCCGAGGGTGTTGGCGCCGTGCCGGTCGCGGATAGGCCGCGAGCGCTGCCCAGAGCCAGGATCGCGGACGTGGCCACCGGCACCGGTGCCGGTGGCCACGTCCGCAGCGGTGGCCCCGCCGGCGACTGCTCCGTACATCGAGGCTTCACAGCCTGCGGCGCGCCGAAGCTATGGGAAGGGGGGCCACCCCTTCGACGACCGTGTTGCTGATGGTGCCCAGGCCCTGGGCCGTGATGGTGACGGTGTCGCCGTACGTCAGCGGTGGCGGTTCGAGCGCGCCGCCCCGGCCCCAGAGTTCGGCCAGACAGCCTCCGTTGCCACAGGTGCCGGAGCCGAGGACGTCGCCGGGGCGGACCCATGTGCCCCGGGAGGCGTAGGCGACCATCTCCTCGAATGTCCAGGCCATGTTGGCGAGGGTGTCCTGTCCGATGGTCACGCCGTTGACGTCGACGGTGAGTTCGAGATCCAAGAAGCCTTCGGCGTTTCGGTACGGATCGAGTTCGTCGGCGGTGACCAGCCAGGGGCCGAGGGTGGTGGCACTGTCCTTGCCCTTGGCCGGACCGAGTTTGACCTTCATCTCCTGGCCCTGGAGATCGCGCGCGGACCAGTCGTTGAGGATCGTGTAGCCGATGATGTGGTCCTGCGCCTCCTTGGGGCTGAGGTCCCGCCCGGCACGTCCGACGACGGCGGCCACTTCCAGTTCGAAGTCGAAGCGCCGACAGCCGGGCGGCACCGGGACATCGTCGTGGGCACCGATCATCGCGTAGGGGTTCGTGAAGTAGAAGGCGGGCTTGGCGTACCACTCTTCGGGCACGGTGTCGCCGTATCCCACGGCGATACCCGCGACATGTCCTTCGAAGGTCATGAAGTCCCGTACGGTCGGCGGCTGCAGCGGCGGCAGCAGTCGGACTTCGGCGAGTGCGAGGCGCGGAGCCCCGGTCAGGGCCCGGGCGCCGACGGCCCGCAGTTCGCTCTCGCCGGCCTCGATGAGCCCCAGCAGGCCGACACCGACGTCGAAGGGGTGGACTCCGTCGTCGGTCACGACTCCGGACCGCTGTTCTCCGTCATGGAGGAAGGTCGCGTACTTCACGGTCGGATCCCTTCAGGGGCGGCGGTCTCCGGCCCGCTCTTCCCTGCGACACCGCTACCACGGGTTCTGAACCCCAGGAAGACGGCGGCGATCACGGCGGCGACAAGACAGGCGACTGCGGTGAGGACGAGCCCGGCGTTGTAGCCGTCGGCGAGTGCCCGTTCGGTGAACGGGGCGATCTTCGCGCTGAGCGGGCCGAGTTCGGCGGTGTGCAGGGCGATGGGTCCACCCGCGTCGAGGACAGCGGAGGCTGTGCCGTGTTCGGCAGGTGTGAGTTCCGCGCCGGCGAGGCTCCCCGTCAACTGGCTGGTCGCCATGCCGAGGGCCACCGCGCCGACGACGGCCGGGCCGAGAGTCTGACCAAGGTCACGGACCAGGCTGGTGGTGGCGCTCGCCATACCGGTCAGACTCGGGGGAACGACGTTGACCGCAGCGGCTGTGATGGCGGCGACGACCAGTCCGAAGCCGACGCCGTTGAGGACGAGCGGGCCGAGCAGGGGCACGAGGCCGGTCTCGTGGATCGGCACCGCGCGCAGCCACAGCTGCGCGGCGGCCAGCGCAGTGAAGCCGGTGACGAGCATCGGGCCGGGGCCGACCTTGTGCAGCAGCCGGACCAGCAGCGGCCAGATGAAGGGGGTGATGCCCTGGATCACCAGGAAGGGAACTGCGGCCCGCAGTGGGCTCTGGTGCTGGATCACGCCGAGGCGGATGCTCAGGTCGTACGCCCCGCCCAGGAAGCCGAACATCCCGATGACCGCCATCGCGGCCGAGGCGGCGAAGGCCGGGATACGGAACAGCTCCAGACGCAGCATCGGCGAAGCGCCGCGGTTCTCCACCTGAACGAACGCGCCGAGCAGAACGGCGGCGGCGACGAAGGAGAGGACGACGGCCGGCGACCCCCAGCCGTCAGCGGGGCCCTGGATGATGCCGTACAGCAGGGCCAGCAGAGCCAGACCGATCGTGATCTGCCCCGGCCAGTCCAGCGAGCGGCCTTCAGGAGCGCTGGACTCGGCAGTCAGCCGCCACGCCGCCGCCGCGGCCACGAGCGCGAGCAGCCCGGTGGCGGCGAACGCCCATTGGAAGGAGGCGTGTTCGACGACGGAGCCGGAGAGCAGCGGGGCGATAAACGCGCCGAGAGACAGAGCGGTGGTCCACGAGGCGAGGCCGCGGGCCCGGGCAGCGGGCGTCGGCGTACTCGCGGTGATCACGGCCAGCGAGGCGGGAAAGAGCGCGGCGGCGCCGATGCCCGAGAGCGCCTGACCGGTGATCAGCTGGGCCGCGGAGTCGGAGGTCGCAGAGACCGCGTAGCCGACGGCGGCCAGCAGCGCTCCTCCCACCAGCAGCTTCTTGCGTCCGTACAGGTCACCGAGGACGCCGAAGGTCAGCGCGAGCACGGCGGCCGGGACCAGGAACGCGTCGCTGATCCACGTCAGCTCCGCGCCGGATGTCTGCAGGGAGCGCTGGATGACTCCGTTGATCGCGGCGGGCAGTACCAGGCCGATCTGGGCGAGGCACACCGCGAGGCAGCCGGCGATGATCGTTCCGGTGTGCCGGGCCGACGGGCCGTCGGTCGGCGTGATGGGTGGGTCGTAGGCAGGGCTGGAGACCATGTCTCCTCCTCAGAATGGTCCGGGGAATGACCGGTGGGGATCCGGGTGGGACCGGCGGCTCGGAAAGGCCGGTGAATCAGAAACCGGAGTGAGAGCAGGCGAGTTCGGCCATACGGCCGAACAGGCCGGGCCCGTCGAGCGGGGACAGGGAGGGGTCGAGTTCCCGGTAGACGGTGTGCACGTTGACGGCCAGCCGTTCACTCTCGTCCAGCTCGGCGAAGCGCCCGAGGCGGATGTCACGTGCGGCGTCCATGGCGGGCATTCCGGCGGTGAACCGGGCGGTGGCCTGCTCGTGGACGTGTTCGAGGTAGTCGCGGATGTCCCGGACCGCCTTCTTGGTGGTGACCGGTCCGTGTCCGGGCACGATGGTGTCGGCGTCGAGACCGAGGAGCAGGTCGCAGGCGGCGAGCCAGTTGGCGAACGGCCCGTGCCACACGACGGGAGTGGAGCCGGCGAACACGATGTCGCCGGTGTAGACGACCCGGACCTGCGGCACGTGGACGATGGTGTCTCCGGCGCTGTGGGCGGGACCCACGTCGATCAGACGGACCTCCGTGCCGCCGACGTCCAGCACCAGTTCTCCGTCGAAGACCCGGTTCGGCAGGACGGGCTCGATGCCCGCGTAGTCGAAGGCTCCGAAGATCCGGCGGGCGAACCGCCCGGTGAGACCTTGAGCGGCGGCGAGTTGCCGCATCTCGGCCGGGCCGACCTGCCGCATGTCGGCCAGTGACCCGCTGGCCGTGACGATCTCGGCGTGGGCCACCAGCTGGTTGCCGAACCAGTGGTCACCGTTGCCGTGGGTATTGACCACGGTCGAGATGGGGGCGGTGGCGGTCACCGGTGCCAGCGCGTCGAGCATCACACGGGTCAACCGCAGGTCGTAGAGGGTGTCGACGAGAAGGGACTCGCCCCGGCCTGCGACCAGGCCGGCATTGCTCATGCCCCAGCCGCCCCGGTTCGGGAGCCACGCATGACAGCCCCCGCCTACCTCGACACGGCCCGCCATGGGGAGTACGGAAGCCACGCTGCCTCCTGTCCACGTCCCGCGACATCGCGAGATCAGAATCGATTGATGGACTCGCATCCATCAATGGTCCGGAATCTAGATTCCTTCTGTGGATGAGGTCAAGAGGTGTGCAGCGCTGTGTTCTACTGGAGGCCATGAAGATCCCGGACGCCGGAGCCGTCCCCTCAAGCGACGCACCCGCTCCCGGGCGTCGGGAGCGCAAGCGTCGCCAGGTGCATGACAAGCTGTACGAAGCGGCGGTGGGGCTGTTCGTGGCCCAGGGATTCGAGGCGACGACCATGGAGGAGATCGCCGACACCGCCGATGTCGCCCGGGCCACCGTCTTCAACCACTTCTCTCAAAAGGTGGGATTCCTTGAGGAGTGGGGAGCCCGCCGCCGTTCCCGGGTCGCGGCCATCCTCGGTCAGGAGCACGCCGAGGACCTGCCGGTCGGTGAGCGCCTCAGGCGCTACCTGCGAGAGATGGGCGAACTCAACGTCGCCTCCCGCGCGGAGACCACGGTCCTCATGGGCGCCTCGGCACGATTCGGCCGGCTGCTGCAGGATCCGTCACTGGAAATCGAACTCACCAAGATCGCCGAAGAAGGGCAGCGGCGCGGCGAGATCCGGCCCGAGGTCGCCGCCGACCAGGCGGGCACCCTGCTCGCGGCCTGCTACTTCTCCACCGTTCTGCGCTGGATCCGCGAGGAGCCACCGCCCTTCGACCTCACCGGCCGCCTCGACGCCGCGCTCGACATCATCCTGCTGGGCATCCTCACCTCAACCTCACCCTGAACGACATCTCGCGCCAGACCCGGCCCCGGGCGCCGGGGGCGACGACCCACCCGCTTGTCGAGCGATGTCCGGACGTCATCTCCGGGCCAGGATGCCTCGCCACGACGCGGCTCCCAAGCCGCCCCTGGTCAACGAGCCCACCGCTGGCTTCGGATCACCGGGCCGGTCCTCCGGGACCACGAGCGCGACTGATCGCCTACACCGGTAACTAGAGTGCCGCCACCGGCGACCACCTCGGTGCGTATCACTCCACGACCGACGCCGGAGCCACCGTAAGCTTCGCCTTCGACGGCACCACCATCGCCACCGGCGTAAGCCTGAGCAGCGCCACCGCGACCGTCGGAAAGCCACCACGTCATGATCGGCCCGGCCGCCGGCGACCCCAGCAAGAACGTCGCGGGCGAGATCAAGCTCTACCGCGACACCACCCTGCTCGCCGCCGACACCACCGGCACCTCCGGCCTCACCGGGGTCCGCGTCGAATCGAACGTCGGTGGCGTCGGCGACCTGGTCACGGTCGACAACACCTCCGTCACGACCGGCGGCACCACCGCCTACAGCAGCACGTTCGGCTCATGGGCCGCCGCCTCCACGTGGATCGACGAGACCGGCGGTGGCGGACTCCTGGATACGCCCTGTCGTCACCGCGGCCTGCCTGCCGGTGATGGTGACGTGCCGCACCACCCCTCGCGGTTACCCCAGTTCAGTGCTCTCGGCCGTCCAGGCTGCCGCCTGCTCGCTCAGGGACAGCCCGAGTCCGGGACGGTTGGGGATACTCAGGCGGCCGTCGGTGATCTCCAGCCGTTCGTTGAACATCGGCTCCAGCCATTCGAAGTGCTCGACCCAGGCGGTGCGCGGGTAGGCGGCGGAGAGATGGGCGTGGATCTCCATCACGAAGTGCGGGGCGAGGGCGAGGCCCTTGTAGTCGGCGAGGTGCATGATCTGGAGGAACGGGGTGATGCCGCCGACGCGTGGGGCGTCGGGCTGGACGAAGTCCGAGGCCCGGGCCTCGATCAGCTGGGCGTGTTCGCCGAAACTGGTGAGCATCTCGCCGGTGGCGATGGGGGTGTCGAGGGTGGCGGCGAGATCGGCGTGGCCCTGGGCGTCGTAGGCGTCGAGGGGTTCCTCGATCCAGGTGAGGTCGAACTCTTCCAGCCGACGGCCGATGCGGATCGCGGTGAGACGGTCCCACTGCTGGTTGGCGTCGACCATCAGCGGCACTCCGTCGCCGATGTGCTCGCGGACGCGGCGCACCCGCTCCAGGTCGACACTCGGCTCGGGCGAGCCGACCTTGAGTTTGATGCCACCGACGCCGCGTGCGAGGGCGAGGTCCACGTTGTCGAGGACCTGCTCGATCGGCATGGACAGGTAGCCGCCGGAGGTGTTGTAGACGGGGACGGAGTCGCGGTGGGCGCCGAGCAGTTTGGCGAGCGGGAGTCGGGCACGTCGGGCCTTGAGATCCCACAGGGCGATGTCGAGGGCGGCGAGTGCCTGGACGGCGACGCCACTGCGGCCCATGGAGGCGCCCGCCCAGATGAGCTTGGACCACAATCGGGAGATGTCGGAGGGGTCTTCGCCGATCAGTTCGGGTGCGATCTCCTTGGCGTGGGTGTACAGGGCGGGACCGCCGGCCCGCTTGGAGTAGCCGAAACCCAGGCCGTGGTGCCCGGACTCGGTGCTGATCTCGGCGAAGAGGAAGGCGATCTCGGTCAGCGGCTTCTGCCGCCCGGTGAGGACCTTGGCATCCGATATCGGCGTGTGCAGGGGGAGGTTGACGAGGGAGAGACGGACACCGGTGATGCGGTCGGTGGTCGCCTCACCAGGGGCCTGGGCCCAGGGCTTGAACGCGACGGAGTCGGCGGGGGCGACGGATCGCTCGCTGGTGGTGGTCATGCGACGGTCTCCTCGGCGGTGTGGCGCGGGTTGCTGTGCGCGGCGTCCTTGTGGGGGCGTGGGACGGGGCACGTCGTGTGGTAACCACGGCTCTCGTAGTCGAAGCCCTCAAGTTCGATGTGGTCCCGGCCGTCCCCGCGGGAGGCGTAGTAGGCGCGGATCTCGGTGATCAGACCGGTCTCGTCGTCGAAGGCGTACCATTCGTCGCCGCGCAGGAAGCCGTTCAGCGCGGTCTTGTAGTGGGTCCACTCGATGACGGCCTGGTTCGAGGCGGGGTCCGTGATCAGCCGGTCGATGGTCCAGGCCGAGCCGATGGTCAGTACGAGGTGCCGCCAGTTCCCGGCGATGGTGTGGGCACCCTTCCAGGGGCCGTCAAGACCAGGGGGGAAGTAGTGGACGGCGTCGTGGGTGAAACAGCCGGCCATCTTCTCGACGTCCGCCTCATTGCAGCCGTCGAAGTAGGTGCGGATCGTCTGCTCCATACGGGCCCGACGTTCGCTTTCCACAAGCGTGGCAAAGTGCTTCATCAGTGCGCGGTCTCCTTGTGTTCACTCGCCGCAGGCGCCTGCGCGGCCTTCCAGTCGGCGTACTCCTTCTTGGTCTGCTCGTTCGGCGGGTAGAGGCCGCCCAGCAATGGCTCGCCCTGGTGGACGCGGTGGTGCAGCCAGGCCTCCAGCTCCTCCTGCTCCAGCGCCTCGCCGGCGGTCCGCTCGACCAGATGGCGCGGGACGACGATGACGCCGTCCCGGTCGCCGACCAGGATGTCGCCGGGATAGACGGCCACGCCCGCGCAGCCGATGGGCACCTGGAGGTCGGCCACATGGAAGCTGGTCAGCCGGGTGGTGGCGGTGACCGTGCGGGAGTACGTGGGCAGGGGCAGGGTCTTGAGAACGTGCCCGTCACGGAACGCTCCGTCGGTGACGACCCCCGCCGCCCCGCGGTGCAGGGCACGGGTGACCAGCATGTCGCCGGCGGACGCGGCACTGACGTCGGAGCGGCTGTCGATGACCAGGACCTGGCCGTCGGAGAGCGATTCGACACCCAGCCACTGCAGGTTGTCCTCCTGGTGCAGGGAATCGAGTGTGTCGATGTCCTCCCGGGCCGGAATGAAGCGCATGGTGAACGCCTCGCCGACGAACCCGTCGAGGGAGGGATTGAGGGGGCTCACACCGACCAGGAACTGCTGGCGCAGGCCGAGGGCGAAAAGGCGGGTGGCCAGGGTGGCGGTCGAAACGCGGGTGAGCTTGTCCCGGACGTCCCGGTCGAGCGGCGGCAGTTTGCTGTCGTACACGGCGGACATGACGTAACTCCTGTAAGAGGTGAGCCGGTCGGGGGCGAGGGCCGGTCAGAACTTCGGCAGCGTCGGGCGTTCGTAGCCGGGGTGTACGGCGCGCATCGCGGCGATGTCGTCGCGCTCGCGCATCCGGGGCTTCTTCTGCCAGCGTTCGTGCAGCCGGGCGAGCATGTCGCGGTCGAGCTCGACGCCGAGGCCGGGGGTGTCGGTGACCTTGACACACCCCTCGTCGAAGGTGAACGGCTCGGTGATGACGTCCTCACCGGTCATCGCCTGCCAGGGGTAATGGGTGTCGCAGGCGTACTGGAGGCCGGGGACCGTGGCGGCGACCTGTGTCATGGAGGCAAGGCTGATGCCCAGATGGGTGTTGGAGTGCATGGACACGGCACGCCCGTGGGTCCGGCACACGGCGGCGAGGTCGCGAGTGGCCAGCAGCCCGCCCCAGAAGTGATGGTCGCAGAGCACGACCTGCACGGCGTCGAGGCCGAAGGCCGGCCCGATCTCCTCGACCGCCGTGACGATCATGTTCGTGGCCAGGACCGCTCCGGTGCGACGGCGCAGTTCGGCCATGTCCTCCAGCCGTGCGGTGGGGTCCTCCAGGTATTCGACGACGCCGTCGAGTTCCTCGGCGACCTTGACCGCCGTCCGCAGGGACCATGCGCCGTTGGGGTCGAGACGCAACGGGTGGGTGGGGAAAGCGGCGGCAAGCGCCTTGACGGCAGCTGCCTCCTCCAGCGCCGGGAAGGCGCCGCCTTTCAGCTTGAAGGACTGGAAGCCGCCGTACGCATGGAACTTCCGGGCCAGTTCGACGACGCCCGCGGGGTCGGCGGCCTCGCCCCACGGGTCGGGTTCGGCGCCCGGCTGGGCGGCCCACTTGTAGAAGAGGTAACCGGAGTACTCGACCCGGTCACGGACCTTGCCGCCCAGCAACTGGTGGACAGGGACGCCCAGTTCACGGCCGTAGGCATCCAGGGCGGCGCCCTCGAACGCGGAGACGACGGAGAGCCGCATCTTCTCGGTGGTAAGCAGTCCGCGGTAGCCGGAGGCGTCCGGATTGGGGTCGACGACATGGCTGCCCGAGGGGTCCTTGCCGATCTGGAGGATGGCGTTGATCTCGCCGACCGGGTGGCCCTTCAGCTGAGGAGCGAGCTCGGCGGCGAGCCGGAGATAGGCGCCGTCGCCGTAGGTCTCGCCCAGTCCGACCGTGCCGGTCTCCGTCTCGACCTCCACGATCAGACGGGGAGCGTACGGCTGGTGGACTCCGGCGATGTTCAGCAGCGGCGGATCGGAGATCAGGATCGGGGTGAGGCGAATGTCCGCAATGCGGGGGCCTGCGGGGGCCGTGAGAGACACGGGAAACCCTCTCTGTCTCATTCAGTAGTTCACTGTCCCAATGAATGAACACGATGAATCTAGCAATGGACTTCCGGGCCGCACAAGGGGAAGGTAGTCTCATCCACTGGGATTCTTGCCGAGCTGGAAAGCGGGAGGCGCGTTCACCATGAAGGCAGCAATCGACGCGGCGGCCGATGCGTCCGCCGCCGCGGAGCGCGGTCCGGGCGCGCTGGACCGCGGCCTCGCGATCCTCGACCACCTCTCGCGGGCGCGCAGCTCCACGACCGTCGAGCTCGCCAAGGACCTCGGCCTCTCCCGCTCGACGGCGTACCGTCTGGTCGAACGGCTGCGTGCGCAGGGCTGGTTGAGTCTTGACCCGGTCAGCGGTCATCTGCGGCTCGGTCCCATGGCGATGCGTCTGGCCAACGCCGCCGTCGCCTCGACCAATCTGCTGGACGCCGCGACCCCGGCTCTGCGCAAGCTGGTCGACCTGACCCAGGAGACCGTGAGCCTCGCCGTGCCCAACGGCCTGTCGATGGTCTTCATCCACCGCGAGCGCGGCCCGCGCCCGTCCGCCGTGACCGCCGAACTGGGTGCCGCCCGCCCCATGCACATCACCTCACTGGGGCGCGCCTTTCTCGCCGCGCTGCCCGAGCCTCGACTGGAAGAAACACTGGTGGAGCTCGTCCGTTCGTCCGAGTCCCCGGTGACCGCCGCGACCGTCTCCGACCTGCACGCCGAGGTCGTACGCACGCGCGAGCGCGGATATGCCCAGGACATCAGGGAGTTCGACGCTTCGAGCGTGTGCTGCGGGGCAGCGGTCCACGACCACACGGGACTTCCGGTGGCCGCGATCAGCGTGGCGGGCGTGGCCGAGCGAATGGAGCCGGCCATCGCCACGTACGGGCCGGTGGTCGCGAAGGTGTGCGCCGATCTCTCGGCGGGGCTGGGGTACGTGCCGCCGAAGGCCTGAGGACACCGCGGGGTTCCGGCCGGAGACGGCTCCTGCCGGATCCCACGCCGCGTCGTACAGAACTTCTCGTGCGGTCTATGTCTTCGCCACCACGGGGTTGGTCAGTCGGCCGATCCCCTCGACCTCCGAGACCAGTACGTCGCCGGGTTTCAGCGCCATCCGCGGTGTACGGAAGTCCCCGCAGCCCGAGGGTGTGCCGGTGAGGATGACATCACCGGGCCGGAGGGTGAAGAACGAGCTGAGGTAGGCGATCAGCTCAGCCACCGTGAAGACCATGTCCTTCGTCGTACCTTCCTGCACCCGTTCGCCGTTGAGCCAGGTGCGGACGGCGAGTTGCTGCGGGTCGGGCACATCGGCGGCCGGTACGACCTCGGGTCCGAGCGGGCAGAAGGTATCGAGGCCCTTGCCGCGCACCCACTGCCCGTCGGCCTCCTGCAGGTCGCGCGCGGAGACGTCCTGGGCCACGGTGTAACCGCGCACGATGCCCAGCGCCTCCGCGGCCGGAACGTCGCGGGCCGTTTCGCCGATGACGACGGCGAGTTCGCTCTCCCAGTCGACACGGCTGGTGATCTCCGTGTCGATGACGATCGCCTCGCCGTCGCCGATGACGCTGGAGGTCAGTTTGGGAAAGAGATACGGCGTCGTCGGCGTCTCCCGTCCCATCTCCCGGATGGTGTCGGCGTAGTTGAGGCCGATGCCGAAGATCGTGCCCGGCCGCAGCCGTCCGCCCGTCATCGGGCCGGCTCCGCGGTTTCCCGACTGATGGGACCCATTCCTTCTCCTAGAGACTTCGAGGCGGAATCCGCCGTGGCGTCTTCCCTGTCCCGCACCCACAGGCAGGCGACGGCCGCGACGAAGGAGAGGCAGCCGAGGGCGATCAGCGCCCATTCCGTACTGCCGGTACGTTCCTTCACCAGGCCGAAGCCGAACGGTGCCACGAACCCGCCGAGGTTGGCGACGGAGTTGATGACGGCGATGGCGACGCCGATCGTCATCGGGTTCACGGTGCGCTGCACGATCGGCCAGAAGACCGGGCTGATCGACTTGAAGCCCATGGCTGCCACGCACAGCCATACCAGTGCCCACCAGGGCGAGACCAACGCGGCGGTCAGGGTGCCGATGCCCGCGACCAGCAGCTGGCCGACGAGAATGGGCTTGCGCCGACTGGTGCGGTCGCCTACGCGGGCCAGGCCGAACATCGCCACCATCGCGCACAACCAGGGCAGCGAGGACAGCAGTCCGACCGTGACCGCGTTGGTGCCCGGGATGTCGCCGACGATCGACGGCAGCCAGAAGGTGTTGGCATAGATGGACATCTGGGTCGCGAAGTAGATGAAGACGAAGAGGGCGATCTTCGGGTCACGCAGCACGCTCCAGAAGGACGCCTTGCCCTCGCCGTACATCTCGACCGCCGCCTTCTCCTCGGCCTCGACGGCCTCGGTCAGGGCGGCCTTCTCCTGACGGGTCAGCCAGGTCACGTCCTCGATCCGGCCGTCCAGCCAGAAGAAGGCGAAGACTCCGATGCCCACCGAGAGCAGGCCCTCCAGGAGGAACATCCACTGCCCGCCGTGCAGCCCCAGCACGCCGTCCATGCCCAGCAACGGCCCGGACAACGGACCCGAAACAGAGAAGGCCACCAGCGCACCCACGCCGTAGCGGGCGTTGGCGCGGCCCCGGTAGTCGTTGGGCAGCCAGGTGGAGAAGTAGTAGAGCACGGCCGGCACGAACCCGGCCTCAGCGGCACCGAGCAGTAAGCGCAGCGCGTAGAAGCTGACCGGGCCCTGCACGAAGAGGGTGCAGGCGGAGACGATGCCCCAGCTGACGCAGATCCGGGAGAGCCAGATCTTGGCGCCGAACCGCGCCATGAGCAGGTTCGAGGGGACTTCGCAGAGCATGTAGGTGATGAAGAACAGCCCGGCACCGAGGCCGTAGGCGGCTGCCCCGATGCCGAGGTCGGCCTCCAGGTGCTCCTGGGCGTAGCCGATGTTCGAGCGGGTGAGCTGGTTGCACATCATCATGATCGCGAAAACCGGCACCACGCGCCGGAGAATCTTCGACGCGGCGCTGTGCACCGCGGCCTCTCGGATGTCCCGCGACGGGGATGCGCCTGGCGACGGCTTGTTCTCTGCTGGGGAGTTCATACTGCGGCCACTTCCTCGCGTCCCAACGATTGGGAATGTGTACCGTTTATTGGCACGGGTCAACGTAGGAGGGGGCCTGGGAGGTGTCAAGAGATCGGACGAGACTCGGGCGCGGGACGGCGAAGCTCGCCCCGGAGCCCAGGCGGCGCCCCGGCAGGCCGGGGCGGCGGTCCGGCGCGTGAGCAGGTCGACAGCGTTCCTGTCGCGCCGCGGAGCGGAGGCCCCCGCCCTCCCGCACCCTGTCGAGGTCGACGAACGCGCGCCCGGGAGACATCGCCGCGCCGGGAAAGCAGCCGGGAAAGCAGCTGCCCCGGATGACCGGACCACCGGTTCATCACTTCGCAGTACGATCGCTGCACCGCCGCGTCCAGCGCTCCTTCGACGACCGGGCCGGCGCGCAGCCGATCAGAAAGCGACGCGATGAGCACCGAACTCTCCAGGATCAAGGTGGAACCACGGGAGCCCCTGGCCTCGGAGGTGTCCCGGCGACTGATCGACTACCTGATGTCCGGCGAGGTCGAGCCCGGCCAGCGCATTCCCTCCGAGCGACAGCTCACCGAGATGCTCGGGGTGAACCGGCCGACCGTGCGCGAGGCGATCAAGTCGCTGGGCTTCCTCGGCCTGCTGGAGATCCGGCAGAGCAGCGGTACATATTTCCGTGGGCCGGACTCGGATGTCCTCTACCGGCTGTTCGAACTGGGTCTGGTGCTCGGCGAGCGCGGCTCTAGGGACCTGCTTCAGGCACGCGCGGAACTCGAAGTACTCGTAGCCGGTCTCGCGGCCGAGCAGCGTGACGAGGCAGGCGTGGAACTGCTGCGCAAGCGGCTCACCGAGATGCGCGACTGCGCCGACGACGCGTTCCCCGAGGCCGACATGGCCTTCCACGCCGCTGTCGCCGACGTCTGCGGCAATGTCGTACTGCGCGACATGCTCAAGGGGATGCGAGCGATGGTGCAACGCGGCTGGATCAACCGCACGGGCAGCACCCGCAGTCGCAAGATCGCGTACGACGATCACGTTCCGATCTTCGAGGCGGTCAAGCGTGCCGACGCACCAGCCGCCCGAAATGCCATGGCGCGGCACATGGAAGGAGCAACCCAGCGGCTACTCACCGCCCTGGAGCAGGAAGGCTGACCAGGCAGCGGTATCCATATTCAGCAACCGGTTGACCGGTTGACCGACGCTCCCTAGGCTGGCGGTTGCGCGGCCACCTGTGCGCCGCCGCATGGAGTGGGGAGGTCCCGGTGACGCAGAATCGGCCCGTGGTGGCCATGATCCATGCCGTTCCGTCCGGCGCGGAGATCGCCAACCAGGCGTTCGCCGAGGTCTTTCCCGAGGCCGTGGTGTGGAACCTGCTGGACGACCGGCTGCTCGAAGACGCGCGGTCCGCCGGTGGCCTCGGCCCTGGTCTGCGCCGCCGCATGCTGCGCCTGATCGACCACGTCTTCCAGGAAGGGGCGGACGGGCTGCTCCTGACATGCTCGTCGTACGGGCCGGTGGTCGACACGGCCCGGCGTCTGTGGGGCAAGCCGGTCTACAAGGCCGACGAGGCCATGTTCCGCGCCGCGCTCGGCATGCCCGTCGGCCGTCTGCTGGTGCTCGCCTCCACTCCCCCCGCCGTACCGGCGGCCGTGGAACAACTGGAAGCGCTCAAGCTCGAGTTCCGCGGTGGCCCCGAGATCGGCACGGTGCTCTGCGAAGAGGCGGCGTCGATCGGCCACCCCGAGGAGCTGGCGACGGTCCTGGCGCAGGCCGCCCGCACCGAGCGAGCCGACGTGGTGCTGCTCGCCCAGTACTCCCTCACTCCGGCCGCCACCGCTCTGCGGGCCATGCTCGGCGTTCCGGTACTCAGCGGCGCCGGCGCTGCCGCCCAGGCGCTGCGAAGGGATCTCATCGACTCCCCCGCCCTGATCGGTTCCGAGGCGTGACCGAGCTGCCCTGGCCCATCGCGTACACCGTCTCCTCCGACGACTGCAGCTCGCCGGCCGCCCTGGGCCACCAGTCCCCCTACGCGAAGGCGCTGGCCGAGGTCGCGGCACTCGGCTACGAAGCCGTCGAGGTGCAGGTACGCGAACCCGGTCCGCGATCCGCCGAGCGGCTTCAGGCCGTGGCGGGCGCGACCGGGGTACGGATCGCGGCCATCGCGACCGGCCCCGTGCACGGCGAGGACGGTCTCACTCTCATCGACCCGGATCCCGAAGTGCGCTGCCGAGCACTGAGGCGGCTGACAGCCACGGCTGATCTCGCGGCGGAGCTGGGTGTCCCGATGACGCTGGGCAAGGCCCGCGGCCGTTTCGCGCCTGGGCTGGAGGAACGTCAGCGAGTCTGGGCGCTGGCGTCCGTACGCGATCTCGCCGGCCACCTCGCCGCGAGGGGAAGCCGCCTGCTGCTGGAACCGCAGCGCCGGGCGAACACCGACTTCCTCACCACGGCAGACCAGGCACGGGCGTTCGCCACCGACGTCGGCGAACCCGGTATCGGCCTGGTGCTGGACACCCACCACATGGCTGCCGAGGGCGAGCCCTTCGCCGAAACCGTCGACGCGAACGCCGACTGGCTCGCCTGCGTACAGCTGGCGGACAGCCACAGCCGCGGACCGCTCGGCAGCGGTCACTTCGCCTTCGACGCGCTGCTCGGGGCACTCCGCCGTACGGGGTTCAGCGGTTGGATCACGATGGAGCACCATCAGGTTCCCACCAGCGCCCAGGCGGCCGAACGCTCTCTGGAGACGTTGCGCAAGGCATTCGCCTGACCACACTGCGGCGGCGGACGGGGTCGCATCCACCATCCACGGGCACCCGAAAACTTTCGACACGTGAACGCCTTTTGTTCGGCACCGGTTCGGGGGATCGGGACCCTGTCGTGAATCGATTCACGACGATCTGCGCTCCTGTCCCCACGCCTGGGAGAACACGTGAACAGACGCCAGTTCCTCGCCACCGCCACAGCGGCAGCCGCGACACCCGCGGTCTGGCCGACGGCCAACGCCCGTGCCGTCGGGTCCCCCAGGCCTCCGCGCTGGGGAGTCCACGACGAGGCCCCCGCCACCACGTGGACCGACGGTTTCCTCAGCGGCAACGGGGAGACGGGAATCACCGTCTACGGCGCGCCCGCGAGCGAGAAGGTCGTCCTCAACCACCACCGCCTCGTGCTGCCCAACGGCACCCGCGACCAACAGCCGCCGGTCACCGCCGACCTGTTGGAGAACGTCCGCGATCTCGCGCTGGCAGGCAACTACCGGGCAGCGCAGTCGGCGTTCTCCCCGCCCGGCTGGACGATCAAGTGGACACAGACCTACCACCCGAGTCACCAGCTGGTGCTTGAGAGCCCGCACCATGTCTCGTACCAGGACTACCTGCGTACCACGGACTTCCGCACCGGTCAGATCACCACCAGTTGGAGTGACTCGGCCGGCACCTGGAGACGCCGGGCCTTCGTGTCGCGTGCGCATGGCATCGCGGTGCATGAACTGTTGCCGCCCCGCGGCGCCACGATCGACTTGACAGTCCGTGCCGACCCCACGCTGGCCGACGTGCCCGGCACGGTCTCGTTCACCACCACCTCGGACGTGGCGGCGGGAGAAGGCTGGCTCACCCTTCGCGGCACCTATCCCGCGGACCTCGGCGCGCACGGCTTCGAGGGCGTGACCCGGATCATCGCCCAGGGCGGCGGGGTGACAGCCCGCGAGGGCGTTGTCGAGATCACCGACGCTTCCCGGGTGCTGCTGCTGTCGAAGCTCGGCCGCTACGACACCGCCGACGGCTGGGACTCCCGCCCCGTGCACCGGGCACTCGCGGTACCGCGCGCCGGATACGACACCCTGCTCGCCCCGCACGCGCGCGTGCACCGCGAGCTGTACGACCGCACCACTCTCGACCTCGGCGGCACCGCCGCCGACCGTGCCCTGACCACCAGCCGGCTGATCGCCCGCCAGAACGCCGACCCGTCCGTGCCTGATCCAGCCCTGCTGGAGCGGCTGTTCGCGGTCGGCCGCTATCACTTCGTGTCCTCGTCCGGTGTGCTGCCGCCGCGCCTGACCGGCATCTGGTCCGGCGGCTGGAAGGCCGCCTGGGCAGGCGACTTCACCACCGACGCCAACGTCAACTTGCAGGTCGCGGCCGCGAATCTCGGCGACCTGGCCGAGCCCTTCCAGGGGTACGTCGACCTGGTCCTCGGTCAGATCGACGACTGGCGCACCAACGCCCGGCGCCTGTACGGGGCGCGCGGCTTCCTTGCCCCCTCCCGCACCGACGGCGAGAACGGCTTCATGTTCCACTTTCACTCCGCCTGGCCGGGCCATGCCTGGACCGGGGGCGCCGACTGGCTGTTCCTGCCGTTGCTCGAGCATTACCAGGTCACCCGGGACGAGCGGTTCCTGCGCCGGACTCTCGCCCCACTGCTGCTCGAACTCGCCCTGTTCTACGAGGACTTCCTCACCCGGACCGACACCGACGGCAACGCCGTCTTCGTACCTTCGTTCTCGATGGAGAACGTCCCCGCCAACACGGGTCGCTACCTCGCCGTCAACGCCACCGGCGATGTCGCCGCAGGCCGCCACGCCCTTCGGTCCGCGATCTGGGCGGCGAAGAAGCTGGACGTGGAACAGGGGGCGGGCGAGGGCGCGGAGCGCTGGTCGAAGCTGTTGGAGCGGATCCCGCCGTATCGCCTCACCGAGGACGGACTGATCGCCGAATGGTCCTGGCCCGGACTCGACGAGCGCCACAACCACCGCCATGTCAGCCACCTCTACGGAGCCTGGCCACTGCACGAGATCAACCCGGAGGACACTCCGGACCTGGTCGAGGCGACCCGCGCCACGCTCGTCGCCCGCCGCGCCGACACCTCGTACGCCGCCCATGGCAGCCTGCACCGGGCCCTGGTCGCCGCCCGCGTCAAGGACGGCCCGAAGGTCGAGGAGAACCTGGCCCGTATCCTCGGCAAGAACATGCTCTTCCGCTCCCTGATGACCTCCCACAACCCGAACCTCGACATCTTCAACGCCGATGCCTCGAACGCCATCCCGGCCGTGCTCGTCGAGGCCCTGGCCTACTCCCGGCCCGGCGTCACCGAACTCCTGCCCGCCCTGCCCGACGCCTGGCCCAAGGGCACGCTGCGGGGCATCCGGGGCCGCGACGGAGTCACCGTCGAGGAGCTGAGCTGGGATCTGGGGAAACGCGAGGTGAGGGCGGTACTGCGCACTGAGCGGGCTCGTACGACGACCCTGATCAGCAGGCGCGGCATCGGCTCGATCCGAGCCGATGCTGTCGTGCGCGCATCCGAACTCGGGACCCACGCGCGCGAACTGGCTCTGCCCGCGAGGAAAAAGGTCCACGTTCGGATCAGCCTGCCCGGCTGAGGGCGAGCCGGCACGCGGCCCGTGCGGGCCGCGCCGCGTGCCGGCTCACTCACGAATCCCTCAGTGAACTTCGAGAGAACCATCGGGAAGCCGGCGGTAACGGGAGAAGAACTCGGCCCACACCTTGTGGTTCACGCCGTTCGGCGGGAAATGGCCGACGTCACCGTTGACGGTCCAGCGGTATTCGGCGACGCCATCGGTGAACACCTCGGTGGTGTACCGGCCGTCGACGACGGTGCGGGGCCGCTGGAGGTTCCTGTCGACCGTTTCCCGCCAGAAGACGCGCGAGGCCGCCTCCCCGGAGCTGCCGCCCGGGAAGTCACCGGGTACTTCGTCGACTCCTCTGAACTGCCAGACCGGGAGTGGCACGTCGGTGCGCACGACGGGTGCGCTGTAGTCGTTCGCCCGGAAGAGGTGGCCGGACTGGGGCGCTATGGCGGCGAACCGCTCGGGGTACTGCACCGCGAGGCGGTTGGTGAACGCCGACCCCTGCGAGAAGCCGGTGACGTACACGCGCGTGAGGTCGGCTTCGAAGCGGGAATCGATGTCTTCGACGATGCCCAGGGCCACGCGTACATCGGTGTTGTCGGGGGCGGCGTCCGGGCTCCAGGCGATGTTGTCGTGGGGCCCGGCTCCGGGGAGCGGCTCGGCCTGCGGAAACACCGCGATGAAACCGTACTTCTCGGCGACGTCCGCCCAGTAGGACTGCTGGGCGTGGAAACGGGCCGAGCCGTTACGGCCGTGGAAGGACATGACGACCGGCAGCCTCCGGCCGTGCCTGGTCAAGGACCGATAGCGCGTCGGAAGATAGACCAGCCACCTCCGGGAGGCACCGCCGATGGTCTTCGTACACCAGCGCAGCCCCATCTCCTGTGCTGTCCGGAACGGCACGAGATGGCCGTTGACGGAGTCCTGATCGGTAAAACGCAGCGTCGGGTGGAACATCCTGTCCCAGACCGCCTCGACGACGTCGGTGCTGGCGAAACCCCGCCCATCGCGCAGGCGCGACACGCGCACCTGGGCATGGGGCCGGCCCTTGTTGGCGCCTCTCCAGTACGCGATCTGGCGGCTCTCCTCGGCCGATGGCCGGGGGCCGCGGAGGAACGTCCAGCCGGACATCGCGGTGACGGTCAGCCGGGAGGCGGCCTTGTCGTAGAAGTCTAGGGGAACGCCGTCCCCGCAGCCCGCGACCGCGACATAGCGAGTCGAGGAGATCGCGGCCACCTGGTTGGCCAGCGCCGCGCCCGCTCCCTCGCCGGCGATGTAGGTGTTGATCTCATTGGACTTGTAGGTGCCGCGGACTGTGTCGGTGACCGCGGTGACGAAGGCGATGTCATCGGGGCGGTCCGCGGACAACCCGATGTTCCAGCCCCCGTCGGCCGCGACCGGGAACGCCACGATGAAGCCGCGGTCCTCGGCGACTCGGGTCCACGCGGTACGTGCCGCATACCCGGCGCCGCTCTCGTCGTCGGGAGGGATCACGATCACCAGCGGATTGTTCTTCGGATCCTGAGCGCGATACGCGGGCTGGCCACTCGGTACGTAGACGGAGAACCTGCGAGTCACTCCCCCGGATTCGATCGTCTGGTGCGACAGCGGCTGCGACGCGGCGGCCGGCCGGCGGCTGCGCGGCTGGGCAGCCGCGGACCCTTCTGCGGCGAGGGCGCTACCGAGTCCGGCGGCGGCGAGGGTTACGAACGTACGGCGTTTCATGAGGCGGCTCCGTCTGCGTTTCGCGCGGGAAGGAGAACGAGGAGGACCGAACCCGTTCGGCCCTCCCGTGGTGCCAGTGCCCTCAGGCCGCTGCCGGATACAGCAGGCAGTCCTCGGGGCGGATCAGCAGGCTGATCTCCGAGCCGGTGTAACGGACCTCGCTCTCCGCCTGGAGGGTGAGTCCGCCGACCGTGAGTTCGTATTCGAAGCGGGCGCCGGTGTACGAGCATTGAGCGATCTTCGCCTCAAGAACGTTGACCCCGTTGGCGGGCACGTCCGCGCGCTCGGCGAGCGTGATCCGCTCGGACCGCAGGCCGACGGTGGCCTTCTGCCCCTGGGCGGCTCCGTCGGTGCGTACGACGTCCAAGTGCTGTCCGGTGTCCCCCAGCTCGACGCGCACGGTCCTGCGGTCGGCCGGCGCCTCTCCGATACGGCCTTCGAGAAGGTTGCAGCGGCCGATGAACCCCGCGACCTCGGGGGTGGCCGGGGTCTCGTAGATCTCGGTGGGGGTGCCGACCTGCTGGAGGCGGCCGTGCATGAAGACCGCGATGCGGTCGGACAGTGACATGGCCTCGATCTGGTCGTGGGTGACGTAGACGGTGGTGATCCCGACCTCGCGCTGCAGGGCCTTGAGCCAGGTACGGGCCTGATCGCGCATCTTGGCGTCCAGGTTGGAGAGCGGCTCGTCGAGGAGCAGTACGCCAGGGGCGTAGACGATGCCGCGGGCCAGTGCCACACGCTGCTGCTGGCCACCCGAGAGCTGGTGGGGGTAGCGGTCCCGCAGGTGCAGCATGTCGACCTTGCCGAGGGCCTCGTCGATGAGGCGGCGCTGCTCGTCCTTGCTCACCTTGCGCAGCTTGAGGGGGAGGGCGAGGTTGTCGGCTATGGTCATGTGCGGCCAGAGGGCGTACGACTGGAAGACCAGGCCCAGGTTGCGTCCCTCCGGCGGCACGGCGTGCTTGCCCGTGCCCTCGAAGAAGACCTGGTCGCCGACGCGGATGGTGCCGGAGTCGGGGTGTTCCAGGCCCGCCACGCAGGACAGCGTGGTGGACTTGCCGCAGCCGGACGGGCCGAGGAGGGTGAAGAACTCCCCTTCCTGGACGGTGAAGTTGATGTCTTCCAGGACGGTGTTCCCGCCGAAGGACTTGACGAGGTTCTCGACAACCAGCTCAGGCATTGTTCTTCCCCTTGTTTCGCGTCTTCTTTTCCTTCACCAGCAGCCCGGCGAGGCCCGCGACGACGGCGGTGACGGCGATCTGGATGGTGGCGAGGGCTGCGACCGAGCCGGTCTCCCCTTGCGTCCACAGGTCGATGGCGGTGGTGCCGATGACCTGTGATTCGGCGCCGGCCAGGAACATGGCGGGCGCGTACTCCCTGATCATCGCCGTCCAGATGAGGACGAAGGAGGCGAGCATGGCGGGCACGAGCAGGCGGATCAGGATCCGCGAGACGGTTCGCCACCAGTCCGCTCCGGCGACTCGGGCGGCGTTGTCGAGTTCCCTGCCGAGCTGCATCACGGACGGTGAGATCGCTCCGAAAGCGGACGGAAGGGCACGGACCCCGAAGGCGATGATCAGAGCGATCAGCGTGCCACGTACGGCGTCGCCGCCGGGCGCCCAGGCGAAGGCCCAGAAGAAGCCGATGCCGATGATGAGCCCGGGCACAGCGTGCGGGGAGAGGGCGGCGGTCTCCAGGAGTCGCGCGAAGCGGAATTCGGAGCGGCGCGCGACCAGGACGACGACCGTGCCGATGAGCGTGACCGCGATCGATCCGATCAGCGCGATGGTGATCGAGTTGACGATCGATTCGGTGTAGGGCGCATAGTCGAAGATCAGCCGGAAGTTGTCGAGCGTGAGTGTGGAGAACGGGCTGACCAGCGGCGTGAGCAGCGAGGTGAACGCCCGCGCGATCAGCGCGATCATCGGCAGCAGTACGCCCAGGACCAGGTAGACGCCGACGAAGGCGAAGCCCGCCCACTTCCAGTTGCCGAGGTCCAGCAGGTTGGCACGGGTGGCCTTGCCCCGTACGGAGACGAAGCGCTGAGCGTGCTTCAGAAGCCGGGTCTGGGCGATCACCAGGGTGATGGTGGCGGCCAGGATCAGTGTGGACGCCGCGCCGAGGAGACCGTAGTCCGGATTGATCGAGTCGATGCCTTCGTTGTACAGGAAGCTGGAGAACATCGTGATCTCGGAGGGCTCGCCCAGGATCAGCGGGATGGACAGGGTCTCCACGGCCGTACCGAAGATCAGCAGACCGGCGTAGAGCATGGGCGGGCGCAGCATCGGGACCACGATGGAGCGCAGGATGCGCATCGGTCCCGCGCCGACGGTGCGGGCCGCGTTCTCCAGCGAGGTGTCCGAGGAGGCCAGCGCGTTGGCGCAGAAGAGAAAGGCGACGGGAACCTGGGCGACGGCCTCGACGAAGGCCATGCCGGGCAGCGTGTAGAGGTCCCAGGGCACGAAACCCGCGTACTCACGCAGTGCGGTGGTCAGGAATCCGGCCGGACCGTAGACCACGATCCAGCCGAACGCGAGGACGAGCGGCGAGATGTAGATGGGCCAGCGCACGATCTGCCCGATGATCCGTGCGCCGGGGAAGCGGGTGCGCGTCAGCAGGATCGCCATCGGCACGGCGATGGCGAGTGCGAAGACCGTCGTGAGCACCGCGAAGAGCAAGGTGTTGAGGATGATCGTGCCGAAGCCCGCCTCGGTGAAGAGGTGAACGTAGTTGGAGAGGGTGAAGGCCCCGCCCGCTTCGTAGAGCGGCTGGTTGCGGACCGACTGGAACAGGATCGGGATGACCGGGGCGAGGACGAGCGCGACCGTGACAAGAAAGGTGAGGTAGTGGATGAAGGCTTCGCGGCCGGCGCCGAACCAGCGCCGGTAGCTGGGTATGCCCAGTTCACCGGGGCGCAGGGAACGGGGTGGTGCGTCGGCCGGGGCCGGGGGTGTCTGGGTGGCCATGGGACCTCCGTCTGCTGGGAGATGATCGGGTCGGGAAACGGGCGGTGATCAGCCCTTGGCCTTCTCCCAGCGGTGGAGGTAGGCGTCCTGGTCCTTCTCCTCGACCGCCGCGTACCGGTAGAGGTGAACGCGGTCCGTGCCCAGCTTGCGCTGGAGATCCTGCAGGCTGTCGGTGCCGGACTGCTCGACACCCGGCCGGTACGGGGTGAGACCTCCGGCGGCAACGGCCTTCTGTCCCTCGTCGGAGAGGAGGAAATCCAGGAAGAGCCGTGCGGCATTGCCGTGCGGGGCGGTCTTCACCATGGAGATGGCGCGGGGCACGACGACCGTGCCTTCCTCGCAGTACGTCCAGCCGAGCAGCCCACCGCTGTGCTCGGCGGCGGGTACGGCGACCGCGCCATTGATGTTGATCGAGGCGTCGTACTCACCGGAGACGACCTTCTCGACGAGGGTGCCGGAGGAGTGGTCGGCCCGGACGAACGGCAGGATGCGCGTGAAGTTCTGCCAGCCGTCAGGCACGTTGCTCGTGTAGCCCTGGTTGCTGGCGTAGCCGAAGGCGTTGCTCGGGTCGTAAGCACCGATCTTGCCGCGGAAGCGGCTCGGTTCGGACTCGGCGAGCGAGGCGAGCGAGGCGATGCCGTTGGGGATCTGCCCCTCGTCGAGCGTCTTGCGGTTGTAGAGCACGACGATGGGATCGGTGGAGAAGACCCAGACACCGGGCAGCATCTCCGCGAAGTCGGGGAGCTTCGTCTTCTCGGGCGACGAGTAGTCGCCGGCGATCTTCCGGCCGGCGTAGTCGGCCCAGTTGCCCGGCGCGTTGGAGACCAGCAGATCGGCGGGCGAGGTACCGGTGGCCGCCTCGCTGTAGTACCGCTCGTAGACGGCGGAGCTGCCCAGGTTGGTGGCTCGGATGTCCTCCAGCCACGGGTAGCGGGCGGTGAAGGCCTCGAAGATCGGCTGCCAGGCGGTCTGCGAGGTGTTCGAGTAGATCAGCAGCTTCTTCTCCCGGCGCGAGGCGTCGACGATCACGTCGTAGTCGCCGGGGTAGTAGCCGGGTGCGGGCTTGGCCGCGGCATTCGCGTTGCCGCTGGTGCAGCCGGTCAGCACTCCGCTCGTGGCCGCGGTCGCCCCGAGGGCGGCGACACCGCGCAGCACACTGCGGCGGGATGGCCCGCGGGCGGGGGCCGCTGCGGATCCGGGCCCGAAACGGGTGGGAAACATGGGGGCTCTTCTCATGTCTGGCGCGACGGCGCTGTCAGCTGCGACGAGAGCACCTGGGCCGATCGAGCCGGAACGGGCTGGTGCGGGGCGGCCGGTGCCGGGTCTGCTCCCGTGGTTGCGACGACGATGGACCTCAACCGGTAAACCTGTCAACCACTTGCCGGGTCGCTGTTCACTGTGCGATGGAGATTTCGCCTCCATGTCGGTGACGTATCCGCGAAACATCATGGGCGCGGAGCATCATGCCGCCGGACCGCTACGGTTTGGCGCGCAGCCGTTTGATCGGCCGGCACTTCGAGCAGGAGGACGCAGACGATGGCAGGCCTACAGAGGATCGAACGCGAAGAGCCGAGCACTCCGGCAGTGGAGGTGGCCCGGCGTCTGCTCGACCATCTGCTCACGTCCGGGCAGTTGCGGTCAGGTGATCGGCTACCGCCGGAACGGGAGCTCGCCGAGGTGTTCGGGGTCGGCCGCTCGGCGGTACGTGAGGCCCTCAAGTCACTGTCGCTGCTGGGCCTGCTGGAGATCAGGCAGGGCGACGGGACGTATGTGCGCGGGGCGACGTCGGACCTCTTGCCGCAGGTCCTGGAGTGGGGACTGCTGCTGGGCGACCACAAAATGGACGAGTTGCTGGAGGCGCGCGCCTGCGTGGAGGTGGACCTCGCGGAGCTGGCCGCGCTGCGCCGCAGCGCCAACGACCTGACCGCGCTGGAGACCCACCTCGCCCGGATGGAAGCCGTCCACGACAGCCCCGCCAAGTATCTGGAAGCCGATCTGGCCTTCCATCGCGCACTGGCCCAGGCATCGCACAACTCGGCACTCACCGGCTTCCAGGCCCGGCTCGAGTCGCTGGTCGTGGTCTGGATCAAGAAGAATATCCGCAAGCCGGGCGAGGGCAAGCTCGCCGAACACGCCGCGGTGCTGGAGGCGGTGCGGGCCCGCGACCCCAGGGCCGCGCGAGCCGCCATGCACGCGCACATGGATTCCGCGACGCGTCGGCTGCGGGCACGGCTCAACGAGCAGTGAAGGGAACGCGAAACGGTCATCCGGTTTACCGGTTGACATGTTGCGGGGTACGCGGGCATGCTCCAGTCATCCCCGGGTGCTGCCGCGCCCGCTCCGACGACCGAGGAGCTCCCCGGGACGGGAACTCCTCCGCAATCCGTGAAGAGGTGCAAGGGCAGTGGCTGAAGCAACAACGGCCCGTGTCTACCGGCTGGGCGTGCTCGAAGGCGACGGCATCGGGCCCGAAATCGTGCCGGCCGCAGTGGCGATCGCCGATGCCGCGGTGGCCGCCACGGGTGCCGGGAAGATCGACTGGGTGACGCTTCCGCTGGGAGCCGGCGCCATCGAGACCCATGGCACCCCCGTGCCCGACGAGACCAAACAAGCACTCACCGAGCTCGACGGCTGGTACCTCGGTCCGCACGACAGCGTCAGCTACCCCGAGCCGCACAAGTCCGCGCTCAACCCGTCGGGCACACTGCGCAAGCATTTCCAGCTCTTCGCCAACATCCGTCCCGCCAAGAGCTTCCCCGGCGCGCGGGCCGTGTGCGAGAACGCCGACCTGGTGATCGTCCGCGAGAACACCGAGGGCTTCTACGCCGACCGCAACACGTACGCGGGTACCGGCGAATTCAGCCCCGTCGAGGGCGTCGCGATCGCCATGGGCATCATCACCCGCACGGCCACCGAGCGCGTAGCCCGTGTCGCCTTCGACCTGGCACGCTCGCGCCGCAAGAAGCTGACGATCGTGCACAAGGCGAACGTCCTGAAGCTCACCACCGGACTGTTCCGCACCGTGTGCCAGGAAGTCGCCGAGGAGTATCCCGACGTCGCCGTCGACGACTTCCACATCGACGCCATGACCGTCCACCTGGTCCGACGCGCCCAGGACTTCGACGTCATCGTCACCGAGAACATGTTCGGCGACATCCTCTCCGACCTCGCCGGTGAGATCAGTGGCTCCCTGGGCACCGCGCCTTCCATCAACGCCTCCGCCGGCACCGCCATGGCCCAGGCCTCGCACGGCTCGGCCCCCGACATCGCCGGGCAGAACATCGCCAACCCGGTCGCCATGGTCCTGTCCGGCGCGATGCTCTTCGAGTGGCTCGGCGCCCGCCACGAGGACCCGGCCATCAGCAGGGCCGCGGCCGTCATCGAGGCCGGTGTGGCCGCCGCCATCAAGAGCGGCATCTCCACACGCGACCTCGGGGGCTCGGCCTCAACCACCGAGTTCACCAGCGCTGTCGTGCGGGCCATCGACGACGGGGCCGGCCAGGCCTGAGCCTGCCGGGCCCGGCAGGCGGCGGGGCGGTCGCGGAACCGGAGTCGCCCCGCGCTCCGTTCCCTCTCACTGCACGCCATCCACGCCCCGGGAGTGCCGGGCGGTCGGACTCGTCCGCTCACACTCCGCGGGAGAATCCTCAGGCCGCGCCCCGCCCGGCCCCGGCCCGCCCCACCCGGCTGAGCCTGTACAGACAACCTGCGCAGATACAGCAGACATAGAGGAGAGCAGTCCGATGCCCGTGCGCCTGGGGTGCATAGCCGACGATTTCACCGGTGGCACCGACGTGGCCGCCGCCCTGCGCAGGGCCGGACTGCGCACCGCCCTTGTCTTCGGCCTCCCCGAAGCCGACGCCGCGCTGCCCGACGACTGCGACGCCGTTGTCGTCGCCCTCAAGTCCCGCAGCACACCGGTGAAGGACGCGGTCCAGGAATCCCTCGCCGCGCAGAAGTGGCTGTGGTCCCAGGGCGCGGCGCAGGTCTACTTCAAGTACTGCTCCACCTTCGACTCCACCGCCGAAGGCAACATCGGCCCCGTCGCCGACGCTCTGCTCGACGCCGGGGGCAGTCGCCTGACCGTTGTCTGCCCGGCCTCCCCCGCCAACGGCCGCACCGTCTACCAGGGACACCTCTTCGTCCACGACCGGCTGCTCGCCGAGTCACCCATGCGTCATCATCCGCTCACACCGATGACGGACTCCGACCTGGTACGGCTCATGAGCGCTCAGTCCAAGCATCCGGTCGGCTTGATTCCGCTGCCAGTTGTGCGTACCGGACCGGTCACGGTCGCCGAGGCACTCAGGGCGCACGAAGACCAGGGTGTACGCCATGTCATCATCGACGCCGTTGTCGAGGCCGACCTCGAGACCATCGGTGCCGCCTGTCTGGAACTCGGCGTCGTGACCGGCGCGGCGGGCCTGGCCGAGGGACTCGGCCGGGCCTACCCCACCACCGGCCAGAACACGGCCGAACCGATTCCGCACGACGGTCGGGCCGCGATCCTCGCCGGGAGCTGCTCCGCCCGCACCCTTGAGCAGATCGCCCACTTCTCCACGCGCCACCCCGCTCTCCGGCTGGACCCGCTCGCCGCAGCCACCGGCCAGGACGTCATCGCCGCGGCACTCGCTTGGTACGACGCCCAGCCCGCCGACGCCCCCGCCCTCCTCTACGCCTCCGCCGCACCTGACGAACTGGCCCGAACCCAGGCACAGTTGGGAACGTCCGAAGGGGCGAGCCTGGTCGAGAACCTGCTGGGCACGCTGGCCCGGCATCTCGTCGAGCGCGGTGTGCGCCGTCTGATCGTCGCCGGCGGTGAGACCTCGGGTGCCGTCACCACCGCTCTGGGCGTACGCGCCGTCCTGGTCGGCACCGAGGTGGACCCCGGCGTGCCCTGGACCCGGACCACCGGCACGGACGAACTGGCGCTGATGCTCAAGTCGGGCAACTTCGGCGCCCCCGACCTGTTCTCCCGCGCTCTGGAGACCATGTGACCGACCACACCGACGAGCGGCAGGCCCGCGCCGGGCTGGTCCGCACCGCGCACTCGTTCTTCACCCGCGGACTCACTCACGGCAGCACCGGCAACCTCAGCGTCCGCCTCGCGGACAACACCGTGCTGCTCACCCCGACCGGCTCCAGCCTCGGCACCCTGACCGCCGAAGCCCTCGCGCGCATCGACACCGAAGGCCGTCACCTCGACGGGCCGCGTCCCTCCAAGGAGGCCTTCCTCCACGCGGCCTTCTACCGTGCCCGGCCCGACGCGAAGGCGGTCGTCCACCTGCACTCGACGCACGCCGCGGCTGTCTCCTGCCTCGCCGACGTGGACCCCGCCGACGTACTGCCGCCCCTGACCGCGTACTACGCGATGCGCGTCGGCCGTCTTCCGCTGCTGCCTTATCACGCGCCTGGGGACGCCTCCCTGGAGCCGTTGGCCGAGAAGGCCGCGCGCGATCACCATGCCGTACTCCTGGCCAACCACGGCCCGGTCGTCGCGGGCCGCACGCTCGCGCAGGCTGCCGACGCGGTCGAGGAACTGGAAGAGACCGCCAAGCTGCACCTCCTCCTGCACGGCCGCCGGACCCGCCCCCTCACCCCCGAGCAGGCTGCCGCGCTCGGCCACCCCTCCTGACGGCCGGATCCGAGCGCGGCAGCCCCGCACCACTGCCCTCCCGGGGAAACTCACGCCCGACACCTCGGCGACCGCCGCCCGCGCCGAACTCGGCCTCGGCTTCGAGGCGTCGGGCGCCCTTCCCCGTAAGAGCCGCAAGGCCGGCGTGGGCGCTGCAGACATCCCGGCCGGCTTCGGCGGCATCACCTTCCACCCCGGCGCCCGCCTCTACGCGGACGACGACAAAGTCATGCTGTCCGTCGGCCGCACCCAGCCGACGGACAGAGGTGCGCAAACACCACGTGGCGCGCGTCTCCTGGCCTGAGGCCCGGTACGCGACCGCTGCCGTCCTCAGCTGCGCCGAGAAGGTGTCACCGAGCGGCGGCATCGTCCTCTCCGCCGCGACCGGTCGCGAGGATCCGTACTCGTCCTCATGGTCAACCGTTCCGTCGCGGCTGACATCGAGCCCTGCTCGATCACGGGGACCGACCCCACGCGGATCAGCCCGGCGCTCCTGGAGTACGCGGAGGAGATGGACGCGGGACGAGCCGTTGCTGCGGTTCGGCGGGGGGTTCGGGGTCGCTGGCGGCGATCTTGCCGAGGAGGTGGGCGAGGGTGAGTTCTTCGCCGGAGGTGAGGGCGTCCAGCCAGAGCTTTTCGCGGTTGGTGCTCCACCAGCGCAGGAATTCGTCGACGACTCGGTCGCCCGGCTCGGTGAGGGTGATGACGAGCATGCGCGCGTCGTCCGGCTGGGGGCTGCGGGTGAGCAGGGCAGAGCGTTCCAGGGTGTCCAGCGCGGAGGTGACGCTGGCCTTGGAGACGCTGAGCTGATCGGCCAGCCGACGCGGAGTCTGCGGACCGCCGAGCCGGAGGGCCGACATAAGGCGGAAGGCGGCGAAGGTCAGACCGGCCGGCCGGGCGAAGTTGGTCTCGATATCACGCTCGATCTTCTTGGCGGCCCGCAGGAGGTTGTAGCCGACGGACATGGAGGCCAGTCTCGGGTCCGCGCCGGGCACGTCGAAGCCGGAGGCGGCGGCCAGGCGTTCACCACGCGTCGGTACCGGTTCGGAAGGCGGCTCACCAGTCGGGTTGTCTGCCATGCGGTGGGGCTCCTGTCCGGGTACGAGTGGTTCCTCTTTACGTAACACAGTCTTGACGCGGTCGCGGCCCGCCTTCTACCGTCGACACGGTCGTTAGACTTCTAACTACCACGCGTTTGCGCCACCACTCAATGAGGAGATGTCATGGCCTGGCTGGACGAGTCCGCTTGGCAGTCCCGGATCCGGCTCGGGGGCTGGGTGTCCGGCTCCGGCGGCGAGTACGCCGTCACCGAGCCCGCCACCGGCAAGGAGCTCACACGCATCGGCCAGGCAGGCCCCGCGGACGTGGCCGCCGCCACCTCGCGGGCCGCGCGGGCCCAGCGCGAGTGGGCGGCGCTGCCGTACGACCAGCGGGCGGCGGTGCTGCGCCGGGCCGGGGACATCTGGAACGAGCGGGCGGCGGAGATCCAGGAGTGGATCGTCCGGGAGTCCGGGAGCATCCCGGCCAAGGCACAGCTGGAGACGCACACCGCCGCCGAGGAGTGCTACGAGGCCGCCGCCCTGGCCTCGCACCCGGCCGGTGAGCTGCTGCGCAGCGCCCAGCCGCGCATCAGCCTGACGCGCCGGGTCCCGGCCGGGATCGTCGGGGTCATCTCGCCCTTCAACTTCCCGCTGATCCTGTCCGTCCGCTCCGTCGCCCCGGCGCTGGCGCTCGGCAACGCCGTCATCCTCAAGCCCGACCCCCGCACCGCGGTCTGCGGAGGCGTGGTCCTGGCCCGGGTCTTCGAGGAAGCCGGGCTGCCCGAAGGAGTGCTGTCCGTGCTGCCGGGTGGCGCGGACGTCGGCGAGGCCCTGGTCACCGACCCGCTGGTACGGGTGATCTCCTTCACCGGCTCCACCCGTGCCGGGCGTATCGTCGGCCGCCTCGCCGGGGTGCACCTCAAGCGCGCCCACCTGGAGCTGGGCGGCAACTCCGCCCTGATCGTCACCGCCGACGTGGACCTGGAGAAAGCGGTGTCGGCGGGCGCGTTCGGCTCCTTCATGCACCAAGGCCAGATCTGCATGACCACCGGCCGCCACATCGTGGACGCGGCGATCGCCGAGGCCTACGCCGCCGCGCTGGCCGAGCACGCCGACCGCCTCCCCGTCGGCGACCCGTTCATCGAGCAGGTCGCACTGGGCCCGGTCATCGACGCGGGGCAGCGCGACGGCATCCACCGCCTGGTCACCGAGTCGGTCGCCGCCGGGGCGCGGCTCGCGGCCGGTGGCACGTACGAGGACCTGTTCTACCGGCCGACCGTACTGGCCGGCACGCCCGTGACCGCGCCCGCGTACGCCGAGGAGGTCTTCGGTCCGGTCGCGCCCGTGGTGTCGTACGACACCCTCGACCAGGCGATCGCGCTCGCCACGGACACCCCGTACGGGCTGAAGCTGGGCATCCTGACCGGCGACGGCCTCAAGGCCATGGAGCTCGCCGAGAAGCTCCCGGTCGGCGCCGTCCACATCAACGACCAGACCGTCTCCGACGAGGCCGTCGCCCCCTTCGGTGGCCTGGGCGCCTCCGGCACCGGGGCCCGCTTCGGCGGTGTCCAGGGCAACCTCGAAGCCTTCACCGAGGTGCAGTGGGTCACCGCCCAGAGCCAGATCCCGGACTACCCCTTCTGATGCGGACCCGCCCATGTCCATCGTGATCGACACCGCCGGCTGGCCGGTCGACGAACGCGGCTCGCGCTGGCAGGAGGCGCTGTCCTCGGCGCACGCGCCGCTGAGCTTCCATCCGCGTACCCGCGAGATACTCGGCCGGATGCGGCATGGGCGGCTCGGCGCCCTGCGGTACTCGGAAGCGGTCATGCCGGAGGGCGAGTTGCGGCGGAGCGCGGCCGTCGTCCGGCGTGGCCCGCTGCCGCCCGAGGTACTGGTGCTGCTCCAGCTCGAAGGCAGCGCCACGGTTCTGCAGGCATGCCGTCAGTCGCGGCTGGAACCCGGCGACCTGACGCTGTGCGAGCCCACCCGCCCGTGCTCCGTCGACTTCTCCGACGGCGCCCGTACGGTGGCCATGGTGCTGCCCGGGCGCATGCTGGCACTTCCGCCACGACGGCTGCTGGACCTCACCGCGCTGCGCGTCGACGGCGACAGCGGCGCGGGCTCCGCCGCCGCGGCGCTGGTGACCTCGCTCGTCTCCCGGCCGGCCGCCGTCACCTGGCGTCAGGAGCAACGGCTCGGCGACGCGGTGGCCGCGGTCCTGACCGCCGCCCTGGAGGAGTTGCTCCCGACGGCGCCCGCCGCGTCCGGCCCCCGGCCCGACCTGGTGGCCCGGATCCACCAGTACGTGGAAGTCCAGCTCGGCGACCCCGAGCTGGACCCGGCGCGGATCGCCGCCGCGCACCGCATCTCGGTGCGCTACCTCAACCGGCTGCTCGCGGGCGAGGGCACGACCGTCGTGGAACTGATCCGGTCGCGGCGGCTGGAGTGCTGCCGCCGCGACCTCGCCGACCCCTCCCTGCGCGAGCTGCCGATCTCCGCGATCGCCGGACGCTGGGGCATCCCGAACGCCTCACGCTTCAGCCATCTGTTCCGGGCGTGCTACGGGATGTCCCCGCGCGCCTTCCGGACCACCGCGCTCACGCCTGCGTAGCCGCCCGGGCCGCCGCGGCGGTGTCCCCGGCGGCGCGGGCCTTGCGCTGCTCGCGGTACGCGCCGGTCGCCCGGCGCTCGCTGATCAAGGTCGTGGAGTCGGGCAGGAACCGCTCCTGCGCGCCGAGCAGCAGTCGGAATCCCCACCTGACCAGCCTGGCCGCCACCCGGTTCGGGTGGGGCAGGCCGTGCACTCCGCGCACCTTCTCCGGGGTCACGGCGAGCACGATCGCACGGCCGAGCGGCCACAGCGGGCGCGGGAACCAGCGCTCGGCGAACTGCTGCACCAGCGCGGCGGCGGCGACCCTTCCGTGCTCGGTGGTGGGGTAGTCGCGGTCCTCGAACTTCTCGGCGAAGGCCACGATGCCGTCGAAGTCGTCCGGGAAGCCCCGGATCGGCCCGGTCTCGGTCTCGAACAGCTTCGACAGGTCGCGCAGCCAGTGGTGGAAGGCGATCCGGAGGTTGTCCGGCATCCCCGAGAGCCCTACGTCGATCCGCAGGCGATGACTGAACAGTGCCATCAGCGCCAGCGGCTGGATGAAGTCGTCATGGTCGGCGAAGTTGCCCGGCAGCTGCCTCGCGAGCGCCATGTGGCGGCGGTTGAGCCGGGTGATCGACTTGCGTACGTCGGGGTGGGAAGGCCCCAGGACGTACCACTCGACCAGATAGTCGAGGCTGTCGTCGAAACGCTTCTGCTGGTGGTCGGTGACCTTACGGGTGTGCATCAGGGTCTCGGAGCCGTGCGACGCCTGGATCACGTTCATGAACGAGACCGCGTAGGACAGATTCAGCACGAACTCGTTGAGCTGATAGCCGACGATCAGGCCGATGATCTTCTCGTAGTCGACCTCGGGATCGAGCTGCGCGATCTCCTTCTCGACCCACCTCTTGCCGCTGCCGCGCTTCTTCGACACGACACACCTCCTCCGTCACAGGATCCCTGTCCTCAAGGACGACCCTGACAGCACAGGTGCGCCGCGTCTTGCTCCAGGCGGCACCACAACTTGTCGTACCGGGTACGAAGGCAGCGGGCCGCCTCAGGCGTCCTGCGGATAGGTCGTGCAGTAGTGCTCCTTGGTCTGCGCGAGCCGGGTGCGCGCTACAGCGAAGTCGAGTACCGCGGGGCGGCCGGCGGTGTTCTCGGTCAGGGCCCGCTTCAGCGCGTCGGGCACGGCGGTGGGGTCGTCGACGCGTTCGCCGTACGCGCCGCAGGCCTCGGCCAGGCGGGCGAAGTCGGGCTGGAAGGGGAACTCGGTGTCCAGGATGCGGTTGCCGTAGGTGTGTTCCTGGAGGTCCCGGATGGAGCCGAGGGCGTCGTCGTCGAGTACACACCAGGTGACGCCCAACCGGTATTGGGCGGCCATGGGGAGGATGTTCATGACCATCTGGAAGGAGCCGTCGCCCACGAAACAGAGGGCGGGGCGGTGCGGGTGGACCAGCCGGGAGGCGGGCAGGGCGGCGGCGGCGAACCCCATGCCGTAGAAGCTGGACGGGACGATGACCGAACGGGGCTCGTAGACGCGGAAGAAGGGGAAGGCGCCCCCGATGTGCTGGGCGAGGGCCCCGACGTCGACGCCGAGGACGGTGTCACGGGGAAAGACGGAGCGGGCGGCGCGGATGACGCGGGCCGGGTGGATGGGGGCGCTCTCGTCGAGTGCCATGCGGTCGATGTCGGCGTCCAGGGCGGCGATGTCGCGGGCGAGCCGCCGGGTGCGGTCCGGGGACGCGCACGTGTCGCGCGGAAGGGCGGCCAGTATCTGCTCCAGGACCCGTCCGATGTCGCCGGTGACCGGGATGTGTGCCGGGAGTGCGCGGCCCAGTTCGGCGGGGTCGATGTCGACCTGGACGTAGGTGGCGTCGGGGGACGGGAGCGCGGTGGGCTGCCAGTTGGTCTCCATCTCCTCGAAGCGGGTGCCGAGGCCGAGGACGACGTCGGCCTCGGCGAGCAGCCGTTTGGCGACCGGGTTGCGGTGGGCGCCGAGGCCGCCGGCGGCGAGGGGGTGGTCGTCGGGGAGGCTGCCGCGTCCGGCGAGGCTGGTCAGCACGGGAGCCGGGAGACGTTCGGCCAGGACGCGCAGCTCGTCGAAGGCGCCGGAGGCGGCGACTCCGCCGCCGGCGATGACGAGCGGGCTCCGGGCACCGGCGAGAGCCGCCGCCGCGGCGTCGACGGCGGGCTGGTCGGCGGCGGTCCGGGCGGCCGGGCCGGCCGGCCGGTACGGCTTGTCCGGGACGAGTCGGGTCAGGAGGTCCCGGGGGATGTCGATCAGGACGGGGCCGGGCCTGCCGCCGCGGGCGATGGCGAAGCCCTGGCGCACAAGGTCGGTGAGGAGGTCGGCCCGGTCGGCCCGGACCGACCATTTGGTGACCGGGGCGAAGACCCGGTCGGTGGCGACCTCCTGGCTGGCGCCCCGGTGGGCGGTCGCCGTGGAACCGCGCCCGCCCAGCACGATCATGGGCAGAGCACCGACGTACGCCTCGGCGACCGCCGTGAGGGTGTTGGTGACACCCGGTCCGGCGGTGACCAGGACGACGGCGGGTTCGCCGGTGAGCTGCGCGTGCGCGGCGGCCATGGCGGCGGCGTGGTGTTCGTGGCGTACGAGATGGCTGCTGATGCCCGGCGTCGAGTGGATGGCGTCGTAGATGGGCAGCACATGGCCGCCCGGCATACCGAAGACATGGCTGACGCCCTCGGCCCGGAGTGCGTTGACGACAGCCTGACCGGCGTTGATCTCGCCCATGGGGATGCGGCTCCTGTCCTGGTGGTCCTGGTCGTCCTGGTGGTCCTGGTCAGAAGGGGTAGGAGGCGATCTCGGGGCGCACGGTGAGCCACTGGGTCTCGGTGAAGGCCTCGATGTTGGCCTCGGCGCCGCCGAAACGCGATCCGGTGCCGGATGCGCCGACGCCGCCGAAGGGGCTGTTGGCCTCGTCCGAGACGGTCTGCTCGTTGATGTGCACGATGCCGCTCGGCACGGCGTCGGCGATGCGCATGGCGTCGCCGACGTTGCCGAGGACGCCGAGCGAGAGCCCGTACTCGCTGTCCGACGCGATCGCGGTCGCCTCCTCCGCCGTGGCGAAGGACGCGACCGGGGCCACGGGGCCGAACACCTCGTCCGCCCAGGCGGGCATCGCCGCCGTGACGTCGGCCAGCACCGTCGGGGCGTAGAACAGGTCCTTGTGGGTACCGCCCGCGGCGAGCCTGGCCCCGGCGGCCACGGTCCGCCGGACGAGGTCGTCGACGCGCTGGAGCTGCCGGTCGTCGATGAGCGGGCCGAGGGCCACCTGACCGGTCGCGGGGTCGCCGACCGGCAGGTGGGCGGCCTTGGCGGCCAGGGCCTCCACGTAGGCGTCGTGCAGGCTCTCGTGGACCAGGTGGCGGCCGGTGGTCATGCAGATCTGCCCCTGGTGCATGAAGGAGCCGAAGGCGCCCGCCGAGGCCGCCAGTGCCAGGTCGGCACCCGGCAGCACGATCAGGGCGTTGTTGCCGCCGAGTTCGAGGTGGGTGCGCTTGAGGTGGCGGGCGCCGAGCTCGCCGACCCGGCGGCCGGCCGCCGTGGAGCCGGTGAAGGAGACGACACGCACCTCGGGTGCGGTGACCACCGCCTCGCCGGTCTCGGCGCCGCCGGGCAGCAGTTGCAGCAGCCCGTCGGGGAGACCGGCTTCCTGGAAGATCCGTACGAGGGCGACCCCGCCGCACACCGCCGTGCGGGGGTCGGGCTTGAGCAGCACCGCGTTGCCCAGCGCGAGGGCCGGGGCGACGGAGCGGATGGACAGGATCAGCGGGAAGTTGAACGGGGCGATGACGCTGACCACACCTGCCGGCCGGCGCCGGGCGAAACTCCAGCGCGCCTCGTTCGAGGGCAGCACGGTGCCGTGCGGATGGCTGGGCAGAGCCGCCGCCTCGTAGCACTCCTGGGCGGCGATGTGGGTCTCCAGCGCCGCCTTGGGCCGGATGGAGCCCGCCTCGCGGACGATCCAGTCCTGGATCTCCTCGGCGTGCGCCTCCCACAGGTCGCCCGCTCCGCGCAGGACGGCGGCCCGCTCCTCGGGCGGCCGGGCCGCCCACCGCGCCTGGGCGGCCGCCGCGCGGGCGGAGGCCTTGCGTACGTCCTCGGCGCCGGCAAGGCCGATGGTGCCGAGCCGGTTGCCGGTGGCGGGCTCGACAACCGGGGCGGTTCCGGCCGAGCCGTCGGCCCAGCCGTCGATGACGATCTTCGCGGTCCAGGTGTCCGCGTCGACGAAGACTCACGATGCACTCCTTGAAGTGATTAGATGTCACAGTATTCTCGGGGTTTCGAAGATGACAAGAGCCCTGTACGAGAGAACCCTCCACCTGCACGACTCTTGTTCTCGAACTCAACAGACTGCTTAGATGTCTCAGATTATCGACTACTCCGCAGGAGGTAGCGATGTGCTCGATGCACCCCACGGCAGCAACGACGGCGCGGACATCGGAGGGAACCACGGCCTTCGACCATGTCGGGCTGTCGGTCCGTGATCTCGACGCGGCCGTCGTCTTCTACACCAAGGCACTCGGACTCACCGAGGAGTTCCGCTTCGAGGTCGAGGCCCAGGGCATGCACGCCGTCGTGCTGCGCAGCCCCGACGGATACGCGGTGGAACTGATGTCCCGCCCCGACTCGGTCCCGTCGCCGCCCGCGGCCGATCCCGACGCGGCCGTGCTCCAGCAGGGCTACGGGCACTTCTGCCTGCGCGTGAGCGACCTGGACGGGCTCTACGGCCGCGTGCTGGCCGCCGGCGCCTCGGTGATCGTGCCGCCCGGCCAGGCACCCCACCCGGACGTACGCTTCGGCTATCTCGCCGATCCCGAGGGCAACCTGATCGAGCTGATCCAGATCCGCGCGGGGGCGACACTGTGAAGCTGATGGAGGGCAAGTACGGACTGCTCACCGGCGGCGCCGGCGGCATCGGCCGGGCCTGTGCGCTCGCCTTCGCCCGCGCGGGCGCGGCGGTGGTCGTCAGTGACCTGGAGAGCAGCCGGGACGGCGGCGAGCAGACGGTCGCGCTGATCGGGAAGGAGGGCGGCCGGGCCGTCTTCGTTCCCGGCGACGTGACCAGCGAATCGGACCAGGAACGGATGGTCGCCGAGACCGTACGGGCCTACGGGCGGCTCGACTTCGCGCTGAACAACGCCGGCATCGAGCACCAGGCGAGCCTGGTCGACATGGAGGCCGCCGACTTCGACCGGGTCATCTCCGTCAACCTCAAGGGTGTCTGGCTGGGTCTGAAACACCAGATCCGGCAGATGCTCGCCCAGGGCGGCACGGGCGCGATCGTCAACACCTCCTCGCTGGCGGGGCTGGTGTCCCCACCTCTGCTCGGCGCGTACGTGGCCAGCAAGCACGGGGTGCTGGGCCTCACCAAGACCGCCGCCGTCGAGTACGCGGAGTCCGGTATCCGGGTGAACGCCGTCTGCCCGGCGTCCATCCGTACCCCGCTCATGGATGTGCTGACGGACGATCAGCTCGCGCAGTGGGTCGGCCGGATGGCCATCAAACGGCTCGGTGAGCCGGAGGAGGTGGCGGCGGCGGTGGTCTGGCTCTGCTCCGACCAGGCGAGTTTTGTCACGGGTGTCGGCCTGCCGGTCGACGCGGGCGCGTCCGCGATGTGACACCTCCCGCGGCGCGTACGGGCGAGAGCTCCGGGTGGGCCCGATGTCTTCGGGCCCCCCCGGAGCTCTCGCCGTTGGGCATGACCGCCGGACCCTCCCCCCGCTCTCTCCCGTGGAACGGCGTAGGGCCCGCGGCCGTGCTGCCCGCGGGCCCTACGCCCTACGCCCGACGCCCAGCACCTGAGGAGCACCTGAGCACCTGCCCGCCGTCAGCGCAGCGCGCGCGGCCGGATGCCCTGCTTGCCCGGCGAGAGGATGCCGTGGGGGTCGAGGCAGTCCTTGACGGTCTCGTTGAAGCGGCGCAGGGCGTGGTCCGCGTAGTCGAAGGTGTCGGCGACGGCGTCCATGTGACGCAGGTGGGTGCGGTAGACGCCGTAGCCCCGGCGGGCGCCTTCGGGGACGAGGCGGCCGATGACGTCGTACGCGTGCCGGGTCTGCGCCTCGTCGGCGGTGTCGAACCACACCGAGGTGATGTTGACGAAGGCCCGCGGGGTGAGCATCAGGGAGGCGGCGTAGTCCAGGCCCTCGGCCGCGAGGGCGGCGCGCAACCAGCGGCTCTGCTCCAGCGCCTCGGTGCCGGTGAGCGGGGCGACGGGTGAGTAGTCGAGGTGTCCGCCAACGCCGTGTTCGTCCCAGCTGAGGTTGTCCAGCAGGTCGAGGGTGGGGATGCCGGCCTGGGTGGTGTCGGACTGGTGCCGGATGCGCGGAAGCGCGGCGGCCGGGCTGTCCGGGACCGGCTCGGTGGGGGCGGTGAGCCGGTCGACGACGGTGGCGCCGTCGTACGTGCGGGCGGTGACGCGGGCGCCGGGGATGGCCTCGAAGGCGCGGCGGCAGGCCGCGTACTGCTGCTCCACGATCTCCGCGTGACCGTACAGTGCGAAACGCATGTACCAGCGGCCCGCGTCCGTCTCCCGGGCCATGCGGTCGATGGCCTCCTCCGGCAGCGGCCCCTCGCCGTCGTACCAGTGCTCTCGGGGGACGCCGCTGAGGGCACCGCCGACGAGCATCGTGTTGTAGGCGATCGGGTAGTTGGGGATGGTGCGGTCCAGGAGCAGCGGGCGGACGGTGTCGATGAGGGCGACGATGTCCTCCTCGTGCTCCACCCGCACGTCGCAGGACATGTAGACCTCGGGCCGCGGCACGAGCCAGCAGCCCATCGTGGTGACGATCCCGTAGTTGGACTGCATGAACATGCCGTCGGCCGTGGGGCCGAAGCCGAACTTGCGCAGCGCCCAGGAGGTGTTGCCCTCCATGGCACCCATGCCGGTGCGCAGCAGGGAGCCGTCGGCGAGGACGACCTCCATGCCGCACTGGCGGCCGGGGTGGTCGCCGAGCGGGGTGAAGCCGACGCCGTGGTCGAGGCAGTTGCCGACGACGCTGCCCCAGCCGAGGTCGGGGATGGACGGCCACAGGGCCAGGCCGCGTCGGCGGATCTCCTCGAAGAGGTCGAAGAAGCGCACGCCTGGTTCGACCACGCAGTAGGCGAGGTCCTCGTCCAGTTCCAGGATGCGGTCCATACGGCGCAGGCTGACCGACACCGATCCGGCGGTGGCCGGGGCCGGGCCGCCGTAGCCGTTGTTGCGGCCCTGGGAGAACGTCCACAGCGGCAGCCGGTGCTCACCGGCGATCCGGACGACGGCCTGGACCTCCTCGACGGTGCCCGGCGAGACCACGGCGGAGGGGGTGTGCTCCTGCCAGGAGGCGTGGGAGTACGGGTCGCGGTACGGCAGCAGGTCCTCGGGGCGGTGCAGGACGTGCTCCGGGCCGAGGGCGGCGGTGAGCGCGTCCAGGGCGGCGGTGGAGAGGGCCACTTGGGTCATGACGGGGAGTCCTCGGGGTCGGCGTTCGCGCGCAGCAGGTAGGCGGTGCTCAGTTTGTCGGGGTGGTCCTTCAGTTCCTGTGCCGTGCCGCTGAAGCGGATGCGGCCGCCTTCCAGGATGTGGGCCGTGGTGGCCAGGGCGAGGGCGACGTGCGCGAACTGTTCGATGAGCAGGACGGCCGTGCCGGAGGCGGCGACGTCGGCCAGGACCGGCATCAGCCGTTTGACGACCACCGGGGCCAGGCCCAGCGACAGTTCGTCCACGACCAGCACGGACGGCCGGGAGGCGAGGGCCTGGGCCAGGACGACCATCTGCTGCTGCCCGCCGGACAGGGAGCGGGCGGGGGTGCGCCAGCGTTCCCTCAGCTCTGGGAAGAGCTCCAGCGCGTGGTCGACCCCGGCCCGGCGCGCCGCGTGGGGCAGGGCGTAGACGGCGGTGTGCAGGTTGTCGCGGACGGTCAGGCCGGGCAGCAGCCGCCGTCCCTCGGGTACGACGGCCACCCCGGCCGCGCGCACCTGTTCGGGCCGACGGCCGGTCAGCTCCCGCTCGCCGAGCAGGACCCGGCCGCCGGTGGGGCGCAGGACCCCGCCCAGGGCCAGGACCAGGCTGGACTTCCCGGCGCCGTTGGGGCCGAGGAGGGCGGTGACCTCACCGGCGGGGACGTCGAGACTGACGTCGTGCAGGACGGTCCGGGTGCCGCGCGCGACCCGGAGCCCTTCGACGTGCAGGGCGAGCGCGGTCGTGGTCCTGGTCCTGGTCCTGGTGGTCATGCCGCCTCCTCGGTGCCGAGGTAGGCCCGTACGACGTGCTCGTCGCGCAGGACCTCCTGGGTGGGTCCGACGGCGATGAGCCTGCCGAAGTCCAGTACGGCGGTGACCTCGCAGCAGGCCGACACCAGGTTCATGTCGTGGTCGACCAGTACGGTCATGGCGTCCAAGTCCGCCGGGATGCGCCGGATCACGGCGCCGATCCGGCCGGTCTCCTCGTCCGGCAGTCCGGCGGCGGGCTCGTCGAGCAGGACGACGCGAGGGCGGCCGACGACCGAGCGGGCCAGTTCCACCAGCCGCCGTTCGCCGGCGCCGAGCGCGCCGACGGGCGCCGACGGACTGACGGACAGGCCGACGAACTCCAGGGCGGCGAACACGTCCCGGCGGCGGTCACGGCGGCGGCCCCCGGTGTGCTCGTGGACCATGGCCACGTTGTCGTACACGGACAGCTTCTCGATGGCCTGCTCGGTCTGGAACGTACGGCGCAGCCCCCAGCGGGCCCTGCGGTGGCCGGACAGGGCCAGCAGGTCGTCGCCGAAGGCCCGGACGTGGCCGGCGGCGGGGGTGACGAAACCGCTGAGTACGTTGAAGAGGGTGGTCTTGCCGGCGCCGTTGGGGCCGATGACGCCGCAGGCGGTGGCGGGCAGGGTCAGATCCATGGTCCGGATGGGGGTGACGCCGCCGAAGCGTACCGTCAGTCCCTCGATCTCGATCACGACGCGCTCCTCCGCATACGGGTTGCCAGCCGGCCCAGGTCCCGGCCGAGTTGACCGGCGATGCCTTCCGGCGAGGTGACCAGCGTCTGGACCAGGCCGACACCGAACAGGATCAGCAGGACGTTTCCGCTGACGCCCCAGGTGTCGAGCAGGGCGGGCATCGCCTTGAGCATCAGGCCGGCGATCACGGCCCCGGCGAAGTTGTACATGCCGGCCATGAGCAGGGCCGCCAGCAGGGTGATCGACTCCTGTGGCGGGAATTGATAGACCGTCAGTCCGCCCGCGCTGGCTGCCAGCAGTGCCCCGGCCACGCCGGTCATGAAGCAGGCCAGGGCGAACGCCCACAGCTTGTACAGGGTGACGTTGATCCCGGCGGCCATCGCCGCGTGCTCGCTCTGCCGGATCGCCGCCCACGCCCGGCCCGGTCTGCCCCGGGTGTGGGCGATGGCCAGCAGGAACATCAGGGCGCAGACGACGACCGTGTAGCGGAAGTACGCGGTGTCGGAGGCGGCCAGGTCGGGCCGGGCCAGCGGCACGGTGCCGGATTTCACGGGGTCGTAGCCCAAGAAGCCCTTCCCGCCGTTGGGGAAGTTGGCGTTGGTCAGCACGATGGTGACCGCCGCCGCGAGCATGAGGGTGATCAGGGCCAGATAGAGACCGGACAGCCGCAGCGCCGGGAGCCCGATGACGATCCCGAGCAGGCCGGTGACCAGGCCGGTGACCAGCAGCACCAGCGGGAACGGCAACGCGCCGTTCTGGCCGAGGCGTTCGGCCGTCCAGCCGCCGACCGCCAGCATGGCGATCTGGCCCAGCGAGATCAGTCCCACCCGCCCGTACAGCACGCTCAGGCCGAGGGCGGCGACCGAGAACACGGCGGCGGCGGTGAGGACCTGGATCCAGTACGCGCTGGTGAGCGGCGGCAGCAGGAGTACGGCTGCGGCCGTCACGCCGGTCGGCCAGGCCGCGGCCGACAGTGGTGGCCGCAGCCCGAGCCGCTCGCCCGCGGTCGGGCGCGGCGCGTCCGGTGCCCGGACGCCGCGCGTGCCTTGGAAGACGTTCATTCGTCAGACCCTTGTCTGTGACGGGCGGCGGACGGCCATGACCAGCACGACCGCGATCGCCACCAGGAACGGCGTCATGGACCGGTAGGAGGACAGGCTCGCGACGGGGGTGAGCAGGGACTGGGCGATGCCGATGACCAGCCCCGCCGCCAGCGTCGTCCACAGCGACTCCAGCCGTCCGACGAGGGCGGCGGCCAGCCCGGAGATGATCAGGAAGGTCAGCCCGGTGATGTCGAGACCGACCAGGTTGGACAGCAGGATCCCGGTGAGGCCGAAGACGACTCCGGAGCCCAGCCAGGCGGCGGCCTCCACCCGGCGCACCGGCACCCCCAGCATGGCGCTGTTCTCGCGGTTGTCGGCCAGGGCGCGCATCGCGGTGCCCAGGGCCGTACGGTCCAGGAACAGCGCGGTGACGGCGGTGAGCAGCAGGCCGAGCGCCAGGCTGGTCAGCTGGGTGCCGTTGACGTGCACGGTGCCGAGGGTCAGGCCCCAGGCGGTGGTGGGCAGGGAAAGGGAGTAGGTCTGCGCGCCCCAGATCCAGGACATGGTGCCCAGCAAGACGAGCATCAGGCCCAGTGTGGCGGCGGCCTTGACCAGCGGTTCGCGCTGGGCGAGCCGGGGGCCGAGGACCAGGCCGTACAGCAGGGTGATCGCCGCGGACAGGGCAACGCCCAGTGCGGCGGCGGGCCAGACGGTCAGGCCTGCGGTGGTGGCCAGAGAGCAGGCGGTGAAGGCGCCGACGGCGCCCACCGCCCCGCCCGCCAGATAGAGCACTCCGGTGGTGCGGTACAGGACCACGATGCCGATGCCGGAGAGCGAGAACACACCACCGAGAGCGAGTCCGAGGACGAGGAAGGGCAGAAGGCTCGGCATGGTGAGACGTCCTGTTCCGATCAGCCGCCGGCGGTCAGCCGAGACCGATCTGCTTCTCGTAGGCGCGGATCTTCCCGAAGTTGTTGTTCGGCAGGGCGGGGATCTCCGAGCAGCCCTGGGCCTGCGTCCACTGGCCGTTCTTCGGGGTGATGGTCCGGGTGGTGTTGTTGGCGGTGTGGAAGGCCTGACCGCCGAAGTACCAGGGCTTGCAGTACAGGTCGGACTTGAAGTCCTTGACCGCCTTGAACGCGTCGCCCACGGTGGCGGTGGTGTAGGTGCCGGACTTGATGCCCAGCAGGGCCTGGACGGCGATCCGGGCGGCGGTGAAGCCGAGTTGGCCGAAGTTGCCCAGCTGGGTCCTGGGCGCGTACTTCCTGCGCAGCTGCAGGTAGAGCTGGTTGTCCGGGCCGGAGGAACTGGCAAGGTTCATTTCGGCGTTGACGCCGAGTTTGCCGTCCCATGCGCTGCCGAGCTGCTTGAGCATGGACTCGTCGTTGCAGCCCGCCGGGCAGCCCCAGAGGGCCTGGTCGATCAGGCCCTGCTGCTGGATGGCCTGGAAGACCTTGAGCGCCTCGCCGGCGTTGAGGTTCACCACGACGCCGCCGCCGGAGCCCGCGGCCCGGGCGGCCTTGAGCGCGAGGCCGTTGGCGTCGGAGACCGGGACGTTCTCCACCCAGGCGGTCACCGGCACTCCCGCCTTCTTGCCCAGCGCCTTGATGCTGTCGTTGATGGCGTTGGAGCCGGGGGTGTTGCTGGTGAAGATGACGAGCTTCTTGGCGCCCTTGTCGAGCAGGTACTGGGCGGTGGCCAGGGCGCTGTAGCTGGAGCCGACGTTCACCGGGGCGATGGCGGGCGAGTTGAAGCAGTCGACGATCAGGCCCGCGTCGATGCCGTAGACAGCCTTCCGCGCGTACGTCTTGGCGTTGACCGAGCAGTCCAGGACGCTGGTGCTGGCGGTGAAGCCGACGACCTTCTCGCTGTCGATGAGCTTGGTCGCCAGAGAGGCGGTCAGCTGTGGGTCGAGGGCGTCCTTCTCCACGACGAGTTCCACGGGGCGGCCGTTGATGCCGCCGTTGGCATTGACACAGGAGAAGTACGCGTTCGCCATGTCGGTGACATCGGTGAAGCTCAGGCCGGGGGTGTCGGTGACGATGGCTCCGAGCTTGATCGGTGCGCCAGTGGCCTTCTTCCCGTTGCCGAGGCCGCACGGGGAGGCCTTGGACGGGCTGGCGGAGGGGGCCGCGGTGGTGTCGGCGGTGGAGGATGCGCAGCCGGTGGCCAGCAGCGCCAGGAGGGGCACGCAGGTGGCGACGGCGAGCAGTGGACTGCTCAGGATTCTGCCATGGGTCTTCACAGGGGGCTCCTGCTCACGGTGGGTTCGGCTCGGGTGAAAGGAGAGGGAAGGAAGAGGGGGAGGAAGGGAGGAGGAGGGAGGGAGGGAGTCGAAGGTGCGGTGCTCAGCGGCTCGGCGATACATCGCGCAGATGCCGCAGCCCGGCGGGCCAGACGCCCTGCTTGCCGGGGGCCAAGACGCCGTGCGGGTCGAGCGCGTCCTTGAGCCGCTCGTTGAAGCGGCGCAGCGCGTGATCGCCCCAGCCGTACTGGTCGGCGACGACGTCCATGAAGTCGACGTGTGTGCGGTAGACGCCGTAACCGGCCCCGGCCAGGGTGCGGACGAGCTCGGGGTAGAGCCGGTAGGCGTCGCCGGTCTGCTTCTCGTCGGCGGGGTCGAAGTAGAGCTGGGCGACGTTGATGATGTGCCGCTGGCCGAGGATCATCGCCGGGTCGTAGTCCAGGCCGCTGCCAGCCAGCCTGTCGTCCAGCAGGGCGTGCGCCCGCACGACGTCCGCGCCCCGCAGCGGTGAGACGGTGGAGAAGTCCAGGTGGCCTCCGCCCTCGCCGCTGTACCAGGACAGCGCCCGCATCAGGTCCAGGCTGGGGATGCCCGCCTGGACCTGGGCGTTCTGGTCGCGGGCGGTGTCGTGCACCGCGTGCCCGGCGAACTTCTCTCCTACGACGCGGGCGCCGGGGATGACCGACAGGGCCTGCCGCACCCGGGCGAAGCGGGCGTCGACGATGCCCTCGGTGCCGTAGAGCGCGAAGCGCGTGTTCCAACGGCCGATGTCCATGTGGCGGGCGAGGCGGAGGACCGCCTCTTCCGGGACGGGGCCGGGGCCGTCGTACACCTCGGCGCGGGTGGGTGAGCCGTCCATGACGGCGGCCACGAAGAGAGGGTGGCCGATGGCGGGCTGGTTCTGGATCGTACGGTCCAGCAGCAGCGGGCGGATCGCGTCGACGAGGGCGGGGAGATCCTCCTTGCGCGGCACTTGGACGCCGCCGGACAGATAGCACTCCGGCTCGGGCATCAGCCAGATCCCGGCCCTGGTCACGATGCCGAGGCCGGACTGCTTGAACAGGCCGTCGGCGGTGGGGCCGAAACCGCGGGGGTAGGCGTGCCAGGAGCGGTTGCCGGACATGGCGCCCATGCCGGTGCGCAGCAGGCTGCCGTCGGGAAGGACGACTTCCAGTCCGCACAGCCGGGCGGCGTGGTCGCCGTCGACGGTGTAGCCGACGCCGTGGTCGAGGGCGTTGCCGATGACGCTGCCCCAGCCGAGGTCGGGGGCGGAGGACCAGACCCTGTGGCCCTGGGCGCGCAGGTGGTCGTACAGGTCGAAGAAGCGCACTCCGGGCTCCACCACCGCGTAGGCCAGTTCCTCGTTCACTTCGAGGACGCGGTTCATGCGGCGCAGGCTGACCTGCACCGATCCGGGGACGCGGGGGGCGGGGCCGCCGTAGGCGTTGTTGCGGCCCTGGGAGAACGTCCACAGCGCGATCCGGTGCTCGCCGGCGATGCGGACGACCGCCTGGACCTCCTCGGCGGTGGCGGGCATGACGACCGCGGACGCGGCGTGGTCCGTCCAGGCCGGGTGGGAGAAGGGGTCCCGGAACTCGTCGACGCTGTCAGGGGAGGTAAGGACCGCGTCCGCTCCGAGGGCTGCGGCGAAGGCGTCGGCGGCGGCCTGGGACAGCGGGCGGGCGGCGGTCTGTGAGGGTGGCTGGAAAGGCACGTCGGGCCTCCCGGGTGTGCGGGCCGAAGCAGGCCCGCAGGGTGCGGAAAATACTGAGAGGTCTAATTGATTCCTGGAAGCTACGCCGGGGTTACACCCACGTCAATAGGGGCGTTGAGCAGCGGCGCCAGCAGCTCGGCCGCCCGCTTCGGGGTGATGACATCGGCCGGGTCCATGCGATGGATCTCGCGCGAGGCGCGGTCGATGTAGACGTGCTCGCCGAGCAGTCTGCCGTCGTCGTCGTACGGCCAGATATTGGCCACCTTGTGCGTGACCAGATAGTGGGCGTCCAGGTCGCCGACATCCTCGCCCATGACGGGCTCCATCAGCGCGCCGGGGACGATCTGGCCGAGCAGGGACTCGATGGCCAGCCCCCAGTCCGCGACCGCGATCCGCTCGGTCAGCGGGCCGAGCAGATTCAGCCCGGCATCGGTGATGGTGCGGTAGAAACCCGCGACGGCATCACGGCCGTCAAAGACGGTGGTGCGGTCACCTTCGGCGATGCGGTAGACGGGGTGGGCCACGGTCAGCCCGGGGTCCAGGATCTCCGGCCAGCGGCCGGAGACCTCCAGCATCGCGTGGCGGCGGAAGTTGATCAGGATCGCCCGCCGCCGGGGATCGGTCACGAGGCCGAGCTGACGCTCCGCCTCGCGAGGGACGTTGAGGACGTCCAGTCGCGGCACGACGGCCGGGGCAACGCTCATGAGTGGGTTCCTCTCGCTCTGAAGCGGCCTCACCGTAACAACAGATTAGTTAGAGGTCTAGGTATCGAGCGGCTGGGAATTACTAAGACATCGAGTTAGTCTCAGCTGTATGGAGATCAGGATGAAAGGCAAGGCCGGGCTGGTCACCGGCGCGGCGGGCGGCATCGGACGGGCCTCGGCCGTCGCCTTCGGGCGCGCCGGTGCCGCTGTCGTCGTCGCCGACCTGGACATCCGTCGCGCCGACGGACTGGAAACCGTACGACTGGTGGAGAAGGCCGGCGGCCGGGCACTGTTCGCCGCCTGCGACGTCACCGACGCCGACGACTGCACCGCGCTCGCGCGGGCCGTGGTGGAGGCGTACGGCCGGCTGGACTTCGCCCACAACAACGCGGGGATCGGCGCGCAGGGCAGCATCACCCACACCGACGAGGCGGCCTTCGACCGCTGTCTCGCCGTCAACCTGAAAGGCGTCTGGCACGGCCTGCGCGCCCAGATCCCGCCGATGGCGGCGGCGGGCGGCGGCGCGATCGTCAACACCGCCTCGCTCGCCGGGCTGACCGGCCTCCCGCAGGGTGCCGCCTACTCCGCGAGCAAACATGCCGTGGTCGGCCTGACCAAGACCGCCGCCATCGAGTGCGCGGAGCGGAACATCCGGGTCAACGCGGTCTGTCCCGCCGCCGTGCACACCGCCATGACCGCCTCCCTGCCGCCCGAACTCCAGGCACAGGTCGTCGCACCCCAGGCGCTCAAGCGGTTCGCGGAACCGGAGGAGGTCGCCGCCGCAGTGGTCTGGCTCTGCTCGGACGCGGCGTCGTTCATCACCGGGACGGCCATGCCCGTGGACGCCGGCGCCACCGCGTCGTAACCGGCGCGCACGGCCCGCCCGCTGACGTCATATGCTGAGACCTCTCAGCAATTCCCCCCCATGTCGAGGACAGAATCACCCCTATGCAGCCGAGCCGCACCCAGCCCCCGATCCCCGGCGATCCGGCCGAGGCCGACACCCAGGCCGCCGAGGCCGTACGGTCCTTCGCGCCGGACGCGGACATCGACGCCATGCTCATGATCTTCGGCCTGGTACGAGCAGCGGAACGGCTTCAGCAGGACTTCGAGGTCAGCGTCCAGCGGCCGGCCGGCCTCACCTGGGCCGGCTTCCGCGCCCTGTTCGCGGTCAAGACGGTCGGCGAGCTGACCCCGCTTCAGCTCGCCCGGCTGACCAGCGTCTCGCAGGCCAGCGTTTCGACCGTGCTCAACACCCTCGAACGCAAGGGCCTCATCCAGCGCAGCCGGTCGGACAACGACGGCCGGTCCGTCACCGTCCAGCTCACCGCGTACGGACACGACGTGGTCGGTGAGCTCTTCGCCCGCAACAACGCCCGCGAGGCGGAATGGGCCCGCGCGCTCACCGCACGCGAGCGCGGCACCTTGATACGTCTGCTGCGGAAGATCCGCGGGCACGAGGTCGGCGCGATCACCGACGCGACCCGGGTGGTGAACGGCGACACCGGCGAACCCTGAGCCCCCGCCCCGGCCCGCGCCGCACAACGGAAAGGCTCGTCCTGAGCCCGCCCCGAGAGCCTGCCGGGTTGGCTTCGATCGGAAGGTGGACGGAGGCTGGTACGTGCGATCGCAGGACGCCGGGATGTCCTCGTACCGGAGCCACCGGGGCATTTCGGCAACGCGGACAGCGTGCGTGCCACGCCCCGGGCGCCTGGTCAGAGGCCACCCGACAGACTCTGGGCCCTTCTGGCGGTCCTGGCCCGAGAGGGGCTTCAGGCCAGCGCGACCAGAGCGAGCGGGGCCGACTCGGCGACCTCCGTGGCGGCGCGTACGAAGGCGGCGACGGCCCGGGAGCGGCTGGCCCGGGGCCAGGTCACCACAAGGCGGCTGGGGCTGATATCGGCCACCGGGATGTGGACGACGCCGTCGTGCGGGAAGAGTTCGGCGGCGGAGGCGGGCAGGAAAGCGACCCCCATCCCGAAGGCGACGACCTCCAGGAGCTGGGTGACGTCGGTGATCTCGGGCCCGGCGGGCGGCAGCGGCCCGGGCACGGGCAGATGGTCGAGGGCGGCGAAATACGCGGCGTGGGCGGCGTCGGCCCCCTGCCAGACGGGGACGGTCTCGCCGTCGAGTTCGGAGCGCATCAGACGGCTGCGGCCGGCGAGGCGGTGCCCCCGCGGCAGAACGGCGTGGCGGGGCTCGGTGAGCAGGAGCTCGCTGTCCAGACCCGTGCTGTCCATGAGCTCGCGCAGCAGGGTGACGTCCGCGCGGCCGTCGCGCACCATCGCCTCCTGGTCGCCCCACCGGGAGATCAGCACCTCCACGGGTGGCCATCGGCCGTCGTGTTCGTACGCCGCGATGATCGGGCTCAGCATTCCGGCGTGCGAGCCGGGCTTGACGGCCACGCACAGGCGCGGACCGCCGCTCCGCCCGGCCCGTACGGTGCGGTGGGCCGCCGCCGCCATGGCCTCCAGCGCCGGGCGGGCCTGGGCCAGCAGCACCCGCCCGGCGGAGGTGAGTTCCACCTGCCGGGTGGTGCGCACCAGCAGCGATACACCGAGCTTGCGCTCCAGGGCGGCGATGGCCCGGGACAGCGGCGGCTGCGCGATGCCCAGGCGCTCGGCGGCGCGGGTGAAGTTCAGCTCTTCGGCGACGGCCGTGAAGTAGCGGAGTTCCCGCACCTCCAGATCATTCATACCGCCAGGGTATAGGGCGGTACCTGTGAGGTATTTCCGGGTCCGGGGCCCGCACTGGTCAGCTGGGGCATGCGATACACCATGCTCGGCCGCAGCGGGACAGCCGTGTCCACTCTCGCGCTCGGCACGATGACCTTCGGCACGGAAACCGACGAGGCAGGGGCCTTCTGCCAGCTCGACCGGTACGCGGAGGCGGGCGGCAATCTCGTCGACACCGCCGACGTCTACTCCGGCGGGGCCTCGGAGGCGATCATCGGCCGCTGGCTCGCCGACCGCCCCGACGACCTCACCGACCGGATCGTGCTCGCCACCAAGGGCCGTTTCCCGACCGGCGGGGACGTCAACGACGTCGGCCTGTCCCGCCGCCACCTCGACCGCGCGCTGACCGCCTCCCTGCGGCGGCTCGGTGCCGACAGCGTCGACCTGTACCAGACCCATGCCTGGGACCCGCTGACGCCCGTGGAGGAGACCCTGGCCTTCATGGACGACGCCGTACGCGCCGGGAAGATCCGCTACTGGGGCCTGTCCAACGTCACCGGCTGGCAGCTCCAGAAGATCGTCTCCACCGCCGAGGCCGCCGGGCTCACCCGCCCGGTCACCCTCCAGCCGCAGTACAACCTCCTCGCCCGCGAGCTGGAGTGGGAGATCGCCCCGGCCGCCGCCTACAACGGCCTCGGCCTGCTGCCCTGGTCGCCGCCGGCCGGCGGCCTGCTCACGGGCAAGTACCGGCGGGACACCGAAGCACCCGAGGGCACTCGCGCCGGGTCGGGCGACCCCTTCGCGGCCGGCGTCCACCGGGCCCGTACCGCCCAGGAGCGGACCTGGGCCGTTGTCGACGCCGTGACGGAGATCGCCACGAAGCGCGACATCTCCCCGGCTCGCATCGCACTGGCCTGGGTGGCCGGACGCCCCGGTGTGACCTCCGTCATCCTCGGCGCCCGCACCCTGGCCCAGCTCGACGACAACCTCGCCGCCGCCGGTCTCGTACTCGACGCGGACGAGACCGAGCGGCTGGAGGCGGCCGGCGAACCGGAGACCGCCGACTACCCGTACGGGCCCCTCGGCGCGGGGCAGCGCAGCCGGGTCCCCGAGGGCGGTTTCCCGCTGCTGGACGACGCCTCATGAGCGGCCTGTTCCCGGCCGTCGGACATGTCGTGCTGACGGTCAGCGACCTCGACCGCAGCGTGGCCTGGTACGAGCGGCTGTTCGACGCCCCGCCCCTGATCGTGGACGAGACCGGCGGCTTCCGCTTCGCCGCCTGGGCCCGGCCCGGCGTGGCCCTCCACGCGTTCCCCGACCGGCCCACCACCGAGGCGTTCAGCGAATTCCGGCCCGGCCTGGATCACCTCGCCTTCGCCTGCGCCAGCCCGGCCGCACTCGACGCCTGGTCCGAGCGGCTGGACGGACTGGGCATCGCCCACAGCGGTGTGACCCACGAGCCGTACGGCTCGGCCCTGTCCTTCCGTGACCCCGACAACATCGCCCTCGAATTCTTCGCGCATCCCGCGGCCACCCCCGCACCGCCCACGGAACCGTCATGAGCGCTCCCGGGCACCGAGCCCGTTCTCGCGCACGCCCACGCACACGCCCACAGACGCACACGCACGGCTGAGCGCATCCCGTCGGCCGGGGGGCGACCGGGCTTGCCCGTCACCCCCCGGCCGACGTACAACGGCATCGCGGACCTGCGACGACGGAGGTGCCATGCGGACGTCCACCAGCGCCGGGCCAACGGGAAACCTCCCTTCGCCCATCAGCGGCCTTGTCGGCAGAAGACGGGAGATATCCGAGGTCAGGCAGCGGATGACGGCCTCACGCCTGGTCACGCTCACCGGTATCGGCGGGGTCGGCAAGACCCGCCTCGCCCTGGAGGTGGCGGCCGTGGCGCGCAGGGCGTTCGCCGACGGTGTCTGGTTCGTCGACTGCACGGCAGTCCAGGACGGTGACCTGCTGGCCGAGGCGGTCGTCACCACGCTGGGCATACGGCAGCACTGCGCCCGGCCGCCCCTGGAGCAGCTGAGCGAACACCTGAGGACCCGGCGGCTGCTGATGGTGCTGGGCAACTGCGAACATGTGCCACACGCCGGCGCGGCCCTGGCCGAGCACGTGCTGCGGCACGCCCCCGGCGTGCGGATCATCGCCACCAGCCGCCGCGTCCTGGGCGCCGAAGGCGAGCAGGTGGTCACCGTCCCGCCCCTGTCGCTTCCCGGCCCCGGCCGGCCGCCGTCACCGGAGGCCCTGCTCCTGTACGAGACGGTGGCGCTCCTGGCGGAACGCGCCACCGCGGTCCGGCCCGACTTCCGCGTGACCGCGGACAACCACGCGGCGGTGGCCCGGCTGTGCGCCCGCCTGGAAGGCATTCCGCTGGCCGTGGAACTGGCGGCGGCCCGGCTGCGCTCCCTGTCGGTGGAGCAGGTCGCGGACCGGGTGGAGGACCGGTTCGCGACGCTGACGAACGGCAGGGCGGCGGCGCCGCCCCGACAGCGCACCCTGCGCGCGCTCGTCGACTGGAGCCACGACCTGTGCTCACCCCAAGAGCGCCGTCTGTGGGCCAGGGCATCGGTCTTCACGGACGGATTCGACCTGGAAGCGGCCGAATCCGTCTGCGCGGACGACAGCCTGCGGGCCGCGTCCGTGGCCGACCTGCTGCACCATCTGGTGGCCCAGTCGGTCATCACCGCCGAACCCCCGGCCCGGGACGGCGCCGGCATGCGCTACCGGATGCTGGACACCATCCGGCAGTACGGCGCGGAGCGCCTGGGCGAAGCCGGCGAGGAACACCCGATCCGGCGCCGGCACCGTGACTTCTACCTGCGCCTGGCCGAGCGGACACTGAAGGACTGGTGCGGCCCACGACAGCTCGCGGCACTGACCCTGCTGCGCACCGAGCACGGCAACCTGACGAGCGCGCTGGAATGCCCCACGACCGGCCCCGGGGACGCGGAGGCCGAGCTGCGCCTGGCGTCGGCCCTGAGATTCCACTGGACCGTGGGCGGTCCGCTCGGCCAGGGCCGCCGCCGGCTGGAACACGCCCTGGCCCGGACGACGGAAACCTCGGCGGCACGGGCGAACGCGCTGTGGCTCGCCGCTTCGATGGCTGTGATCCAGGGTGACCGGGCCACCGCCGAGCGCCGGATCGAGGAATGCCGTGAAGCAGCCGCCGGGCTGGAGGACGGCAATGTCGACGCCTACATCGCGCAGGTCTCCGGCACCATCCTCATGCTCCGGGGAGACCTGGAGGCGTCGGTCTCCCGGTACGAGGAGGCGGCGACCGGACACGCCGACGCCGACGACACCACCGGCCTCCTGGAAACCCTCTTCCAGCTCGCCGTGGCACTGGCCGACATCGGGGACAGCGACCGCAGCGCCGAAGTCTGCGAGCGGATCCTGCGCACCAGCGAGGAGTACCGCGAACAGTGGGCCCGCTCGTTCGCTCTGTACGCCCTGGCCTTCGACGAATGGCGCCGCGGCCTGCTGCGGCCGGCCGCCCGGCGGGCACGGGAGGCGCTGGCGGTGCACCGGGACTTCGGCAACCACATGGGGGCGTCCCTGTGCATCGATTTGCTGGCGTGGATCGCCGCGGCGGACGAGCAGTACGACACCGCCGCCGGGCTGCTCGGCGCGGCACAGTCGGTATGGAGCGAACTCGGCAGCTCCATCGAGGCGTTCGGGGTCCGCCCGGCCCTCTTCAGTCAGGACTGCGGCAGCAGCGCGGCGCAACGGCTCGGAGAGAGCCGCTTCCACGTGCTGAGGGACGAAGGCTCACGATGCTCCGCCGCCGAAGCCATCGACAGGGCTCTCGCCGTCGGCCGCGAAGCCCCCGCCACCCCCCGTGTCGCCCCCGCTTCCACCCCCGCCCCCGCCCCCGTCTCGGCACCGCAGGACCTGTCACGGCGCGAGCAGGAGGTCGCCCGGCTGATCGCCCAGGGCATGAGCAACCGTGAGGCCGCCGCCACCCTGGTCGTCTCGCCCCGCACGGTCGACGGCCACGTCCAGCGGATCTTCACCAAGCTCGGGTTCACCTCCCGTGCCCAGGTCGCCGCCTGGGTGACGGCAGCGGCGAACAGGTAGCGCATCAGGTAGTTCACCCCGCGTGTCCCAGACCGTTCCCCTGAAGGATCGACGCGCGAAGGGTGCCGGCCGCGCGCCCTGCCCGAGGAGGGTTCAATGTCGAACGCATCCGCGTTTCCGCCGCCGCCCAGCCGGTTCCCGGACGTACCGGTGTACGGCGGCTGGCTCAGCCCGTCCCGCATCGAGGCCGATGTCTTCGAACTGGAGGTGGAGGGCGAGATCCCCGCCGCGCTCAACGGCCGCCTCTACCAGCTCGGCCCCGACCCCCAACTGCCCAACCGGCTCGGCGACGACGTCGTCTTCAACGGCGACGGCCTCATGCGCATGTTCACCTTCGCCGACGGCCACGTCGACTACCGCAGCCGCTACGTCCTCACCGAGAAGCTGAAGCTGGAACGCGCCGCCCGCCGCTCCCTGTTCGGCGCCTACCGCAGCCCCTACACCGACGATTTCTCGGTCCGCGGCAAGTCGGCCGGGACGGCGAACACCACCGCGTACTTCCACGCGGGCAAGCTGCTGGCGCTGAAGGAGGACTCGCTGCCGGTCGAGATGGACCCGGCGACGCTGGAGACGATCGGCCCCTACGACTTCGGCGGCGCCGTCACCAGCGAGACCTTCAGTGCCCACCCCCGGACCGACCCCAGGACCGGCGAGCAGTTCTTCTTCGGCTACGAGGCCAGGGGCCTGGCCACCCGGAACGTCGCCTACTACGTCGCCGACGCGCACGGGAAGATCATCCATGAGGCCTGGTTCGAAGGACCGTACTGCGGCTTCATGCACGATTTCCTGGTGACCGACGACTATGTGGTCTTCCCCTTCATGCCCGCCGTCGCCGAACTGGACCGGATCAGGGCCGGCGGCAAGCACTGGCAGTGGGACCCCACCAAGGGCACCCAGTTCGCGATCATGCCGCGCTACGGCACCGCGAAGGACATCCGCTATGTCAGCGCGCCGCCCCGGTTCGCGTTCCACTTCTTCAACGCCCACAACGACGGTACGACGATCACCATCGACGGCAGCATCGCCGAGGGCTTTCACAATCCCTACCCCTACCCCGACACCCTGGGCAACGACTTCGACCCCCTCGCCTCCGCCACCCTGGTACGACGCTGGACCCTCGACTACGCGGAAGGCACCTTCGGCGAGGAGATCCTCCTCCCCGAGTACACCGAGTTCCCGGTCATAGACGACCGTTTCGAGACCGGCGCCAACCGCGTCGGCTTCGTCCTCGCCCGCGGCGCCGGCCAGACCCACCCCGATGTCCTGCACGGCCCGTTGGGCCTCAACACGGTCATCCGGTACGACTTCGAGAAGTCCCAGGTCATCTCCACTCACGTCCTCGGACCCACCTCTTCCGCCCAGGAGGCCGTCTTCATGCCCCGGTACGACGGAGCCCCCGAGGGCGACGGCTATCTGCTGATGCTCGCCAACCGCTGGGACACCATGCTCAACGAACTGCTCGTCCTGGACACCGAGAGGCTCGAGGACGGCCCCGTCGCCACCGCGAAGCTGCCGTTCCGCGTGCACTTCGCCTTCCACGGCTGCTGGGTGCCCGAGCACCTGCTGGAGGGGTGAGGGCGCCGGAGGTCCGGCGACCCGGCGCCTCCCCGGGCGGCCGGACCTCCGGGGTTCGTCCCGACGCCCGAACCGGGGCACCGCCGCAGGGCCGGGCGCCCGATGACTTCCGGGGACGGCGCGCTACGCCTTCAGCGACCGCCGCGCCGGCGATCTGCGCGGCTGCGCCGTGCGAACGACCGGCCCAGGACACGGACTCCCACTGGAGCACCCGGTTCCCCGAGGAACCGGCCCCCGCTCCTCAAGCCCAGCGGCACCAGCTCCCGCAGGGCGCCGAGTGCCACATTTTACGATCCCCACTCCCCCCGTTTACTAGGGCCTCCTACTATGCCTCTTGTCGCAACCGCCCGCCGTTCACGGGCGCGGCAGACGGACGCGGGGAGCGTTCGTGTCCCCTGGCACCGCCGCGCGGCTGTACCGCACGCGGCACCCGGTCCGGTTCGTCAGCGCGTCGGGATGGGCTCGGGCCAGGAGCCGCTGTACGCACCCCCGGCGATGCCGTGCCGCGTGATCACCGCCGGGCGCCTCGGCCGCAGGAATGGCCGAGGCTTCGCCGGCTACGACGTATGACCCGCGAGGAGGATCACGCCATGTGCGGGACGGTCGGAGTACGGGCATGAACGCGCCTGCCCGAGTTGTGGTGGTGGGCGCCTCGGCGGCCGGGTTGAGCGTGGCGGAGGGGTTGCGGCGGGAGGGGTTCACCGGGCGAGTGACCCTGATCGGCGAGGAGGAACACCTGCCGTACGACCGACCGCCGTTGTCCAAGCAGTTGCTGTCCGGCCACTGGGACGCCGGGCGTCTGCTGCTGCGCGCGCCCGAGGCCGTCGAGGCGCTCGGCCTTGATCTGCGGCTGGGTGTACGGACCATGGCGCTGGACACCCGCAACAGGGAGGTCGCGCTCTCCGACGGCACCCGGGTCGGCTACGACACGCTGGTGGCGGCGACCGGGGTCGCCGCCCGCCGGCTGCCCGGGACCGAGGGGGTGGCCGGGGTGCATGTGCTGCGCACGCTGGAGGACGCCCTGGCCTTCCGGGAGGTGCTGCGCGCCAAGCCCCGGCTGGTGGTCGTCGGGTCTGAGTTCGTCGGAGCCGAGGCGGCGGCCGTCGCCCGGGAACTGGGTGCCGAGGTCACCATGGTCAGCAATGCCGCGGTACCGCTGGCCGACACGCTCGGCCACCGGCTCGGGACGATGCTCGGGCGGGTGCACCGCGAACACGGGGTGCGCATCGAGCCCGGCGTCCTGGTCGAGGGGGTCGTGTCCGGCGGCGGCCGGGCGAGCGGGGTACGGCTGGCGGACGGACGGGTCCTGGACGCGGACGCGGTACTGGTGGGCATCGGCGCCCGGCCGAACACCGCCTGGCTCGCGGGCAGCGGCGTCCCGGTGGGCAACGGCGTCGAGTGCGACCAGACCCTGTACGCCGGGTCGGGGGTGTGGGCGGCCGGCGACATCGCCTGCTGGCCGCACCCGCGCACCGGCCGGCCGACCCGCGTCGAGCACCGGACCAACGCCGCCGAGCAGGGCCTGGCCGTGGCCCGCAACATCCTCGCCGGACCGGAGGCCGCCCGCCCTTTCGCCCCCGTCCCCTACGTCTGGTCCGACCAGTACGACCTGAAGATCCAGATCCATGGCACCACCCGCGGCGCTGACGAGGTACGGATCGTCGAGGGCAGCCCGGCCGACCGCAGACTGATCGCCCTCTACCGCAAGGACGCCCAGGTGTGCGGTGTGGTCGGCGTCAACCTGCCCCGGGCGGTCCGCGCTTACCGCACTCTGGTCGCCGAGGCAGCCGACTGGCCCGGCAGCGCCCCGGCCGCCGCTCCCACCGGCGGAAGCACGTCATGACGTGGACATCCGTGCGATCGGAGCGGTGTCGCGGGGAAGGGCCGTCCGCCGCGGACGATGGCGCGACGCCACCGGTCCTGGTCGGCGTGTTCGGTTCCTGCCACGGGCTGGACGTACGGTCTCGCCGGTCATGGGCTCAGCTCCTGTCGGGCGCCCGACAGGATCTGAGCCCATGACTCCGGGGCCTGATGACCGCGTGGTCATCAGGCCCCGGAGTCATGGGTGGCCCGGGCAGCCGCGCACCGGACGGACCCGGCCGGCTTGACGAACGGCGCATCCGGCAGGTCAGGAGTTGCGCCAGTTCAGGTAGTACGTGGCGTCCTCGGTGGCGAGCGCGCCCTCACCGAGTTCGGGCGGCCGGAAGGTGTCGATCATGACGGCGTTCGCGTTCTTGATCTCGATGAGCCCCTTGTTGTAGATGTCGACCGCTGTTTCCAGTTCACCGGGGAACGGACTGTGGACGAACCCGGCCGGGTGCAAGGTGACCGATCCCAGTCCGATACCGGATTCCCCCGGGTTCCCGACCGCCCTCATCCTGGGGTAGAACATCAGCTCGTCCGAGTCGACGTTGGCGTGCGCGTAGGGAACGATGACGGCGTCGGGATGGTATTCGGTCTTGTGCGGTACGAACGAACAGACCGTGAAATGGGGGCCCTCGAACGTCTGGAAGGTCGGCGGCGGCTGGTGAATGCGGCCGATGACCGGCTCGAAGTCGTGGATGCTGAAGACGTACGGGTAGAGGCAACCGTCCCAGCCGACCACGTCGAAAGGGTGGTGGGCGTAGGTGTAGCGGGTGCCGCCGGCCCGGTGACGGACCAGGACGTCGACGTGACCGCCCTCGACCACGTGCGGCTCCACGGGGGACCGCAGGTCCCTTTCACAGTAGGGGGAGTTCTCCAGGAACTGGCCACGCTCGGAGACGTAGCGTTTCGGCGCGCGGATGGTGCCGGTGGACTCCGCGATCAGCAGTCGCACCGGCTCCTCACCGACGGGCACCCAGCGGTGGGTGGTCGACGTCGGCATGACCACATAGTCGCCTTCGCCGACGTCGAGCACCCCGAAGGTGGTTTCGACCCGCGCACTGCCGGATTCTACGTAGTACAACTCGTCGCCGATGGCGTTACGGTAGAGCGGGCTGGGCCGGTCGGCGGCGACGTAGCCGACCCGCACGTCCTGGTTGGCCGCGAGCAGGCGGCGGCCGGTGACCGCGTCCCCTCCCCACGTCCAGCTTGTGGGTCTGCGCCAGCCGGGGCAGCAACGGATGGTTGGCCATGCGCTCGTCAGCCAGGTCCCAGGATTCGACGGCGACCAGATCGGTCGGCGCGTACATGTGGTACAGCAGCGCGGAGTCGGAGGAGAAACCCTCGGTCCCCATCAGTTCCTCGCGGTAGAGCCCTCCGTCGGGCCTACGGAACTGGGTGTGGCGCTTGCGCGGGATTTCGCCCACGGAACGGTAGAACGGCATCGTGATCCTCCACGGTCGCGGGGTGCCTCAGTCTGTTCTTCGGTCAGGAGTGTTCGCTCACCCACGACACGATCAGGTCGGTGAGTTCGTCCCGGGCTCCCTCGTTCTGGAGGTAGTGATCGCCGGTGAGGGTGATCGCCTGCTTGTCGGTGGCGGCCAGCGAGTCGACAATCAGCGTTCGCCACCGCCTACCTGCACCGCTCGGCTGACCTCCTGGCGCGCCTCGCGCGACTGCTCGACAAGCGGGAGCACGCCACCCGTTACGCGGAGATCGCGGCCGGCGCCCTGCGCGCGTGGCGTGCCGTCTGCCTCGCCCCGGACGGCACACTCATCCCCGATACGCAGGCCGGCTACGTACGCGGCCTGGCCTTCGGACTCGTACCGGAGGAACTGCGCGGGCGGGTGGCCGACCGGCTTGCCGCACTGGTCGTCAAGGCGGACACCCACCTCGGTACGGGGTTTCTGGCCACCCCCGACCTGCTGCCGGTCCTCGCCGACCACGGCCACCTGGACCTCGCCTACGCGCTGCTGCTCCAACGCACCCCACCGTCCTGGCTCGGCATGCTCGACCGGAGCGCGACCACGATCTGGGAGTGCTGGGAGGGCATCACCGAGGACGGCCCCCCGCAGGGCTCCCTGAACCACTACAAGCAAGGGTGCCGTGATCTCCTTCCTGCATACGCACACCGCCGGCATCCGCCCGCTCGAGCCCGGCACCCGGCTTCCTCGTCGAGCCCAGGCCCGGCGGCGGACTGCGCCGCGCCGCAGCCGAACACCACTGTCCCTACGGGCGGATCGCCGCTGCCTGGCACCTCTCCCAGGACGGCACCTTCCACCTCGGCGTCACCGTCCCCGCCGGCACCAGTGCCGAGGTCCGGCTGCCGGACGGCACGAACGTCGAAGTGCCGCCGGGGAGGCATGAGTTCACGCGGTAGCGGGGGCCGCCCGGGCGGCACGACAGCACCAGGGCGCGGCGCCTGCTGGACGAGGCCCCGGGAGCCCGGGAGATCCACGGCTTCACCCGTTGCCAGTTGAGAATTCTCCGTTTCCGTCATGCGTACGGGCATGCGGAGCAAGCGCTTCCGAGCAGCGGAGCTACCGGGGCGTTTCGGCAACGCGGCGAGCGTGCCCGCCAGGCCCCGGCCGGACACCCGGTCAGCGACCACCCGACAGGCTCTCGGCCCCGGGGCCGTACAGCACGGGGCCGTCCGCCGACGCCTGCTGCCGGGTCAGCCGACCGCGGTCCACCAGCAACACCAGGTGCGCCAGTGTCTCGTCCAGCGCGAAGCGGCGCAGTCTGCCCTGCAGTGCGTCCCAGCCGCGCGACCAGGTCAGGCGTTCCGTCAGCTGCCAGGCGGTGGCGGTGCCGAGTTCGGCCAGCGCGTCCACGATCTCCGTGCAGCGCTCCTCGTGGTGTCCATGCAACGCGGCGGTACGGGAGGCCAGGCCGCGGAAACGGTACTCGTGAGCCGGCAGGGCCTCGGCGGAGTCGTAACGCGCCGTCTGTTCGAGGGACCTCAGATAGTCGGCCAGGGGCGAGGCCGGGCTCGACGAGGCCAGCCCGATGTTCGGGCTGATCCGCGGCAGCACATGGTCCCCGGTGAGCAGTATGTCCTCGTCGGCGTCGTACAGGCACACATGGCCGGGCGTGTGGCCCGGCGTCCACACCGTCGTCAACCGCCGGCCGGGCAGCGGGACCGCGTCCCCGCCCTCCAGCAACAGGTCCGGTTCCGGCATACCGAAGAACCGGGCGATCCCCTCCCGGCTCATCGCCAACTCGGCGGCCACATCCGCCGGAACGCCCGCCTTCGAAAGCCAGACCCGGTCGCCCTCGGACGCGCCGGCGGACTGCCAGACGCGGGCGGGGAGTGAGTCCCGTTCGGCGGGGTGCATGCCCACCCAGGCATCCGACGCCTCCCGCAGCCGGGCACTCAGCCCGTGGTGATCGGGATGCACATGGGTTGCCAGAATCCCGGTCACGTCCTCCGGCCCGGCACCCGCCTCCTTCATGCCCTTGACCAGCGCGTCCCACCCCTCGTCCGACTCCCAACCGGGATCGACCACCAGCAACCCCGTGTCACCTGTCAGCAGGTAACACAGGGTGTAGCGCAGCGGACTGTCCGGAATGGGCACCGGCACCGACCACACGCCCGCCCGTACCTCCTCCACCGGCGGCTGAGTGCGAGCCCGCCAGGCGTTCCTCTGTTCGACTCCAGTCACCTGCATGCGTACTCCTTCACCGGGTCATTGCCGTGCCGGACCCATGAAAGAGCAGCAGGGCGACGGTTGGGCCGCCACGCCTTCGTGGCAGATCGCGGGCGTCCAATCCCGTGACGGGCGTCCAGCGCGGGCAGCAGCCCACAGCCCACTTCATTGCCCCTAGCAACTATATCGCCCGCGCTGCCCGTCTCCTTCCCCGCCTGCCCGCGCGTCAGGAACGACAGAGACCGGGCTGATGGTCGGCTCCTGGGAGGACGAGGACTCAACGCCGCGGCGATGCCCTTCGTGCCGGGGCGACGGTCACCGTCGTCACGGCCGCTGCCGCGGCGAGGACTCCCGCTCCGGCGATGGGTACCCACCTTGAGGAACACCTTGACCAGAGCCGGAACACGGTTGTCTCCGACCCGCTGTCGAGGAGATTCCCATCTCCTCGTACCTGCTCCAACGAGCCCAGACAGCCGGCCCGTTGGGGCAGGCATTCGAGACCGGCGTCAGTTGATGGCGGAAGGATGCCGGGCCAGCGGCGTCACGGTGACGTCCATATAGGGGAAGAGTGGCAGGCCCCACAGGATGTCGTTGAGCCGGTCGTTGCCGGTGACGTCGAAGATGCTGAGATTCGCGTACTGGCCGGCGCAGCGCCACAGGTGCAGCCACTCACCGGACTCCTGGAGCTTCTGCGCGTACTCCTTCTCGGCGGTGAGGGTTGCGTCCCTGAGGCCGGCATCCAGGTCGGGCGGCAGGTTCACGGTCATCCGGACGGCGAAAAGCACGGCGTCCTCCTGGCGACGGTCGTGTGGGGCGATGGCGTACGGCGGTCAGGAGCTGGGGTCGAGGACGAAGTCGTACGTGGACTCCTTGACGCCCGTGCCGTTCGGCCGCGGGTCGAGGACGAGTTCGGGTTTCACCGCGGAGGCCACGTCGTCCTGGATGTGGGCACCGTCCTTGAAGTAGAGCTGCGTGGTGAGCGGTTCGTGTCCGGGCGCCGAAACCTTCAGGTGCAGGTGGGCGGGACGCCAGGCGTGCCAGCCGGCCGCGGCGATGAGCCGGCCGCAGGAGCCGTCGGTGGGAATCTGGTAGGGGGCCGGCTGAATGGTGGTAACCGCGAACCGGCCCTCGTCGTCGGTGACGACGCCGCCCCGCAGGTTCCACTCCGGGATGCCGGGCGCGAACTGTGCGTACAGCCCGTCGTCGTCGGCCTGCCACATCTCCAGCAGGGCACCGGCCAGCGGCTTGCCGTCGACGCCGGTGACCTGCCCCTGGAAGAGGAGCCGGGTACCGGCCTCGGCGTCCCGCATCGGCAGGGTGCTGACGCTGGGCAGCGTGGGGGCGCCGGGTACGTAGTACGGGCCCTCGATGGTGCCCTTGCTGCCCTCGCGGGCCGCGGAGGCGACCTCCTCGACGACGTGTTCGATCCACACGTCGAGGAAGAGCGGCCACTCGCCGTCCTGGCCGACGGAGATCAGCCAGGGCTTCAGGGCGTTGTACTCCTCGTACGTCACCTGGTGGCGGCGGATGACATCGTGGACGGCGGTGATCACCTCGGTGACCAGGGTGTTGACCCGTGCGGCGTCGGAACGCGGCCCGGACTCACCGGTCTTGTCGTTGAGGAAGCGTTCCGTGGCCGAGGCCCCGGATCCGGCGGCCGTGGCCTTGAGGATGGTGTCGGACATGGTGTGAGGCTCCTTGGGAAGCGGGGGTGTCAGTGGTCCTGGCGGTAGCGGGCGAGCTTGGCGTCGTCGATCGCGACGCCCAGCCCGGGTCGGTCACGGACGGTGAGTGTCCCGTCGGTGATCACGGGTGGTTCGGTGAGCAGGTCGTCGCTCATGTCGAGGAAGTTGGAGAGTTCGCCGGCCCGGCGGGACGACGCGGCGTGGGCGGCGCCGAAAGCGACGGTGCACACCGTGCCCAGCTGACTGTCGATCTGGTTGCCCATCACCACCTCGGCCCCCATCCCCTCGCACTGGAACAGCACGCGCTGGGAGTCGGTGAAGCCGGTGCGGGCCGTCTTGACGCTGATTGCGGTGGCGGCGCCGTCGAGCAGGGAGCGGGTCACTTCGGCCGGTGTGGTGGCGGACTCGTCCGCGACGAAGGGAATGCGGCTCTGGCCGACGGGCCATCGCCGGCCGAGGACGTCGTCGGCCGGACACAGCCCCTCGGCGAGGGTCATGCCGAGCGCGTCCAGTTCGCGCAGTGCGGCCGCCGCTTCCGAGGCGGTCCATCCACGGTTGCCGTCGACGTACAACTCGGTCTCGTCGCCGAGGGTTTCCCTCAGCGCCCGGCAGACGTCGAGGTCGAGGCGGGCGGGGCGACGGCCCACCTTCACCTTGAAGACCGTGATGCCGTAGGTGTCCCGGATCCGCACCGCCTCGTCGGCCACCCGCCCAGGCGTGTCGAAGCCGAGCATGTGACTGCCCCGCATCCGGTCGGTCCAGCCGCCCAGCAGTTGGGTGACGGGCCGGTCCAGGGCCTGGCCCGTGAGGTCCCAAAGAGCCATGTCCAGGGCCGACTTGGCCGCCGGGTTGCCCACCGTGCGATGCAGCAGGGCGTGGATCCGCTCACGGGCGAACACGTCCGCGCCCACCAGCTGCGGCGCGAAGATCTTCTCGATCACGCCGATCACGGACGCCTGTGTCTCGCCGTACGTGAAAGGGCGGGGCGGGGCATCGGCCACGCCGGTCAGTCCCTCGTCGGTGTGCACCCGGACCAGGACGTGTTCGGCGGTGGACACCTCGCCACTGGCGAACCTCAGCGGCTTGGTGTACGGGATCGCGTACGGGACGGTCTCGATCGCGGTGATCTTCATCGGATGGTCTCCTCGACGCGCCGGGCGATGCCGAGCAGGCGGCCCACGCGCACGGGGTGGCCGACCAGTTGCAGGCCCAGCGGCATGCCGTACGGGTCCCGGTGACCGGGGATGGTCACGACGGGGAGGCCAAGCAGCTGCCAGGGCCGGCTCAGGACCGGGCTGCCGGTGGCGTCCAGGCCGAGCGGGGCGGGGCCGGGGGCCGCCGGGCCCAGGATCACGTCAGCGCGGTCGAGCAGTTCGAGGATCCGGGTGCGGGCTTCGAGCCTGACGGCGAGCGCTGCCCGGTACTCGTCCGGCGCGGTGTCGCGCCCGCGCGCCAGGAGGTCGTTCAGGTGCAGGCTCAGGGATTCGGGATGTTCCGCCTCGGCTGCGAGGGAGCGGGCGGCCTCGTACGCCATGACCGTGGCGTGCGTCTCGGCGAGTTCCGGCGTACGGACCCGTCCCGCGAGTTCGTCCGTTTCCGCGCCGTCGGCGGCCAGGGCCCGGACGGTGCTCCGCAACGCGTCGAGCATCGCCGGATCGACGTCGGCCAGCTCCGTGCCGGGCCACACCAGCACCCGTACCGTGTCCGGGGTCTCGGATCGCGTGCCGTCGACGGCTGCCACGGCCGCGGCCAGCTCGTCCACCCGTTCGGTGAGCAGTCCTGGTGCGTCCAGGGTCGGGCTGAGGCCGGTGATTCCGGTCGTCGGCCAGGCGCCGACCGCTGCGACATATCCGGCGACGCCGCAGAAGGAGGCGGGCCGGGTCAGTGAGCCCGCGGTCTGTGAGCCCAGCGCGAGGGGCACCACGCCGGCCGCGACGGCGGCGGCCGAGCCGCTGGACGAGCCGCCCGGCGTGTGGGCCACATCGTGCGGGTTGCGGGTGGGGCCGGGCTGGAAGTACGCGAACTCGGTCGTCACCGTCTTGCCGAGGGGCACGGCGCCCGCCCCGCGCAGCCGGTCCACCAGCCAGGCGTCGTGCTCGGCTGTCCTTCCGCGGCGCAGCGGGGAGCCGCACTCGGTGGGCAGTCCGGCGACGTCGATGATGTCCTTGACCCCGAACGGCACGCCCCTGAGCGGTCCGTCCGGTGCCCACTCGGCAGCCGCACGTGCTCCGTCGGCGTCCACCCGGACCCACGCGCGGATGTCCGGCTCCGTCTTCTCCAGGCGGCGCAGCGCGTCGTCCACCGCTGCCCCGCGGCCGGCCGTCACGACTGCGCGCCTTCCGCCACCAGGGGCGGGGCGTCGAGGCGGTGGAACGTCCGGTTGAAGTAGACGAGGCTCTGGCCTCCGGAGCGGGTGCGAATCTGTTCGATGTCGACGAACAGCACGCTGTGGGAGCCCATGGGGACGGTGTGTTTGATGGTGCCGATCGCCGTGACCGGGGCGTCCTTGAGGACCGGGACATCTTGGGTGCGGTCCCAGACGTCCCAGGTGAAGCGTTCGGCCATGGCCACCTCGGTGGCTCCCGCGAAGTGCAGGGCGAGTTCCTGCTGCTCTCCGCCGAGGACGTTGAGACCCACGCGTCCGTTCGCACGGAAGACGTCGTGCATGGCGCTGCCGCGGTTCACGCACACCAGGACGGTCGGCGGGTCGTCGGTCACCGAGCAGACGGCGCTGAGGGTGATGCCGCACCGGCCGTTCGGGCCGTCCGTGGTCAGGATGTTCACGGCTGCCGGGAGGTGGGCCATCGCCTCGCGGAAGTCGGTCCGGCTGGGGGGCACGGCTTCACCCCTCCTCTCGTTGTCGTACATCGGAGTAGTCGGACTGTTCGGACTGTTCGGACTGCTCACCACAGCTCGACCACCAGCCGCGACGACTTCGCCCGTGACACACAAGCGGCGATCTGGTCTCCGGCCGCCTTCTCCTTGGCGGACAGACAGTGGTCGCGGTGGTCGGGTTCGCCCTCGACCACGCGCAGGACACAGGTCCCGCAGATGCCCTCGCGGCAGGAGGTCTCCAGTGGGACCCCGTTGTCCTCCAGCACCTCGGCGATGCTCTTCCCGGGCGGCACCGTGTAGATCTCACCGGTGTCGAGTTCGACCTCGAATGCCCCGCCCGCGTCCAAGGGCTCACCGGCCTGGAACAGTTCCGAGTGGATCCGCTCCTCCGGCACGCGGGGTGCGGCGACCTCACGGACGTACGTCATGAAGCCGTGCGGTCCGCAAGTGTAGACATGGGCGTCCGCAGCGAGACCGGTCAGCTCCGCGGCGAGCGCGGCACCGGTCGGTTTCCGGCCGAGCCCGAAGTGGCGGACCACGCGCTCGGCGAAGGCGGACTCCTCCAGCAGTCCGGCGAAGGCCGCCTCCGCCCGGCTCCTCGCCACGTAGTGCAGCGTGAACTCCGCTCCCCTGCCGTGCAGTTCGTACGCCATCGCCAGCAGCGGCGTGATCCCGACGCCGGCCGCGACCAGGTGGTGCTCGGCCGCGTCGGGGGCGAGGCCGAAGAGCTGGCGGGGCGCGCCGACGGTCAGCTCGGTGCCCGGTTCGGTCTTGTCGTGCAGGGCCTGGGAACCGCCGCGGGAGTTCTCCTCGCGTTTGACGGCGATGGTGTAGGCACCGGGGTCGTCCGGCGGCCCGCACAGCGAGTAGGAGCGGGTGATCCCGGTGGGGCCGGTGACGTCGATGTGCGCGCCGGACGCGTACGGGGTGAGGGGTACGCCGTCCGGGCGGACGAGCCGGAGGACCTTGATCGTGTCGGTTTCGTGGTGGGTGTCGGTGACGGTGACAGGGAACATCCGTCTGCCTTCGGGGTCGGATCGGGAGCTGACGGCGCTGTCAGCGCATGTACAGGCCGCCGTTGGCGTCCCAGCAGGCTCCGGTGACCGCGTCCGCGTGCTCGGAGGCGAGCAGCACGGCCATGTCGGCGATGAACCGTGGGCGTCCCAACCGCCGTACGGGGGCGGCCTGTTCGATCGCGGAGAGGACGTCCGGCGGGACCATCTCGCGGACGACCGGCAGGTCCTGGGGTCCCGGCGAGATGGCGTTCACCGTCACCCCGTGCGGACCGAGTTCACGGGCGAACACCTTCGTCAGGGTGGCCACTCCCCCTTTCGCCGCCGCGTAGTGCGCGCCGGTCGCCGTGCCGCCGTTCTGGCCTGCCAGCGAGGCGATGTTGACGATGCGTCCGTAGCCGCGCTCGGCGAAGTGGGCGCCGAAGACCTGGCAGCCGAAGAACGTACCGTTGAGGTTGGTCGAGACGACCGCCTCGAAACTCTCGGGGCTGATCTCCATCAGCTTTTCGGCCTTGGCGTGGCCCGCGTTGTTGACCAGCACGTGGACGGCACCCCAGTGTGCGACGAGCCGGTCGCGGACCCGGGCGAAGGCGTCCTTGTCGCGTACGTCCAGTGCGAGCCCGACGGCGTAGCGGCCCTCCGGGTCGAGGTCCGCCGCCGCCTTCACCGCGGCCTCCTCGTCCAGGTCGGTCAACGCGACGCAGTAGCCGCGGTCGTACAGCCGCCCGGCGATACAGGCGCCCAGGCCGCGGGCCGCGCCCGTCACCAGCGCGACGCGCCGGGTGCCGTCGTCCTCGTGCGGGCTCACAGCAGGAACCCCGACGCCGTGACGGCCTCCTCGGAGTTGACCAGCCGCACGATCTTCCGGGAGACGCGCGGGCCGTCCGCCCCGAACACGATCCGGTGGGTGACGTCGGCGGCCAGGACGAACGTCTCCTCGCGCTTGTGCCCGACGAGGATCTGCGCCGAGCAGATCTCGATCGCGTCGTCCTCGCGGCCGGTCACCACGAACCGGGAGACCGAGCGGACCGTGCGGGCCGCGGCGGACGCGGAGATGGAGAACCCTCCGGTGAGGCGCTCGATGCGCATACGACGCATCCGGTCGTCGTCGTAGACCAGGTTGAGCGTGGCGGCGAAGTCGGTCGTCTCACGGTCGATGGGGACGACGTACTCGCCGCCCTCGGCCCACAGGCCGTCCCACTCCTCGTAGCGGCGGCTGTCGAGGAGATGGGCCTCGCGCCAGATCAGGGAGACGGCGGCGAGTGCGCGGGGGTCGTCCAGGGGAAGCTCGACTGCCGTGCCGAGAGCCTCAGTTGCCATCGGTCATCATCCTCTTCCACATCGTGTACGCCTCCCGCATCCCGGTCTCGTCGGTCGCGTGGGAGGTCGGCTGTCCGAGGTCGTCGGGCTTCTCGCGGCCGAGGCCGCGGTTGACGAGGATCGGCATGTCGACTCCGCCGGCCACCCCGCGCTGGACGCGGTTCCACGCCTCGGCGTCGTCGGGGCTTCCGAAGCCGAAGGGGCCCTGGAAGTGCTCGTGGATGCGCAGCCGTTCGCGGTTGACGATCTCCGGGCCGCCGTCCAGCCCGAGCGCCACGTGCCGGATCTCCGTCTCCGCGACCGAGATCGGGCGCAGCACGCGGAAGAAGGACATCGACATGGCCACGTTCGGGAAGAGGTTGAGGTTGAACCCGGCACCATGCAGGGAGCGGACGATGCGCCGCACCCTCTCGGGCGGCATCTCCTTCGACAGCTCCTCGACGATGTGGCCGAAACGGTCCTGGAGCTTCTCCGTGCCGTCGTCGACGTCGAGGTCGACGTGTCCGGCGACGGAGACGGAGACGCTGTGGCCGTTGCCGAGGGCGTGGGTGACCGCGGTGTCGTCGGTCATGATCGACAGCATGCTCGCGGTCTCGGCGTCCACCGAGGACATCCAGGAACGGTGCACGATCGGGAAGTGGTACCAGTCGGTGGTGTTCTCCAGCTGGATCTTCCAGTTGCCGTTGAAACGGAACCTGTGCTCGCCCTGTACCTTGATCGGGTAGCCTGCGCCCTGCTTCATGAAGCGGTCGATCCACAGCCGGGCCCCTCCGAGGAAGTCCTCCAGCGGCTCGATGTCCTCGCTGAAGCTCGCGAAGACCATGCCCGCGTAGGTGCCGACCTTGAGCCGTTGCAGCGGCAGGTCCTTCTTCTCGACCACGTCCTCGTAGCCCTCGGGGTACGGGATGCCGCGCAGGGTGCCGTCCAGGGCGTAGGACCAGGCGTGGTACGGGCAGGTGAAGCCGTTGCCGTTGCCCTTGGGGGTCTCACAGACGCTGGCGCCGCGGTGACGGCAGCGGTTGAGCAGGACGTTGATGCCGCCGCGGCGGTCGCGGCTGACGATGACGGGCCGGCGGCCGACCCACGCCGTCTTGAAGTCGCCGGCCTTGGCGATCTCGCTCTCATGGGCGACCCACACCCAGGTGCGGTGGAAGACGCGGTCCATCTCCCGCTCGAAGAGGGCCGGGTCGGTGTAAAGGGTGCCCGCGACGTGGTCGGACGCGACGAGGGGGGAGACGTCCAGGGTCATCGGGCGGCCTCCGGCTCGGGCAGCGGACGGCCGAGACGTGCCTCGATCTTCATGTAGCGCCACAGGCCGTGCTCGCCGACCTGGACGGTGCGGAAGAGGTTGCAGGCGGAGGCGACGGTGGGCTGGTCGACGACGTCGGCGAGGACGTAGCAGGTCCAGGGCCAGGAGTCAGAGGGGCCGACCATGTGCTGGTCGTCGTCGATGGTGCCGAGGACGGTGACACCGGGCAGCTCGTACAGCTGGGTGAGCATGCTCGTGACGCCGTCCCAGACGGTCTTGCCCTGGCCGGTGGGCAGGTCGAAGAAGTTCTGGTTGACGCCGATGCAGAACAGCACGCGCAGAGGTGCGTCGGGCATGGGGTTTCCTGTCTTTTCAGAGGTAGCCGGGGAAGGGCTGGACGCCCGTCAGGACCGCGCCGGCGCCGTCGTACATGCCCTCCTGGAGGAAGGCGTGCTGCGGTACGACCGAGGCGTCGCGCAGATAGCGCTGCATGGGGCTGCCGTCGGCGATGGCCGGAATGCCGGCGAGCTGGTACGCGGCTCGTACGACCTCGAAGGAGGCCTTGGCGAGGTGAGTGGAGGCGAGTCGCAGCAGGCTCGCCTGGTGCGCGGTCGCGGGGTCCCCCGCATCGACCGTCGCCCAAACCTCGTCGGTGGTCTCGTAGAAGAAGGCCCGTGCGGAACGGAGTCGGGCCTCGGCCTGGCCGACCGCGATGCGGTAGGTGGCACGCTCGGCGGGCTTCGGGGCGCCGGTGTAGCCGGAACGGCCGCCCTGGGCGATGACATGGTCGAGGGCGGCGCGGGCCACGCCGAGACCGACGACCGCGAGTACCTGCGCGGCGTACGGGACGGTCGGATAGCGGTAGAGCGGCTCGTCGACCGTGGGCCGGCCGCCGCGCACGAACGTCCACTCCTCGGGGACGATCGCCCCGTCGACCACCAGATCGTGGCTGCCGGTACCGCGCAGGCCGATGACGTCCCAGTTCTCGGCGATCTCGACCTGGTCGGGCCGCAGTACGGCGGTCAGCGGCGGTCCGGGCGCCCCCGCACCGGCCTTGATGCCGACGCCGAGGATGTCCGCGCCCTTGCAGCCGCTGGCGAACTTCCAGCGGCCGGAGACCCGGTACCCGCCTTCGGCGCGCTCGGCGGGCTGTACCGGGAACAGTCCGCCGGCGAAGGCCACATCGGGTCCGTCCGCGTACAGCTCGGCCTGTGTCTCCTCGGGAAGCGCGGCCAGGTAGATGCCAGAGCAGCCGAAGCTCGCGACCCAGCCGGCCGAACCGTCGACGACCGAGATCCGCTCGATGAGACGGAGGAATTCGGTGGGCGGCAGGGCATCGCCACCGAATCGCTTCGGAACGCCCGCCCGGTAGATTCCCGCGCGCTTGAAATCGGCGATCACATCACGCGGCACTTGCCGCTTCTCCTCGAATTCGGCCCGCCGGTCCGCCACAACCGCCAGCAACTGATCGAAATGCGTCATGAGGGAATCTCCTCGCATAGCCGGGCGGTTCTCCCGCCTGCCGTGTCATCACGCTATGTGCGGCAACCAAGCGCCCGCCATTGGGACTTGACCGCACCGAGTAGGGGATTTCCCCTATCCGCACAGCCCTGCGAGGTCCTTTCGGACCTGTCCCGACCGCGCGACCAGAACCACGTTCTCCGGTCGGCCCAGTACGGCGATGTCGCGGAGCGGATCCCCGTCCACGACCACGAAGTCGGCGGTTTTCCCCGTTTCGAGGGAGCCCAGCCGGGCGTCGACACCGAGGAGGCGGGCCGCGTTCAGGGTGCCGGCCGTGATCGCTTCGAGCGGTGCCATGCCCAGTTCGACCAGGTGGGACAGTTCGAGCAGATTGCGGGCGTGCGGGACGACTCCGGCGTCCGTGCCCAGGGCGATGGGCACACCCCGGTCGATGGCGTGCGCGATGTTCTCCTTGCTGATTCCGGACCAGCGGCTCTTCTTGCGGAAGTGGTGTTCGGCCATCGCCGCCGGATCGAGCGGGGCGAAGACGGTGGACAGTGTGGGGACGAGGAATGTGCCCTGTTCCAGGGCCAGATCGCACAGTTCGTCGGTCAGGCCGTAGCCGTGCTCGATACTGGTGACACCGGCCCGGAGGGCGGTCCGGATGCCGACGGTGCCCTGGGCGTGTGCGGCGACCGGCTTCCCGCGGTGCCGCGCCGCCTCGTCGACGACGGCACTCAGCTCGTCGTACGTCAGTCCCTCGTCGTCGGGGTCGTCGTGCGGGCTGCCCATGCCGCCGGTGGCACAGACCTTGACAACGTCCGCTCCCGCACGCAGCATCCGCCGGGCGGCGATCCGCGCCTCGTCGACCGTGTCGGCGATCTCGCCGAGGTGCGGGGCCGCGTCCATGCCACCGGGCAGTGAGCAGTCGGCATGTCCGCCGGTGTGGCCGATCACCTTGACAGCGACCTGGAGGCGGGGGCCGTCGATCAGGCCCCGGTCGATCGCGGTCCGGTAACCGACGGGTATGCCGCCGAGGTCGCGCACGGTTGTCACACCGGCGTGCAGAGTGGCGCGCAGTCGATCCGCGATCTCGAAGGTCTCCACCGTCGAGTCGGCGGCGAGGCCCGCGATCAGCGGACGCCCGGGAGTCATGCACAGATGTACGTGGCAGTCGAAGAAGCCGGGGAGCAGCGTGCGGCCGGCCAGGTCGGCCGTTGTCGCCATGGGTGTCGGGGGCGCGGCGGCGGCCGGCCCCGCGTACGCGACCAGTCCGTCGTCGTCCACGACGAGGACCGCGTCGGGCACCGGGGCGGCTCCGGTTCCGTCGATGAGGACGGCGTGCTCGTATCGGGCGGTCATGGCAGCTCCGTTCGGTACATGTGAAGGCGGGACGCCGCTCGCCGCTGTCGAGTTCTTCCCGGCGGTTCCGCGGCCCGTGCGCCGCCGACGCGGAGTCGGTGGTCCGTCATGGGTTCGGCATTCCCGGCTGCCGGTCCGCGAGTGGCAGGTCGAAGCGGAAGACCGCGCCGCGCGGCTGGTTCGGACGGACACCGATACGGCCGCCGTGGCGGGTGACGATGCGGTGACTGAGGGCGAGGCCGATGCCGCTGCCGTTCTCCTTGGAGGTGAAGACACCGTCGAAGATCCGGTCGTCGGGGGGCGGCCCATGTCCCTGGTCCCGGACGGCGAGTTCCACCCGACCGTCTTCGCTGCGTCGGGTGGTGATCCACACCCGGCGTTCCGCGTCCGGCAGGCGCGCCGTCTCGTCCACCGCGTTGAAGGCGAGGTTCATCACGACCTGCCCGATGAGCACGTTCTCGCAGCGCACCGGCAGTGGCTCGGCGGTGAGGTCGAACGCGACGGCCACCGCGTGCTCCTGGGCGCGGAGTTCGATGAAGTACACGCAGTCACGGACGATCGCGTTGAGGTCGGACAGCTGCTCGGACTGCTCCAGGCGGCCGACGTACTGCCGAAGGCTGCCCAGGATCCGCCGGGCCCTCTCGATCTGCCGTACGGCGTTGTCCAGTCCCCAGGCCACGGACTCGTCACCGCTCCCGAGTCGGCCGCGTGCTCCCTCGACGAAGTTGTACGCCGCTGCCAACGGCTGGCTCACCTCGTGGGCGATGGCCATCGCCATGTCGCCCATGGCGTTGTAGCGGGCCAGGTGGTCGAGGTGCTGGGTGTCGCGGCGGTGCTGCTCCTCGGCGCGGACGCGGTCGCTGATGTCGTAGAAGAGGAGCATCCGGCCTCGCAGATCGCTCTCGATCTCGATGTGCTGGCAGGTCGCGGCGTACCAGCGGGGCTCGCCGCCGGGTGTGGCGAAGCGGTAGCGGCCCTCGCGCTCGGGTACGGGCCCGCCGCAGCAGTAGAGGGTGAAGTCCGCCCCGGGAAGGCCGCCGCCGAGCAGCCGGGCCGCCGACTCGCTGGCGAAGAGCACACGGTCGGCGTCGTCGAGGACGACGATCCCCTCCGCCAGGCCGCTCAGAAACGCGCGCAGTCTGCTCTCGGTGCGGAACAGATCACGCCGGACAGCCTTCTCCTCTGCGATGTCCCGGAACTGCACCATGACCGCGGTCCGCGAGGCCAGCTCGACGCGGATCGCGATCGCCTCGGTGAGGATCTCCTCTCCGCTCCTGGACCGGTAGCACCACTCGGTGGCGCTGATGCCGTGCTCGACGGCGTGCCCGAGCCAGCGGTGGCCGAGTTCGCGGCTGTACTGGCGGGCGTTCTTGCTCATGTCCGGCGCCTTCAGCGGCCGCAGCTCGTCGACGGTCCAGCCGAGCAGGTCGCAGGCGGCGCGGTTGGCCCAGAGGATCTCGAAGGTACGGGCGTCGTGGAGCAGGACGCAGTACTTCAGCGCCTCGGTCAGCGCACGGAAGTCGGACGGGGCGGGATCGTCCACGTCGTCCACGTCGTGGCCGCCCCTCACCGCGGGTCCAGCCGCAGGACGTCCCGGACCAGGGCGGCGATGGTCTCCGCGCCGGTCTTCTCCCGGATGCGCGCCCGGTGGACGTCGACGGTCTTGACACTGATGCCGAGCCGGCCGGCGATCTGCTTGTTCGCCGCGCCTTCGACGGACAGCGCGAGCACTTCCCGCTCCCGGTCGGTCAGACTCCCCAGCTTCGCGTGCAGCTCGCTCTGCTCGGCCCGGCGCGCGAAGCGTTCGCGGGCCGTGCGCTGGGCGGCCTGTACGACGTCGAGCAGGTGCTGGGGGTCGTACGGCTTCTCCAGGAAGTCGACGGCCCCGTTCTGAAGGGCGCGCACGGACATCCGGATGTCGCCGTGCGCGGAGACGAAGACGACCGGCAGCGGCGACCCGGTCTCGTTCAGCAGCTCCTGGACGCCGAAGCCGCTGAGTTCGGGCATCCGGACGTCGAGGACAAGACAGGCGGCCCGGCCGCGGTCGTAGGAGCGCAGGAAGGTGCCGGCGTCACTGAAGCGCCGCGAGTGGATGCCGACCGAGTCGAGGAGCCAGGCCAGCGATTCGCTCAGTTCCTCGTCGTCGTCGACGATGTACACGAGGCACATCTCAATCGCCCCAGGACGCCTGTGCGGTCCAGTACTCGCTGCCGTCGGCGCTGACCCCGTGCAGCCAGTCGCTGGTGCGGCGCAGGGTGGGCTCGACGTGGGCGGTCGCCGCGTCGGCGCCCTCGGGGCCGTCCTTCTCGACCTGCCAGTGCACCCAGTTGACCTCGCGGCCCCCCGCGTCGTGCACGAACAGATCGACGTGGTGCCATCCGTAGTCGTGGGTGTCGGCGTAACAGGTCAGGAGCATGGTGCGGTCGTTCATCGCTCCCCTATCAGCGGCGCGGTGAAGAGTCGTTCGGTACGGAAGGCGGAGATACGGGGCCGGTCCGGGTCGAGCCGGAAGGCCACGTCGAGCCGGGCGACCATGACCTCGGTGTCCCCCGACTCGTACCGGGAGAGCTGCTGCATCGGCCAACTCCCCCGCGCCGTCGCGTTCTCGACGTCGACGGTGCCGGGGAACAGCAGGTGCACGTTCGTACGGAAGTGGGGGTTGGGCGGCAGATACGCCGCGAGCATCGCGACGATCGCCTGCCGCCCCTCGGTGCGGCCGAACTTCTCGGCGTAGGCGCTTCCGCCGCCCTCCCAGACCGCGTCCTCGGTGAAGAGGTCGCCCAACTCGCCCGCCGCGCCGGCGGGTACGTCGCAGAGGGCGAGGTAGCGGTTGAGGGTGTCGACCACGCGGTTGCCGGCCATGTCGTCGCCGACCACGTCGATCATGACGCGGCCAGCTTCAGCCGTGCGGCACGCCGTTCGGCCTGTCGCTCGGGGTCGGGCACCGGTGCGGCGAGCAACAGCCGCTTCGTGTAGGGGTGTTCGGGTCGCTCCGTGACCTGCGCCGCGCTTCCCGTCTCCACGATGTCGCCGCGGTAGAGCACGGCAACACGGTGGCTGATGTGCCGGACGACGGAGAGGTCGTGGGTGACGAAGAGATACGCCACGCCGGTCGTCTCCTGGATCTCGATGAAGAGGTCGAGCACCCGGGCCTGGGTCGTCAGGTCGAGGGCGCTGACCGGTTCGTCGCAGACGATCAGCCGGGGGTCGCGGCACAGGGCGCGGGCGATGGCGATGCGCTGGCGCTGGCCGCCGGAGAACTCGCGGGGCAATCGGCGGGCCGCGTCCTGTGGAAGGTGGACGTGGTCGAGCAGGTTCTGCACCCGGGCTTCGGCGTCGGTGCGGGCGACGCCGGTGACGAGCAGCGGCTCGGTGAGGATGTCCATCACCGTCATGGCCGGGTTCAGGGAGGTGAACGGGTCCTGGAAGACGACCTGGATGTCCTTGCTGAGCGCGCGCCGCTCCCGTTTGGCCAGCCGGGAGACGGGCCGCCCCTCGTACCGGATCTCGCCGCCGGTGACGGGTGCGAGACCGAGGACGGCCCGGCCCAGGGTCGTCTTGCCCGAGCCGGACTCACCGACCAGGCCGAGCGTCTCGCCGGGCGCGATGGACAGGGAGACGCCGTGCAGGACCCGGAAGGGTTTCTTGCGGCGTCCCTTTCCCGGATACTCCACGACGACGTCGTCGAGTTCGAGGAGCGGAGAGCCCGCCGAGGCTCCAGAGGCTTGTGCGGTCATGACGTCACCTCCTTGAGGGGCCGGCCGGGAACGGGAAGGTCTCCGCGCGCGGGCCCGCCTTCGAGCGTGGAGTCGAGGAGCATGCGGGTGTACGCGTGCTCGGGGGATGCGAAGATCCGCCGGGCCGGCGCGGTCTCCACGATGCGGCCCCGCTGCATCACCGCGACCCGGTCGCAGATGTCGGCCACCACACCGAAGTCGTGGGTGACGAGGATCATCCCCATGTCGCGCTCCTGCTGGAGCGAGCGCATCAGGTCGAGCACCTCGGCCTGGACGGTCACGTCGAGCGCGGTGGTCGGTTCGTCGGCGATCAGCAGTCGCGGGTCGCACGACACGGCGCCGGCGATGAGAACGCGCTGGGCCATGCCGCCGGAGATCTGGTGCGGGTACGACCTGAACACGCGCTCCGGATCCGGGATGCCGACCCGCGCGAGGAGCTCGAGCGCCTTGGTGCGCGCCTCGGCCCGGGACAGCCCGAGGTGTTTCCGTATCGGCTCCACGAGCTGAGCGCCGATACGGAAACAGGGGTCGAGGTTGGACATCGGCTCCTGGGGGATGTAGCCGATGCCGCGTCCGCGCAGTGCGTTGAGGGCGGTCACGTCCAGGCTCAGCAACTCCTTTCCGTCGAAGACCAGTCGGTCGGCCGTCACGTCGGCCTCGTACGGCAGCAGTCCGAGGACGGAGAACGCGGTCTGGCTCTTGCCGGAGCCGGACTCGCCGACCAGCCCCAGGACTTCGCCGCGGGCCACGGTGATGCCCACTCCGTCGACGACGGTCTTCTCGCCGTAGGTGACGCGCAGTCCCTCCACGGTGAGGAGCTGGTCCGGGGAGGGCCCGGACGCCGTCGCGGCCTTGGGCGCCACCGGCTTGCGCCGTTTGACGACCCGGGGCTCGGTCGTGCCCAGCGAGTCCCGCACGGCGTTGCCCAGCAGGCTGGAGGAGAGGATGGTCAGGCCCATCGCGGCGCCCGGCCACAGAAGCAGCAGGGGCGCGTTGTAGACGTTGGTGAACGCGTCGTTCAGCATCGCGCCCCAGCTGGCCTGGGATGCCTTGCCCAGGCCGAGGAAGGAGAGTCCGGCCTGGATGCCGATCGCCACGGCGAACACCTGGGTGGCCTGGATGACGGACGGCGCGATCACCACGGGCAGGATGTGCCGGCGCATGATGCGGGCGTCGCCGAGTCCCGAGACGCGGGCAGCGTCGACGTACAGCTCCTCGCGGACCGCGAGCACCGAGGCGCGGATGAGGCGGAAGACCATCGGGGCCATGATCACTCCGAGTACGATCATGGCGACGTTGAGGTCCTGTGAGACGGCCGCCATGACCACGAGCATCACGATGATCGCGGGCACGGCCATAATGATGTTGACGATCCAGTCGGCCACCGCGTCGAACCAGCCCCGGTAGAAGCCGCTGACCAAGCCGAGCGGACCGCCGACCGCGAAGGCGACGAGGACCGCGAGGGTGCCGCCCACCAGGCTGGTGCGGCCGCCGTACAGCAGCCGGGAGAGCACGTCGCGGCCGACGCCGTCGCCGCCGAGGGGGTGGCTGCCCGACATGGGCGCGAGGGTGTCCTCCAGGACGCTGTGGTCGGGGGCGTGATCGGTGAGCAGGGGGGCGGCGAGGCTCGCGAGGATCACCAGGGCCAGGACGACCAGGCAGACGACGGCCAGCGGGTCGCGCACCGTGCGGCGCAGCAGACCGTCACGTCGGGCCGCCGCGGGAGCATCGGTCATGACACACGCACCTTCGGGTTGAGCCAGCCGTACGCGATGTCCAGCAGCAGGTTGACGGCGACGACGATGGCGACGGTGACGACGACCGTGCCGAGCAGTACGGGCGCGTCCCCACGTACGGCGGCCGAGTTGGCGAGGGTGCCGATGCCGGGCATGCCGAACACCTTCTCCACCACGACGGCGCCGCCGATCAGGCCGATGAACTGCAGCGCCAGCACGGTCAGGGCGGGCGGGGCCGCGTTGCGCAGGGCGTGCCGGAAGACGACACTGCGGGTGGTCAGTCCGCGGCTGCGCAGGGTGCGGACGAAGTCGGCCCGCAGGACGTCGATCAGGGCACCGCGTACCTGCATCGCGGTGGCCGCGGTCGCGGCGACGGCCAGGGACAGGGCGGGCAGGGTGATCGAGCGCAGCCAGCCGGTGCCGGAGGTGGCGAGGTCCACATACCCGGTGGCGGGCAGCCACCCCAGCCTGACCGCCAGCGTGACCGCGAGAACCAGGGCGATCAGGAAGCTGGGCACCGCGGTGCCGAGCACCGCGGCGAACTGCACGAGACGGTCCACCCAGCCGCCGCGCAGCGCCGCCGCGGTGCCCAGCGCCACGCTGAGCACCGCCGCGACAAGCATTCCGGCGAGCACGATGGAGAGGGTGACAGGCAGGGTGTCCGTCAGGGACTGGTTCACCGAATCACCGGTGAACCATGAGCTGCCCAGGTTGCCCTGCAGGGCCTGTCCGGCCCAGTGCCAGTAGCGCTCCACCAGGGGCTGGTCCAGGCCGAGTTCGTGGCTCTTGGCGGCCACCGCGGATCGCGAGGCCGTCTCGCCCAGGACATTGCGGGCGACGTCGGCGCCCGTGAGACTCAGCAGCAGGAACGTCGCGGTGGCCACGACGACCACCAGAACGGCGCCGGCGGCGATGCGCCGGAACAAGAAGACGAGCACGGTCAGTTCCTCCTTCCGCGTGGCGGAAAGGGCCGGCGGCTATTTCGCAGGCGCGTAGTTGTGGATCGGCGGGTACTGCGAGCCGGGCTGGGGCGTCACCTTGACGTCCTTGGCGGTCGCGTACGCGTTGGCGATGACGCTCCAGGGGGCGTTCCATGCCTGGTCGACGACATAGGTGTTGAGTTCCTCGAAGAGCGCTTCGCGCTCGGCCCCGGTCGCCCTGCCGATGCGGGCGATGAGGTCGTCGCTCTTTGGGTCGCTGTACTTGAAGGGGTTCCAGGTCGACTTCGCCGTCAGCTGCAACTGGACCTTGTCCCAGGCCGTCGGCGCGCCCAGCTTGAAGTACGACAGCGCGTACTTGCCGGACAGGATCGCGCTGAAGACCTGGTCGCCGGGCAGGTTGTCCAGCTTCACCTTGATGCCGATGTCCTTGAGGGACTGAGTGAGCGCGGCCTGTTCCTGCGGGAACATCGCGGAGAGGTCGGGGACGGTGACCGAGAAGCCGTTCGGGTAACCGGCTTCCGCCAGCAGCTTCCTGGCCTTCGCCGGGTCGTAGGAGTACGTGTCGTTCAGCGCGGCCTTGTAACCGTCCTCGCCCTTGGCGAACAGCTGTGTGGTGGGGGTGCCCAGGCCGGTCTTGGCCGACTTGATGATGGCCTGCTTGTCGAAGGCGTAGTTGAGCGCCTGACGGACCTTCAGCTTGCCCAGGGCGGGCACCTTCTTGCCGACGCGGTCCCAGATGTAGAGGCCCTCGACATCGCCGGGCTGGTATGTGACGACGTTCAGCCCCCGGCCCTTGACGGTCTTGACCCGGTTGAGGTTGAGGGTGGCGCCGTCGAGCTGGCCGGACAGCAGGGCGTTGGTGCGTGCGGTCGGGTCGGCCAGGTACTTGATGACGATCTTGTCGTAGGGGAAGGCCTTGGTGTTCCAGTAGCCGGGGTCGCGCGTGTAGGTGTACGTCTGCCCGGCGGTGGTGGCGGAGGCGTCCAGCTTGTACGGCCCGGAGCCGACTGGGGCCTTGGGGTTGTCGAGGGACTTGGGGCTGGCCATCATGCCGGAGACCTGGCCGAGCGCGGGCAGCAGGGCCGCGGTGGGGTGGCTGAGCTTGATCGCCACCGTGTGGGCGTCGACCACGTCGACACCGGTGATGTCCTGGATCTCACCGGCCGCGCTGGCGGTGCCGCTCTTGGTGTGGAGCAGGTTCGCCCGCACCGCGTCCGCGTCGAGGTCGGTGCCGTCGGTGAACTTGACTCCCCCACGCAGCTTCAGCGTCAGGGTTGTCTGTGCCTTGTCGTACGACCAGGAGGTGGCCAGGTTGGGGGTGGGCTCCCCCTTGGTGTTCAGCCGGATCAGGGTGTCGTACACCGGCTGGTAGTACTGGGCCTCGGGGCCCATGCTCGCCTTGGCCAGGTCCCACGGCGTGGCCGTGACCGACTCGGCGAGGGTGAGGGTCTTGTCTCCGCCGGCGGCCTGGGTGCCGCCACCGCAGGCCGCGACCGTAGCTGTCAGAAGTCCGGCGCCGACGAACGCCATTGTCTTGCGCATGTTCTCTCCACCTGTCTCATTCCTTCGGCTCCCGCTTGTCCCCCGGGCCGTCCCGCTGCCGGCCGTGCACTACCGGTACCGCTCCTTCTCCGCGTAAGCCGGTCATGGCTTACGCCTGTCGTGCGGCCCACTCCCCGCAGATCCGCACGCTGTCCTCCGGGGTCGGCTGGGCTCCCCGGTCGACCTCGACGATCAGCCAGCCGTCGAAGTCGTCCGGCAGCGCGTCGACGAAGCCCTGGATGTCGGCGTTTCCGAGGCCCGGTTCGGACCACAGTCCCGCCAGGACCGTCTTGCGGTAGTCCCAGCCCGCGTCCCTGGCCTGCGCGGCGAGGCCGAGGTTCAGGTCCTTGAGATGGACGCTCGCGACGCGGTCCGCGTACTCGCGCACGAGGTGCACGGGGTTCGCGCCCGCCCAGGCCAGGTGGCCCAGGTCAGGTCCGAAGGCGAGGACGGAGGCGTCGACGGTGTCGAGGACGAACCGGGTCTCTTCCTCGGTCTCCGCCCAGGTGCCGACGTGCGGATGGAAAGCGGGGGTGATGCCCTGCGCCCGGATGATCCCGGCGATCTCGGCCAGCAGGTCGCGTACGCGCTCCAGGCGATCCGGGTCGGCGAGGTGGCCGACCGCGGGACGGGCCACGCGCTCGGCGTCCTTCGCCATCCCCATGGCGAGGAAGACGGTGGGCACGCCGAGCGCCGCGTGCTGCTCGGCGACCCGTGCCGCGGTGTCCCGGAAGGACTGCCGCTCGGCCGCGTCGTCGGAGAGGCGGACGGGGATGTAGCCGGGCGCGGGGCTGATGCCGTACTCGGCAAGCCGGGCGGCGTACTCCTGCGGTGTCATGTCGCCGGGTACGGCGCTGTGCAGGGCGGTGATGCCCGCATCGCGGATGACGGTCAGCTGTTCGTCGAGCGGTGGGGCGAGCGTGGGGTCGATCCAGCCGTCGGCGCTCGCGACCCACTGCAGGGGGTTGATGGCCAGGCGGTCCTGCCTGATCTTCATGGTATGTGGTCCTCTCAGTGGGCGATGGGGGCGGCGTGTGCGGCCACCGGGCGTGGCTCCGGGCGTGCGCAGCTGCTCTCCAGAGTGACGAAACGCTTCTCCCGCTGGGATGTCTCGAAGCTCGTCAGCACGTCCAATGCGTGGAAGGCGAACTGCGGGTTCGCGCGGTGCGGCGCGCCCTCGATCGCGTCGGCGAGGTCCCGCACGCCGAGGCCACGGCGGTGCTGTTCGGAGGTGTCCACGGCACCGAAAAGCTCCGTGACGGGGGTGAGCACCGCCCAGTCCGTGTCCCCGTGCCGCTTGAGGCGTACGTCGCCGTCGAAGAAGTTGGGGTTGGGCAGCGAGAGGGTGCCCTCGGTGCCGTAGATCTCGATGCGCGGGAGCTCGGTGTCCCAGACGTCGAAGCTCATCAGGGTGGTAGCCAGGGCACCGGAGGCGAAGGTCAGGGTGGCGGAGGCGTGGGTGGGGACCTCGACCGTGATCTCGTCGACCACGCGTCCGGGGCTGGTGACCTTGCGGGTGGGTGTGCCGACGCGGGTGGCGGCGGCCACCTGGGCCACCGGGCCGAGGCAGTTGACGAGCGCGGCCAGGTAGTAGGGACCCATGTCGAGGACGGGGCCGCCGCCAGGGCCGTAGAAGGCGCGCGGGTCCGGGTGCCAGGTCTCGGAGCGGCTGGAGCGTACGAAGGCGGTGGCGCCTACGGCCTCACCGATCAGGCCGGTGTCGAGCGCGTGCCGGGCGGTCTGCACGGCGCTGCCGAGGAAGGTGTCAGGGGCCGACCCCAGCAGCGCCGTGCTGCTCGCGGCGGCGGCGAGGACCTCACGGGCCTCGGCGACCGTGGCCGCGAGCGGCTTCTCGACGTAGACGTGCTTGCCCGCCTCCAGCGCGGCGATGACGGTCTTGGCGTGGAACTGCGGCGGAGTGATGTTGACGACGATCTCGACGGAGTCGTCGTCGAGGAGCTCGTCGCCGTGGCCCCAGGCCGCTATGCCGTACTCGTCCGCGGCCTGCCTGGCGCGGGCCGTGTCGACGTCGGCCACACGGACCACCTCGAGTTCCGGGAAGGTGCGCAGGCCCTCGACATAGCGGCCGAAGATGTTGCCGGCGCCCAGGATCCCGATGCGGTGCCGTGCTTGCTGCTGAGCCATGAATCTCCCGTAATCCGTAGGGGGTTGAGGTGGTGTCAGGTGATGACGAGGGGGCGCAGGGTCCGGTGCGCGATCCGCAGGCCGGTCTTGACCCGCTCCTCGGTGCCGCTCCACACCGGGTCCTCGTGCTCGACGGAGAGGGTTCCGGTGAAGCCGTTCTCGTACAGGGCGTCGACCACGGCGTTCCAGTCGACCTGGCCGCGGCCCGGCACGCGGTAGCGCCACCAGCCGGTGTCCCAGGGATCCTCGCGCCGTGCCGACTTGCCGAAGAAGCCGTAGCGGTCCACGTTGCCGGGCAGGATCTGCATGTCCTTGGCCTGGGCGTGGACGATGCGGTCCGCGTACGGCGCGATGGTCGTGACCGGGTCGATGCCGATCCAGGTCAGGTGCGAGGGGTCCCAGTTGAGGTACAGGCCGAGGGAGAACATCCACTCCCACAGCTCGGGCGAGTAGGCGAGGTTGCCGGGGTAGCCGTCGGGGTGCCAACCCTCCATCACACAGTTCTCGATGATGAGCTTCACCCCCCTCTCGCCCGCGTACTCGACGAGTTCAGGGAAGACCTTCTCGGCCTCGTCCAGGTTGTGCGCCACCGGGCGGGTCCAGTCCCGGCCGACGAAGGTGCCGACGTACGGGACGTCCAGGGCCGCCGCCGCGTCCACGACCGTCTTCAGGTGGGTGTGGATCGCGGCCCGCCGCCCGGGGTCGGGGTGGAGGTTGTTCTCGTAGTAGGCGAGGGCAGAGATGCCGAGGCCGTGCCGCTGCAGCAGGGTCCGGGTCTCGTCGGTCGCGCGACTGTCGAAGCCGGCCACCGGGAGGTGAGCCGCCTCGAAGTCCCGGCCCCCGGTGTCCGGCCAGGCTGCGACCTCCAGGGCCTCGTAACCGGCGTCGCTCGCCCAGGCGGCGATCTCGGCGAGGGAGAGCCGGGGCAGACAGGCGGTGAGCATGCCGAGTTTCATGCAGAGGCCTCCAGGGCTGCGGGTTCGGAAGCGATGTCGGTCCAGGTGAGCGACGCGGCGGAGGTCAGCACGGCTTCGACGATCCGGGCCGAGCGGACACCGTCAGCACCGGTGGGCAGGCCCTCGAGCGCCGCGCCGCGGATCGCCTCGTAGGCGTCGGCGACGAATGCGGCGAAGCAGTCGCCGTAGCCCTGTGCGTGGCCGGCGGGCAGGTGGGAGAGTCGACGCTGCTCGGCCGAGCCGTGGCCGGGGTCGCGGACAAGGAGGCGCGCTCCGTCGGGGGCGCCGAGCCACGCCGTCTCGGGGCTCTCCTGGTCGAAGACCGCGCTGCCCGCGGAGCCGTCGAGCTCGAACCACAGCCGGTTCTTGCGACCGGCCGACACCTGCGACACCGTCAGCGTGCCGAGGACACCGTCGCCGGTACTCAGCAGCACGGTCGCCACGTCCTCAGTACGCACCCGCACCCGCGGTCCCCCGGAGATGGCCGAGAAGCTCGCACCGGTGCCGGCGGGGCGGGTGGCGACCGTGGTGCCGAGCCTCGCGGTCAGCTCGGTGAAGCGGACTCCGGCGACCCACTCGACCAGGTCGCACCAGTGCGAGCCGATGTCCGCGAACGCCCTCGACGGTCCGCCGTCCACGGGGTCGACCCGCCAGGACATGGCGTCCGCGGAGAGCATCCAGTCCTGCAGATAGCTGCCGTGGATCAACTGCCACGCCCCGAACTCGCCGCGCAGCCGCCGGTCGCGGATCTCCCGGACGAGCGGGTGGTAGCGGTAGACGAAGGGGACGGCGAGCAGCAGTCCCGCCTCCCCTGCCAGCCGCGTCAGCCGTTCGGCTTCGGCGGCGGACGTGGCGAGCGGCTTCTCGCAGATCACATGCTTCCCTGCGCGCAGGCCCGCCTCCGCCTGCCGCACATGCAGCGCGTTCGGGGTGCACACGTGGACGACCGTGACGCTGTCGTCGGCGAGCGCCGCCGTGAGGTCGGAGTAGCGGGCGGGCACCGCCCACTCGTCGGCGACCCGTGCGCTGCGCTCGGGGGTCGAAGCGACCACTCCGGCCACACAGCCGCCCGCAGCGCGGATCGCCCGGGCATGGACGGCGCCGATCATTCCGGCCCCGACCACCACTGCCCGCATCGAGTCACTCACGGTTCACCTCCGTCGTCGTCCAGCGACCGGCCACGGCCTAAACGCCGCGTTGCGGAACACCATCGTTTAGTTCGCCAAGACTTCACAAGAGGAGCAATTTAATTTTTTTAAGCGCCTAAATCACGCTGTTATTCAGGAAGCATGTCCGATTGAATCCGATCTTTCTCCAGCAACCCAGGAACTCTTGACGGACATAAGGAAGTGACATTACGTTCACAAGAATGCATAAAGATGACGGCTGCCCGGACGAAGCGGTCGGGTCCGGGTCCGTGCCGCTCGCGCTGCGCCGCGTGCTGGGGCTCGTGGTCTCCGGCCAGGCGACCAACCGGGCCGAGATCGCCCGGCGCAGCGGCCTGGCCCGGTCGACCGTGGGCCAGCAGGTCGACCACCTCGTCGGTACCGGGATCCTGGAGGAAGTCGAGTCCAGACGGTCCGTGAGGGGCCGGCCCCCGCGCGTGCTGGCGATCAACCCACAGGCCGGGACCGTCGCCGTCGTGGACATCGACACTGCGGAGTCACAGATCGCCCTCGCCGATCTGACCCGCCGGGTGATCGCACGGGAGACGGTGCACGTCCAGATCGACGCGGGACCGCAAGTGGTGCTGGACGCGGTGGCCGAACGGCTGCACGGACTACTGGAGAAGCACCGGCGTGCTCCCGACCGGGTGCGCGAGGTGGTCGTCGGCCTGCCCGGTCCGGTCGACTTCCAGCAGGGGTGCGCGGTGCAGCCGACGGGCATGCCCGGCTGGGACGGCTTTCCCGTCGCGGAGTACCTCCGGGATCGGTTCCACGCCCCCACCGTGGTGGACAACGACGTCAACCTGATGGCGCTGGGCGAAGCCGCGCAGGCCCGGTTGGAGACTCCGCTGCTGTGCATCAAGATCGCAAGCGGCATTGGAGGAGGTCTCGTCACCGCGGCCGGTGACGTGTACCGCGGCGCCGACGGAGCCGCCGGCGACATCGGCCACATCCGGGCCGTGGGCGGCGGCAACATCCTGTGTGCCTGCGGCAACGTCGGCTGCGTGGGAGCGCTGGCCTCCCATCGGGCGGTGCTGCGCGGCCTCGGCATCCCCGAGTCGACGACCGAGGATCCGCTGCACGGCACCCGCGAACTCGCCAGGCGTATTGCTGCCGGTGACCCGACCGCCCTGCACGCCGTGCGTCAGGCCGCCACGGAGATCGGCGAGGTCGTGGCCATGCTGGTCCACATGTTCAACCCGCGCACCGTGGTCCTGGCCGGACCGCTCAGCGAACTGCGCGACGACCTCGTCTCCGCCGTACGGGCCGCCGTGTACCAGCGGGCCCTCCCGCTGGCCACCCGCAAACTCACCATCACCGCGACCCAGCTCAAGGGCGGCTCCGGCCTTCACGGTGGCATCGCCCTGGCCACCCAGGACGTCTTCAGCCCGTCGGGCATCGCACGGCTGGTGGGCGACGGGCATCGATCCGACGGGTAGGTTGACAGCCACATCGTCATTCCCCAGGGACCCGGCCTAGGCTTTCACGTCGCCAAACGGGCACTGCGCCGCGTGGAGGCCTGCCGCCACGGCGGAATCCCGCACCACGTCGGCGTCGGCCTCGCCTGCGTCGCTGTCCGCCGCGGTCGCCAGGGCGCAACGCATCGGTGGGCTCCTTCATCCGGGCGTACCGCCTGACGGTGTTCAGGGCGACATCGAGGCGGCGGGCGCATTCGAGCAGGCCGACACCTTGGCCAAGCAGATAGCGGACCCGCTGCCAGCGCTCGCGAGTGGCCTGCTCGCGCACGCCCCGGGCCGGGCGGGGGTTCACAGCAGGACGCCACGTGGAACCGACAGCAGATCTCCAACCAGCTCCGCTCCCTGCTGCGCGAGCACTACCCGTCCGCCCTGGCCGCCTTCGCGCCCTGGAAAAACGGTCTCTGCCGCCGGGAAGCGCACGAGCTCCTCAAGGCAGCACCGACACCGACACGGGCCGCGCGGCTGACACGCACGCAGCCGCAGGCCGCACTCTAACGCGCCGGCCGCCAACGCGGCGTCGAAGCCGAGGCCAGACGACTCCGGGACGTCTTCCGCGCCGACTGGGCCCACCAGCCACCCCTGGTCGAGGACGCGCTCGGCAAACAGATGCTCGCGCTCCTGGTCCAGCTGGAGGCTGCCTGCACCGCCAGCTCACCGCACTGGTGAAGACGCGGCTGAGTTGGATGCAGTACCGACCCCACCTCTTCAAGGGGCTTATCGCCAAGACCGGACTCGACCTCCAACCGCCGTAACTCCAGCCATTAAAGATCTCTAGCTGTACATACGCGCCAAAGGACGGTGTTCAGTGCTGCTTCGTCTGGCGCCAGATGTTCAGGTAGGCCTGGTAGAGGGCCTCTAGGGCACCGGACGGTCTCTCGGGCCAAACGGCATCGATCTGCCGCTCTCCCCAGCAGAAGGTGACGATCGCACGGCCGGCCGCATACCGTCGGAGAAGGTCGGCGCGCAGGTACAGCAGCCCGCCCGAGAAGCCGGAGGGGGCTGCGAAAGACCGCGCGGCGAGTGCACCGGATGACTCGTACTGATCGAAGCCTGCGGGAAGAGCACGCAGGTCGAAAGCCTCCGAGAACAGCCGACTGGGGACATAGGCGGTGGCCTGGTTCTGGCTGCTGTGGTGGGGTTCCCAGATGAAGTGGTGGGCCAGCCGCTCGAAGCGAAGTTCACGCCTGCCGTAGCGCCACGTGTCGCTGTACAGGTCCTCAATGGTCAGTCCTGATTCGGGTGCAGCAAATCGGGTGTGCCATGGGATCTCGCCGGCGAAGAGGTAGTACTCGGCGGACAAGTCGATCATGTCCCGGCCCGGGTGGGTCAAGGCATTGAACTCCTCCAGCAGTCCGGTCAGATTCTCCTGGTCGACGAGGACGGTGTTGAACAGGCCGAATGTGCGGCGTCCGGTGGCGATGTCCTCTGTGTCGATCTCTGCGTGGACGAGCAGCCACGGACCTTCGTCCGAATCGAGCCGGGCCGGTGCCATGAGGTCGTCCGGCACGTCGACGATTCCGTGGCGTAGCCATTCGAGGTCGTCGTCCGGTGTCCGCGGCGTCCACGTGTCGAGCGGGACCGGGACAGGTGGCGGGGGCTGCGGGAAGGTTGGGTCGATGTCCATTTCGAGTTTCTCGGGTGGCTGACCGCGGTCGGCCAGCATGCCCGCCACGGTGTGCAAGCCGATCCAGCCGTACTTCTTGCCATAACGGTCGATCCGGCTGCTGGAGGTGTGGCGTTGTCGGGACGTTGCTGAGGTGATGCCGCCTTCTGGCTCGTCGAACGAGTCGGGGCGCCAGCCCAGCGCGTGGACGACGCCCAGGACGAGGGCGGTGGCTTCTTGGTGTCCGGGGTGGGAGTCGTCGTAGTTCCTACGGTCCCCGAACAGACGCCCGAGCGTGTAGTTGCCGAAGTCCATTCTCATCGTGCTGCGGACCTCCTCCCGGCGTGGATCGCCCTCGGGCAGCGGCGTGATCGCCGGTGCCGGCGTGAAGACCAGGGGCAGTTCGGCTGCAGCGGGAACCGTGGCGGGGTAGTAGCGGTGGGCGAAGTCGAAGGTTGAGGAGACGTAGTACCGGGTCAGCGCGTGAAAGGTGGGGTGGGTGGCCTGGCTCCCGGTGAAGGTGTTCAGCAGCCCTGTCAGGTAGGCGGGCAAGGCAGCTTCAAGGTCCGGGGTGTGCGGTTGATGGGCCGTCGCGGCGCCGTAGCAGGTGGCGACCATGCGTTCGCCGACGTAGGCGTCGTTGACGGTGATCGCTTCCAGGGTCAGGGTGAAGAGTCCGCTGATGTCGTGTCGTCCGTACCAGTACAGGGCAGCCGTGGCGGCGTCGCGAAGGTCGCGGTGGGTGCTCGTCAGCGTCCACATCAGCCACCGGGCCCGTAGCCGGTCGGATTCCGCACGGTGCGAATGCTCGCGCCAGTATGTGGCCAGGGCGGTCGCGTCGGCGAGAAGGGGACGGCTGTTTGCACGCTGCCACTCACTCCAGCGCAGGTCGCGGTCTGCGACCGGTCTGTCGCGCAGGATCCGGTCGAGGAAGTGTGCGTTGAGGGGGTGGCCCGGGGCTGCGCGGGTGCCGTGCAGCCGTTGGAGGAGGTCGTCTCGTCCACGGAAGTCGTCGCTGTGGTTGGCGAGCGCCTCCACGGTGATGGAGTCGAGGTGGGCTGCTTCGAGCCGGGCGGCATGCAGGAGCGCACGCAGGCGGAGGGGTTCGGCGACGGCTTGCCACAGTTGCGCGGCGCCGGCGCGGGGCATGACACCTGCCAGGGCCTGGAAGATGTCGGTCGCGAGGGGGTGCCACTCGTCCGGAGTGCCGTTGAAGCGCGCTGTGGTCGTGTCTTCGCTCAGTAGCCGGGCGATGCCCTTGCCGTGGGCGTGCACGAGGCTGGTGGCGATGACGTGCCCGGCCATCAGGTCGTAGACGAACGACCAGGTCGCTCCGCCCGCGCCATCGGGGTGTCGCAGCAGGACCCCTTCATTTTCGAGGGCGGCGAGAAGGCTCTCCTGCCAGCGGCGGTGAGTGTCCTGGCACAGTTGCTTCGCCCGGGTGTCGGGAAGGTCGCGTGCCTGGTCCTCCCACAGGGCGTTACCCAGAGCGTCGAGTGCCTGGTTGACGTCGTTGGGGTGGATGGAGGGGGTGAGTTCGTAGACGCGGCGGGCGGCAGAGGCCAGGTACTCGCTGAAGATTCCGGTGAGGGAGCTGGGCAGGCCTGCGGCGCTGACGGGTTGCTTGCGGTCGCGGTTGGCTGTGGCGCAGTAGATCTTCAGTGTGAGCGGGTGGCTGAGGAGTTCGCGCGGCAGGCCAGCGCCGCCGGGTTCGATTCTGTAATAGGCGAAGTAGCGGGCGATGGCCTCGTCGAGGTCTTCGTCGAATCCGTCGAGCTCCAGGATGTCGGTCACTTCGGTGGGGATCGTCTCGTCGAGGAATGCCTCGCGGACCGTGCACACCACGAGCACGGACGGGTACTGCTTGAGGATCACCTGCAGACTGCGCAGCAACGGCGGCCACAGCGTGGGGGTTTCAGCCTCGTTCAGGCCGTCGATGACGATGGGCAGGCGGCATCCGGCCCGTTGTGCGGCCGCATCGACGGCGGCGAGAAGCTCCTCGAAGGAGGCCAGGGGCTTGCCTGCCGCCGTGACCTGGCCTGCGAGATCGTCGAGGCTTTGGCGGGCGCTCAGACGCCCGCCGTAGAGCAGGATGCCGGCGGGACGTGCCGCGGTTGCCGCGGTGAGCGTCGCGGACAGTTGCGTCTTGCCGAATCCGGCGTCGCCGGTGACCACCGCGAGCCGGGTCGACAGGTGATCGGTGACGTGGCGGGCGAGGGCGGCGGCGTCTCGGATGTGAGCGATCAGATTGGTCAGCGGCAGAGCGGCTGCATGCCGCAGGGCACGCAACCGCCTGAGTACGGCGGGCTGCGCGGTGGGGGCCTGGGGCACGGTGCGGTCGGTGGTGCCCAGCAGCGGGGAGGGCTGGCTGTTACTGATCTGCTGGTGTGCTTCGTGGAGGAGTTCGGCCACGTCACGTCCCACGGCGGCGATCTCCGCGGTCTGCTCGGCCAGAGGTGCCGGCAGCGTAGTGGCGGCGTCGTCGAGGGCTGCTTCGAAGCGGGCGATGTTGCGGTTGGTGTCGCCCAGATCGTCCCACGCGTCGGGTTCGGCGAGCATCCGCCGAAGCCGGTGCTCGGCCGCCGATGCCTGGTGCACCTCGGGAATCCAGCGTTCGCCGGCCTCGGCGGCGGCTCGCGCATGATGTTCAGCGAGACGCTCCGCGGTCAGAACGAGGGACCCGAAGTAGGACTCACGCAGCAGAACGGCATCACCGACGAGCAGGTGACCGAGCTCGACGTCTGTGGCCAAGTGCAGCTTCATCGTGGTGGACAGGCCGTAGAACCACGTCTGGTCGCCGGCGGTGAGAGGGTGCCGGGTCCACAGCACGAAGTCGGTGATGCCCGGAAAGTGCTTCTCGGTCTTCCTGAGGGAGTCCTCGACGTCGCCGCGGCGGCCGGCGCCGATGGCGCGACCCGGCTGGATGTCCCACCATTTGGTCTGCCACCCGAAGCAACGACCGGGCTGGCCGAGCGGGCAGCCGGGCTGGTCGATGTCGAGATGGAACTCGACGCCGGGCTGCTGGGCCAGGGCGATGAAGTTACCGTAGCGAGCGTATGCGTGAGTGACGGCACCCCGGCACAGCAGCTCGAAGTTGTCCCGGGTGCTGCCCGGCAGCGCGGTGAACTTGTCCCAGTCCAGCGGAGTCATCGAATCGTTCGCCCTCACTTGCCCCGGCCGGAGCCGGTACCGGGGTGGTCGTGTGCGGAATACACCTCGATGCGGGCCCCCTTGTCGAGGAGGACCTTCAGCAGTGCTTGGACATCGGTCTCATCGGTGGTCACCACGATGGAATCACCGTCGCGGCGCACATCCAGGTCGTACAGGAACTGTTCGAGTTCACGCGGCCCGATGCTGTGGATGTTGAGGTCACTGAGCAGTTTCAGGACCTCGTCGCCATAGCGGTCGTTCGGCTCGCCAACGGTCAGGCGACCGGCTTCCTCCTCCGCCTGCAGGGCCGTCGTGAGCTCTTTGATGAGGACGTGGGCTCGCTCGGCGGTGGTGGCGTCCTCGAACCGGCCGATCATGACGAGGTTCATGGAGTGCTCGGTGCCGTATCCGTACCAGACCTTCATTCGACATCCTTCTGCTGCAGGCGGTCGAGTGCGGCGAGGATGCCGCGGTCGTCGACCGGTTCGCCGGCGGAATGATAAGAGGTTCGCCGGAGCGTTCCGGCGGCATCGATGTGCGCGTAGGTGCGCAGTCCCGTTTCGCGCGGAAGCGGCTGGGCGATCGGTAATGAGCCGGTGTCGCCCTCGCCGAGGGTGAGGGCCACGGGGCCGCGGTAGTTGGTGATCCATTGATGCAGGGCGGCGACGGTGTTCTGGCTGCTTCCCGGGCGACCTCGTGCCGGACGCTCGGGCAGCAGCAGGAGTTCTGCTGCCCCGGTCGACGCTGCCAGGTCGGCCACGGCGTCAAGATCCGGCAGCGTACGGGTGTTGACAACGCAGTTGAGCCCGAACCGAAACGTCTGCCCGATCCAGGTAAGCCGCTGCACGAGCTCGGCGAAGGGGCGACCGCGTAGTTCCTCGTAGGTGGCGCCGACTCCGTCGACGCTGACGCGGACGAAGTTGATCGCTCCGGCCAGTTCGTCGGTCAACTGGGGTGTGAAGCGGTGGGCGTGCGTCGTCATGGTCACCGCAAGACCCGTGTGCTCAGCGGCGTGACGGCACACCTGCGGGAGGCGACGGTAAAGGGTGGGTTCTCCGCCTCCGAAACCGATGCCGAGACAGCCCTGCGCGTCCAGTTCGTCGAGCCATTCGCACAATTGGGCAGCATCCAGCACAGCAGCGGCCTTGGGCGCGTAGCAGAACGGACATGCGAGATCGCAGGCGTTGGTCAGAGCGATCGACACCTGGCGTGGCGCGCGGGCCCACTGCGCCGCAGGAACGTCGACCTCATCAATGAGTACGTTCAACCCTGTGCGGCGGTCGAAGAGGTGCATCCCGTCAGGACCGACACGACGTTTCACCGGCAGCCCCGCATCACTCTCACATCGCCCATCAGCGTTTCGGCTCAAAGTATTGCAGGACGCACCATCCCCAGTCACCGAGTTCCTCACCGGACCCATCAGCTCTGGCCGCCCGCGTCAGGGTCAGATCGCCTGGGCAGTCACGTTCGTAACGACGGATCATGGTGCTGGTGGGCCGGTCGAGCCGCGCGAGCTGGTTGAGTCCGTGGCCGACGCAACTTCACAGCTCATCATCGATTGCGGATTCCCTGCCGAAGAACCTTGAAGCTCCCCACGGGCCAGGCCGCTGTGCGGACGCTCGTGCGAGGTTTTTCCGCCGAAACACGGCACAGTCCAGTTGAGGAGTAGGCCATGGCAGATGGCGTCTACCACACACGTATTCGTGAGTACTTGAACCTCAACCGCGAAGATCTCGCCCTGGACGATACGGACCACGGCGCAGACGAGATCTGGCCCGAGATTCACACCTCGCAACGGCGCGGGCGTTCTCCGCTACGTCGCCGCACACCTGCCCACCGCCCACGAGGCCACCCCCGAAGAGACCGACAAGCACAAGGCGATGAAGGAGTTCATCGCCCGTACCTGCGATCGAGCGCGACTCACATACACGGTGGAAAGGGCCACGCACAACCGGAGCGCCCGACCCGACGTCACGATCGAGGGCAGCGGTGGCCTCAGCCTGGGATGTGAGGCGTAGTACTACAACAATCCGGTGCCAACGTACGACGCCGTTCCGGAAGGCGGATTGACCGCGAACTGGATCACCGACGACAGTACGTTCCACTTGATCGACCGGGCGCACTACGTCATCACCCCCCGGTACACGTGGAAGCAGATCGACGACGCGGCCGAGCTGGCGGCCCTCAACGGCGCCCGTATTCTCGTGGAGTGGCACTGCACCGCCGACGGATCAGGCGGACGTCCCTGCCCCGACAGGCTGATCTACGGCGCTGCACGCGGCAACGCCGGTGTGGGCTGCGGCAAGATGCACCTTCAATGGGAAACGCCACGGTTGGTGGACCGAGGCCCCGACGATTACGGCACGATGGCGGCTTTCAGTGTCGGCCGTGTTCTCGTCGACGCCGCGACGGGGAAAATGGACTCCCTGTTCGTCCCAAGCCGCGAGGACAAGCGGGCCGGCCGGTACGGCGAGACGGGAGACGGTTCCAACATGCCCCTGCCTCCTCGCGGTGTCTCGTCTCTCGGCCTGACCATCACCATCGACATTCCCACCAAGACCGTCGAAGGCCGCGAAGCGAGCGGCAGCACGGCCCCTGAGACAGTCCCGGGCCCGACGAGCTTCACTCAGCCTGCGAAGTGTCCGGGTTGCGGCAGGCCCGCTGCACATCGCGCTTTGTACGGCGTGCAACTCCACTATCCCGGCTGCTCCGCGCAGAAAGCGCCGCGTCCCAGGTTGTCCGACGAGTAGAGCGACGAGACCGACGCGCCCACTCCGAGGAGTTCCATGCACCAAACAGGCCAGGGGCACCAGACTGCGGCCCATCGGGACGAAGCTCTGCGCGCCTGCATCGCAAGATCCCCTCACTTGTCGTTCCCGCAGTCGACGCAGCCGGGAACACGTTCTGGAATCCGGCGAGGCCCGACCAACGTGCCCGGAGACTTCAAGGTCCCGGACAGATCAATGTCGAGCCATCGTGCCGGCTCGCGGGCACCGGAGATCCATGCACCCAGCTCGGCGAGCGCCGCGTTGACTGTCAGCCCGTTCAGGTAGACGACCGAGGGGTTCGCGACGCCGGTTCCATACCCGTGCAGGCGATCGACGGCTTGCTGATGGTCCGGTTTGGCCCAGCGCGAGACCTCCGCCGAGTCGAGTTCGTTCAGACAGGTCAGGCACGCGGCGCCGGGCAGCATGAAGAAAACACGGCCGCCGAGCGCGACAGGCTGCTGGTGATCATCGACGCCGGTGGCGATGTCGAGAAGCGGGGTACGTGTGTCGATGGCGATCTGATTGAGGCGGTGTCGCGGGCCGTCGTGATCGACACAGGAGATGAGCAGGTCGACATCGTGCAGTTCCGGATGTTCCCCTGTGGGTGTGAGCCCGGGGAAAATCTGGACCTCGGCCCTCGGGTCGATCGAGCGCATGCGGCGGCGCGTGACGATCGTCTTCGGGCTGCCGATATCGGCTTGGTCCGCAGTGACGAGCCGGTTCAGGTTGGTTGTCTCGACGAGGTCGTCATCAAGGATGATGACATTGCGGAAGCCGAGGTAGGCGAGCCCGAGCGCGATGTGTGATCCGGTGCCTCCGGCTCCGACGACCGCCACGCGCAAGGCGGCGACGGCCGCTTGGGCCCGGGGTCCGAGGAGCGGGGTCTGGCGGGCGAACCGGGGATCGGTGGTGGCCGGTGCGTTGAGCACCTTGATGTTGTCGCCGAGCACGGTGACCGTGTCGAACGTCTTGCGTTCGAGCTCGCCGTCGGTGCCGGGGCGCCACCATTCTGCGCGGACCATTCCTCGCGCCCACACTGCGGCCGCATAGGGCCTCCCGTCCAGCAGGTCGACCGCATACGGCGACATCTCGGCGAGCGCGCGCTCGTCGATGGCCGAGAATCGTGGGGGCTCCAGCCGGTGGTTGTGGAATTCGACGAGGCCGCGTCCTGTGGTGACCGCCCGGTTGTGGATGCGATCGAGCGCCGTGTCGACCAAGCGCCAGCCGTCGTGGTTCGGCTCGACGTCCTCGTCGCCGATGAGCGCGATGTCGACGACCTCAAGGACGGGGCCGCTCTCGCCGTTGTGCAGCAGCTTGGTGAAGGCGAAGGCGAATCGCTCGCCACGCGCTTCGGCCAGATGCTGCTCTACGCGCTCCCAGTGCTCGGACCGGGTGAACTTGAGAGTGCTCATCGGTTCAGCTCGCCTCCTCGAAGCGGGTGAGAGCGCCGGTCAGGTAGTCAACGAGGTTGCTGCCCAGCGCGGGGTCCACGTGGGGGTGCCAGTCGTTCGGGTCGATGTGATACGAGAACTGCAGCCAGGAGCGACCTGCGTGCTGCTGTACGCCCTGGCTGTTGCCGGGCGTTGTGCCGCCGACAAGGGTCAGGTCCGGGCGGGCACAGATGTTGTCCGGCTGACCTGCGGGATAGTTCACGGGGACGGCGAACAGGACGTCGGTGTCAGTGTGGGACCAACCTGCGGGCAGCGGGTGGTCTCGCAGTGTGACGACGAGGGCTTCAGGATCGATGGTGGCGTTCGGGAACGCCTGGCGCAGCAGCTCTTCCTCCTGCGCCAGGCGTTCGGCGAGCCGGTCGGGCACGGACACGCGATCAGCCTCGCTTGAAGCGGGGACGCCGCTTGAACTGGGCACCGGGCACGAGGCGGACTGTCTCGTCGGGCGTGATCGTGATGCGGGTTCCATCCGGCAGGATCTGAACCAGGCCGTCGGCCGGGTTGATGCCAGCCTTCGCCATGATCTGTGCACCGGTGATCGTCGGCCTGTCGTGGGTGTATTCCACGCCGTCGACCTCGAAGACGAATGTCGGGTGCTTGGTGCGGTCCGTCTCGGTCTGACTTTCTGCGGATGCCATTGCGGGGCCTCCAAGGATCGACCCGCCGGATGCGGGCTTTCACCTCTTAGTCGTTGGCGGCAGCCCGTCCGCAACCCCCTTCACGCAAGAATCTTTCAAGCCGAATCCGTGGTGGCGTATGTCAACTCCACAACGTCCGGTGCGGCGCTGGCCAAACGGCGTGCCAGCCGTTCTTCGTAGGTCGTGATGAGGATTTGCCCTACGGTGCCCGCTTCGACGGCGGACACCAGGGTCTGGGCCACCGCAGCGCGGCGGCGCGGATCAAGGTGCTCGAGTGGTTCGTCGAAACACACGGTCGAGGCACGTGCAACCGAACTCGCCAGCAGCAGTCGTGTCACGAGCAGAGCTGTGGACCGTTCTCCGCCACTCAGGTCGCCCACCGTCAGTGTGGCGTCCCCATGGGGAATGGTGAGGTTTCCATGGGCGTCGAAATGCAGTCCGTCGGTGCCGAACACGAGTTTCCAGCGGCGGCCGACCTCGTGCGCGATCGGTTCGATGTAGTCCGTCAGGTAGCGGTCGGCCAGCTGATGGATGGTCTTCTCGGTGACCTCCATGACCATGTCTTCGCGAGCGGCCGCGATGAGGGTCGACTGGTCGCGTGCGGCTTGTCGCAGTCTCGCCAGCTCGCTCCTGGCCGCTCCGAGTCGAGCCGCCGTATCACCGTGACGTTCAGCAAGATCTGAGAGGCGCAGGCGTGCTTCGGCCAGCTCGCTCACTGCTTCTTCGCCAGGATCGTCGCCGACTGGTTCTATTGGGGTGTGCAGCGCATTGAGCGCATCGCGGAATCCGGTGATGGCGGTCAGCCGCTCGCGGGCCCGCGCGGTGTCGCGCGCCCGCTGTTCGATCTCGGCGTGAGCAGCGTGGTCCATACCACCGTGCGCGGAAGCCGCAGCCTCACGTTCGGCGGGCGTCAACGGGCGAAGGCAGGTCGGGCACTGGTCCGTGGCAGAGGCAAGGGTCTCGGCAGCCGATGCTGCACGCGCTGCTCGGACCTCCGCCGCCGACGCGGCCGCCCGGCTGGACTCAAGCTCGCTCGAGGCGGCACGCTCGCTTCTGGCGATCGCAGCCCTCGGATCCTGATCGCCGAGATCGATGGAACCAGCCACGCCTGCGACGAGTCGCCTCACCTTCTCGTCGAAGGCATGGATGCTCTCCCGGTAGTCGTTCCAGGCCTGCGCGAGGGTTGCTGCCGGTTCAAGCCGCTGCGCCGCAGCGTGCGCGGCCTGTCGCTGATCCGCGATCCCGGACAGTTCCTCCTCCAACCGTGAGACCGTCTCGGTCACCAACGCGATGGCCTCGTCGGTCCCCCCCAAGTCATCGCGCAGAGTCTTGATCTTCGCCGCAAGCTCGGACCTCCGCGTGTTGATCGCTTTGGCGGCCCGCAGCATCGGTGTGATGCCGAAGATGTCTGCGAGGTGATCCTTAATCGGAAAGCCGGTGGCCTCCCCTTTCGCCCCGACGCCGAAGATCAGAGCGTCGAGAAGTCCCGGATCGGCCGCCCAGACACGACACAGGAGTTGTGTGTAGGCCTCTTCGTCGATCGCCAGGCCGTTGGCCTTCGCATCGAAACGAGCGGTGCCACTGCGCTTGATCGACCTGGTCAGCTGTACCTCGGTACCCGCCAGCACCAAGTCCAGGCGCACTGTCGCCGATTCGTGGCCGACTCGGACCGCCTGGCCAAGCCGGCGAGCCGGGGGCGCACCGAGCAGGCCCCATCGGACGGCCTCGATCAGCGACGTCTTGCCGACGCCATTGGGAGCGACGAAGAACGTGACCGGGCGGCTGAGCTCCAGGTTCAGCGTCTCGTAAGCCCGCCAATGGCTCAGGCGAATGCGTCGAATCACGATGCGGCAGCCCCCGCCATTTCCGCCAGCTGCTCTACGAAGTCATCCGGCATCAGGCCGCCCGTTTGCACACTCACTACGAGGGCGGCGAGTTCCGCCGCATCGACGTCGCCGAGTGCAAGCTGGCCCTCCTTCTTGTACTCGAGTCGAGGCTTCGCACGAAGAGCCTGCGCGATCTGTGCCCCACTCACCTCCCTCGCCACGGCGTCGAGAGCTGCCGTATCCGGAAGCACGTCAAAATCGGCGACTCTGTCCCAGCGCGGCATGCGCTGCTCGAAGAACCGTCCCAAGGCGAGTCCCAGAGGCTCTGGCAAATTCGAGCTGTGAGGTTCGAGCCAGCCCAGCACTGGGCTGACGGAACGTGTCACGTCGGCAGGCGAGAGAACGAGAGCCCGCTCTGCGTCACCGGAAGTGACGCAGATGGCCGAGATATCGGCGTACCGGTCAAAGAACCGCCCGAGTCCCTCCGGCGCGCTCGACCACGTGTCGGTGTCACCCACGAGGACTGCTACCGCTTCCGCCAGCACAGCACACTGCGCAAACGCCCGCATACCCTCGGGTACCTCCGGCGACCATGCGGGGTTGAACTCCATCGAGATACGGCCTCGAAACCGAAAGGCCACGTCCTCAAGCGAGGCCTTCAGCAGTTCGTCCACTCCTCCGCCCTGGGCCGACAGAGCCGACTGGGCTGCCGTGGGCATCGATGCAGACGACGCATCCGCCACCAGGCCCAATCGCCGAGCGACGGGGTCCAGCTCCAGAGGTGGGAGTTCCGGGTCTCGATCGGCCAACGCCGCCACAATCTCGAACTGCCCCGTGATTGCCTCTCGACGGCTCGCTGGCAGATCCGACAGGTCCGGCTGAGGGCCGAGGCCGCGCAGGAACAGCAGGTACTCCTCGATAAGCGCGTCGTTCAGGTTATCCAGTTCCTCGTTGTCAGTCACTGTGCCACCTCCCGTCCCGTGATTCCTCTGCTTCGCTGCGCTTCGATTCCACGCAGCGTCTGATCGCTTCAATGGCGCGCTTTCGCTGCCGACTCGCTGCTTGGTGCGTTTTGCCATTGCGGAACGCCCAGTCGGACAAGAGCTCCTCTCCCATGATCGTCCCTACGACGAGATCGCGTTGCTCATCGGTCAGAAACCCGAAACATCCCTCGGCCAGGGCGACTACTCGTTCGTCTTCCTCTGCGGCTCGCACATCGTCGTCATGGAACTCCATCGCCGCCGTGGCCACCCGGTCGGCAAGGAACCTCTTGATCCCTTCGCGCTCGCGTACGACTCCCCTGCCGATGTCCTGCCCCCGTCGGAGAGCGATCACCTTCGCCAGCCCGGTGACCGACGACACATCAGCGGGATCTTTGTCACGCAACTGCTCGAACGCTTCGTAGACAGCGTCCTCGACGTCCTGGGGATCCGGAACAGAAGAGGTGATCGAGTGAATGCCACGCCGGGCGGCCTGGTACATGGCGCCGCGGACCGCCGCATAGAGCTCAAGCGCGTCGAGCCGCCCCTGCCGCCATTGCAGCAGCAGTCTTTCGGCTTCGGTGTCCGTCCCAGGCTCGTCCATCACTCCTACGTCGGTCGGAAGGCGGCGACCGCAACCCCCTCTCTCTAAAGATTTTTTGGACGCGCATCGCGCCTACGCGCGGCACCACTCTGCCCCAGTGTGTTCCCCTGCGAGCCAGTAGTCACGAAGCCAGGCCGCAGCTGGTAGACGCGAGATGGAGCGAAGGGTCTCGTCGCAGCCAGCCGGCGTCTGGTTCGTGACTGTTCGCTGGGCGGTGGGGCGGAACCAGGACAGGCCCAGGATTCCAAGATCATGGCGGTTTCCGCGCCCCGTGAACTGTCTTGAAGACCGTGCCAGCCGACGCGCCATCCCCGATTTCAGCCTGCCCTTGGACCTGCTCCGCGAGTAGCCCGGCATCGGGCCCGGGAAGGCATCAGGCCAGCTGGAGTGCCTGGCCCAGACGTCGGGCCCTCGCAATCCACGCGGAGCACAGCACGCGCTGATCGTCGTCCTCGCGATGACGGCATCTGCGGTGCTGATCGGAGCGACCTCGCTACTGGCGGTCGGCAAGTAGATCGTGCAGGCGCCAGCGCAGTGCTGAAGCAGGTCGACATGTGCCCCGATCCGGTGCTGCCACGGCGGCTGGTCCCGGACGCGGCGACAGTCCGTCGGCTCCCACGCATCGGCCATGACGCCCTGGATCGGGACGGATGGCCCGCCAACCGGTTGCCCAACCGACCGACGCCCAACTGCGCGGACAACCCCGAGACCCTCGCGACCGCGACGGTCGACCGGCTCATGCACCACGCTCACATCGACGTCACCCAGGGTGACAGCTACCGGCTCACCGAGGCCACATCCGGACAGGGAGTGAAGCCCTTCAGCTGATCCACGCCAACCGAAGGCGGAGAGATTAACTGCCGCGAGTGGGCGATCATGCCTGCAATCAGCGGGGATGCCTCAAGGCAGCCAGCGGGGGCGATCAAGAAGCCGTTGACAGTCACGCCACCAAGATCCGGGCCATACGCGGGCCGGGGCCTGCCGGCTCCCCCACCGACTCTACATATATGCAGGTCCGAGACGTGCAACTGCTGTACCACCAGCAGACGAAGAACCTCCTGGTGTCGTACTCACCGAAGAAGCTGGGCTTCTTCTAGACGCCCGAAGAAAGGCGCCTGACCTGGGTTTTCACCCGTCAGGCGCCTTTCGCTCAGCCCGCTCTCGACCGAGCCCGGCTCGCACGCCAACTCCCCGTTCCTCCCCCAGCTGTACCCCTCCTGACCAGAGCTTCCGGATCAGTCACGGACCAAAACCCCGGTTCAGCCCTCGGGTGCTCCACCCTGGCTGACGCGCTGCCACTCGTTCATGGACTGCAGCCGCCTTGCCGTCCAGTTTGCGAGACATGGCATCGAGGGCCCGTCTCAGAACGTCGGCTTCCACGAGAGCGCTGACCGGCAGAGAGTTCCGCGCAGCAGTCATCAGCTTCGAGCGCCGACTATCAGCAAGCGCGAATGCGATGAAAGACTCAGACTTCTCGCGCCCGTTGACCGTCCACCGGATCTGGAGAGGCTTGCGCCGGTCGGGGCGCTCGCATATATCCCAGAAGCGGACGTCATAACTCATCGCCATCCAGGCGTATCCCTGTCACTTGCCTCCGCCCACGCGATTGCGTGCAACGGCGCGCTGGGGAGCACCGATGGCTCGGGCGGCGTGTCGAGGCACGGCTCCGTTCAGGAGTCGACGGGTGGGCCTCCTCGGGGTGGGGCTCGGTCGCAGGATCGAGTGGCGCGGGCTGTGGAGTGACGTGGCGGCCGGCCTGCCCGCCGGGGTCGGCCAGGAAGCCCGCGCCCCTTTGCTGACCTGGTGTTTTCCGGGTCGTTGTACGTTGACGTGATCCCGGTGGAAGTTCCAGTCCATTGGGGCTCTTTCTCGTCTGCCGTGAGCTGACGGACCCGGCAGGCGCTTGCTCACTGCCCAGGGTGGTCCCGCTGCATAGGGAGTTCAGACATGCGCCTGAGCGTCTGCCTGGTCAAGAGCCGTTCCGTGCGTCATCCGGCAGGCTGAGTGTGGCGCCTCCCGAGACGTCCTGAGACGTCCGGTTGATGTTGCTCACCGCGCTGCCGCCGCGCCTCACGTCACAGTCTGCCGAGCATGGATCTCACTGTGTGGGCCCCGTGCCGGTCAAGATATGCGTGCGGCCGATGATCCGAATATGACATATATGGCATGTGTGACAATATGGTACGAGTGCCATGTAGTGCTGGCGGGAACTTCTTTGCTGAGCCCTCAACCGGGAGGGCTCAGACAGGCGAGAGGAGTGCATCATGATCGCCAAGCTGCTCGGCAGACTGTCCTTCACCCGCCACTACGGTGCGTACGGGGCCCACGAATGGGATGCGTACGTCGGCGACGACTCGGTCTGACCGCACTGTCGGCGGGCGCCCCCGCGTGCCCGCCGACTGCCAGCCACGCTGCCGACGATATCGACCTGGACAGGTACGAGAGTCAGGCACGATCTCATGGGCCGAATGAATGAACCGCCGCGGCTGCCCGAAGGCAGCTTCGCGGCCTGGAGCCGCGACCGGCTGGCAATGGCGCGCCGTGGCGCTGACGAGTGCGGGGACGTCTGGCAGCTGGAGCCGGGTGTCTACGTAGCCGCTACGGCCGGGCCGTGTGAAGCGGTCCTGCGCGGCGCGCAGGACTTCCCCAAGGCATCCTCACCTCTCTTCCCGCCGTTGAAGCGGTCGAGCGGAGCACCGACGCCGGAGGATCGTGCGCGCGCTCACGCCGCCCGCATGCGCGGACTGCGCCCGCAGGCGGTTGCAGCCCGGATCGGTGAGATCGCGCCCAGTGCCGCTCGATTTGCCGACCAGTGGCCCACGGGCCAGGACGTCGAGATTCTGCCCCCGGTCCGGCACGCCCTGGCAGAGATAGGCGTGCGCTACCTCTTCTCCGAAGACGCTCCCACCCTGCTGCCCTTTGCCTCACAGCTCTTCCTGGCCCGGGAGGTGCTCGTACGCCCCTCGCGCTGGGTATGGCCGCGCTGGGTCCCCACACCGGCACGGCGGTTCCGCACGCGGCAGCAAGTCGCCTTCACCAACGCTTTGCGGCCCATCGTCCGCCGGCGCCGTGCATCGGGCCGGCTCGGTGACGACATGCTGGGACAGATGCTCCGGCCCTCCGCCCGCTACGGCCTGCTGCCGGAAGAGGCCGTCCTCGACACTCTCCCCGGAATCACCGTCGCCACCTTCGAGACACCTTCTCGGGCAGCCGGATGGATCCTGCTCCACCTGGCCCGATACCCCCAGGCAGCGGGACGCGTCGCGGCCGAAGCCGCCTTGCTGCCCGCGGACCCGGCCGCGACGACCAGCACCCACCTCGACCGCCTGCAATACACCCAGGCGCTGGTGCGCGAGGTGCTGAGACTGCACCCCCCGAGCTGGCTACTGACCCGGCGCGCCACGCGACAGACTCAGCTCGCCGGCTACACCATCGACGCCGGGTCCACCGTTCTCGTCTGCCCCTACACCGCTCACCGCGACGCACGGGAACACTCCGATCCGGACCAGTTCCAGCCCGAGCGCTGGCTCGATGATTCGGGCTCGCCGGCGAAACCCGGGGTCTTCCTCTCCTTCGGTACCGGGCCGCATGGCTGCGAGGGAGCCGCTCTGGCCATGGCGATGCTGACGCTCCTGACTGCGCAGACCGCCCGCCGCTACCACTTGAGCGAGCCGCCCGGACCGGAGCCCAGCTACCAGGTCACCACCTTGGAAGGTCTCGCAACGGTCGGCTTGCGCCTGCGTGCCACCTTGCGCAGCTGAGGGCAGTCCTGCTTGCAGTGACAGGCCGCCTCCACCCCGCGAACAGCGAACGTTGATCAAGTTCGAGTGCCGTTCCGCGCACGCTTGGACGCCCAGCTCATGGTTCGCTCATCGCGTGTCGCTGGTCGAACTCGTCGGCGAGCATGCCCATCATGACGAGTTCGTGGTGCCGGCCGGCGAAGAAGACGTGTTCCCGCAAGCGCCCCTCCTCGGTGAAGCCGAGCCGACGGGTAAGTGCCAGCGATGCCTCGTTGTGGGCGAAGATCGCTCCTAGGCATTTGTGATAGCGCCGCTCGGCAAACATGAAGCGCATCAGCAGCACTACGGCTTCTGCCGCGTAGCCCTTGCGCCGGTGGTCAGCGCCGATCGTGACATCGAACTCGAACCAGCCTGAACGAGCGCCGGTGCGATGTGAGCCGACCGTGCCAACCAGCTCTCCCCTGGCCGTCGTTTCGACTGCCAACTGGAAGCGGTCGTCATCGCACGTGGCAACGGCTTGCTCCCGCGCCCAGGCACGGTAGCTCTCGGCGGACCGCGGTAGATCCAGCCGACTCCCTCGCCGCCCGTCATCGTCGGCGAAGCGCGCGAACACTGTCCAGTCGTCGGGCTCGATAGCGCGTAGGCGTACCCGTTCACCAGTCCAGGACGATGCCATGCCGTATTTGATCACGCCGCAGTGCGCGCGAGGCCGAGAGGCACGCGCTGGTCCTCCTGCATCTCGCGGTACGCCTGCATGATCTGCCCGCGCTTGCCGTGGCAGACGTCCCGGACGAGCTTGTGACGGAACTCCTGCACCGTGAGCTGCCGGTTCATCAGAAGCCTGGGGCGGAGCCGGTGAAGAACCACAAGGCGGCTGTGTACCACATCAGTGCGATGGCGGCGACCAGGGCGCCGCCGGCGGCCGGAAGCGCCCAACCGGGCAGTCGGCGGCTGTGTACCACCAGCACCTTGGCGACGAACGCGCCGTACAGGACGCAGCCCGTGATGGAGTGCACCGCCGCTCGGCTGCTCGAGAACTCAACTCCGTAGGCGGTGATGCAGTGGTAGGAGATGGGCAGCGAGAGCAGAAAGGCAAGGAGGCCGATGAGCCGGTGTGTGGGGTGCACCCGGTGCGGGGCGGCCCCCGCTCCCGGTAGGCGCCGGTACATCCACAGCCCGAGCAGCAGTTGGACGACCGCGAGTGCCATCAGAGCGCTGCCCAGGCGCGCCTTGAGGTCGTAGACGCCGACGCCGTGCTGCCCGAACAGGCCGCTGGTGTAGTCGGGTGTGTGCGTGCGGCCGAACGCATATACCCCCACCGCGACCGCGACCGGCAGCAATGCCGCCAAGAAGCCCGCCACCGTTCGTGCGGGACGCCGCCTCCGCGCGCCTGTGTGCCCGGTCATCAGTCCCCAATCGATCGGGTTCGACCTTGCTGCCGGATGCGTTGACGACGTACCACTGTGGCGCCGGACGCGCTGGTTTCCGCGCTGTTCGTGTCACCGGCCGTCGTGTCACCCGCGAAGCAGTGCAGCGGGTGCCCGGTGCAGGTCACTTGAGTGATGCCGTTGGAGCGTTTCGAGGTGCTGATCAGGTTGCTCCTGGCAAACGGGGCCGCCTTCGGCGTACCGGAGGTGAGCGGCGGCGGCCAGGCGAACGCGCATGCTCCGCCGTCGGTCGGTGTAGTCGACTCGGCGGCCTCGGGGAGGTGGAACGTCCGCCCCTTGGCCTCACCCAGGAGGGGGCCGAGCTTGCTGAAGTGCACCGTGGCCGTGCCAGTGGCGGTGGGCACGCTGCCGGGTGCGGCCGAGCCGATGTATACGGGGATGCCCGCTGACAGCGCTCCCGATGTGGGCCTGGCGCAGGCGGACGAGATCGTCCGGCTGGGACAGCCGCGTGCGGCAGCAAGCGGCGTGGCGGAAACCGCCGGCACTGTCGCCGCGGCCATTCCCTTCATGAGCGCTCCATGGTGTCGGACGGGCGCATCCAGGCAGCCGCGGGAAACGACCCCAGCGGACCTCTTCTCCCAGTTGGCCCCGGGTGCTCGGGGCCTGTCCATTCCAACTGGTCCGCCTGGGCAGTCGCTGCTCTATTGGTGAGGTCCGCGTTTACCTGGCTTTGGCTCGTCAGGGTGACGTCGAGTCGTCGAGGGCCAGGCCGGTTCCGGCGATGAAGCCGTCGAGGACCTCGGGCCGGTAGTTGTCCGTGGGCGGCACGGAAGTCGGCCGGGATCGGGATGCCGCGGTGCTCCGCCGATCGGCCGACGGGCTCGATACGTCCCATTCCGCTTCCCACGCTTGACGCTCGAGCTCGGCAGACCCGCTCGCCGGCGAGGTAGTGGGTCAGGTCGTTGATCACCGACTGGCAGCGGCACCACCCCGAGGTCGTCGAGGAACTCAACGCCAGGACCCCGCTGCGCCGCGCCGCCGAACCCGACGAACCGGCGCGGGCCGCAGCCTGGCTGCTCAGCGACCGCGCCTCCTACATCACCGGTGTCGTCCTGCCGGTGGACGGCGGCCTCAGCGTGTAGCCGGTCACTCGGTGGGACTCCTGCGGCACCACCCGGCCCCCGGGCGAAGGGCAGCGCCGCCGTGCACCCTTATGACGGCGCCCCACCCCTACGCGATTCTGACCGCGCCCCACCCCTACGCGATTCTGACCGCCCCCCACCCCTACGCCATCGCGCGCACCGCGGCCTCGGTCAGGGTGGCCGCGGTCCGTACGGCGCTGGCGATGGCCTCGTCCGGGTCGAGCCCGCACAGATCGGTGAGGGTGAAGAGCGCCTCGGCGCTCACGACCACCGCGAGGTCCCGCTTGAGTTGGGTGAAGCCGTCCGGGTCCCTCGCGCCGAGCGTGTCCTCCAGAGGGAGGAGCGCATGGTCGATGAGTCCGAAGCGAATGCCCGGTCGCGTGGTCACCGTCTCGGGCCGGGTGATGGTGGCGGCGATCATCGCGCGTACCGAGCCCTGCCGGGCGAGGATGCCGCGGAGGAGGAACTCGCAGGCGAAGGCGACGCGTTCGACGGGGTCGGCGGAGTCCGCGACCGGCGCGAGCGCCTCGGCGGGGGGCGGCCAGACGCCGGCCAGGGCCTCGCTGATCAGCGACGGAAGGTCGGGGAAGTACCGATAGGCGGTGGCCTCGGAGACGAGGGCCGCGCGGGCGATCGCGGGCATGGTCACCTCGGCGCCCGTGCCGGTGAGATCCCGGGCGGCCGCCACGATCGCCGTTCGCGTGCGCTGCTTCTGGTTGGTGCGGCCGGTGCCCGCCTGCGCCGTCATCGTGGGACTCCTCCTGTTGGCTCACCCGCATTTTAGCAGCCATCCCTCGTCGTGAGAGTTGACTTGCATTATGCCACCCGACTCCTCTAATCTCATGAGAGTCAACTCTCACGAAGGAGAAGCAATGAGCACGGTTTCCGTGGTCGGCCCGGACGACGGCGAGACCATCCAGCTGGGCCCCACGCAGATGCGCATCCTCGAGGACGGCAGCACCACCGGGCACCGCCTCGGCATCGGAGAGATCACCATCGCCCCGCACACCCAGGGGCCGCCCCAGCACCGTCACGCCCAGCACGACGAGGGCTTCTACGTCGTCTCCGGCACCGTGCACTTCACCATCGGGGAGACGACCCACGTCGCCCCGGCCGGCACGCTGGCCATGATCCCGCCCGGCGCCCCGCACACCTTCGCCAACCTCGGCGACACGCCCGCGGTGATGCTCAACACCTTCACGCCCGACCTGTACGTGCAGTACTTCCGCGACCTGCGGAACATGATCGCGAGCGGCCGGGAGCTGACCCCGGAGTCGACCGTCGCGGTGATGAGCCGCTACGCCACCGTCCCCGCGACCGACTTCGCGTGACGGCAACCCCCTTCCCTCTCGACACAGCCCACTTGAGGAGCACCGCATGTCCCGCAGCACCCACACGCTCACGCTCGACCAGGGCACCCTCGACGTCACCGTCGACCTCTTCGGGCAGGAGGGGCACCCCTTCCTGCTGCTGCACGGAGGCGGCGGCCCGCAGACCGTCACCCCGTTCGCCGGCCTGCTGGCCGAGCAGCGTCCGGCCAGGGTGTTCACCCCCGTGCACCCCGGTTTCGACGGGACTGCCCGCCCCGAGTGGCTGACCGACGTCACGACCCTGGCCCAGGTCTATGCCCAACTGCTCGACGTGCTCGACCTGCGGGACGTCGCCGTTGTCGGCAACTCGATCGGCGGCTGGATCGCCGCCGAACTCGCGACCCTGGGCAGCCCTCGGATCAGCAGCGTCACCCTCGTCAACGCCGTCGGCATCCCCGTCCCCGGCCACCCGATAGCCGACACCTTCTCCCTGACGCCCGTCGAGCTGTCCCGCCTTTCCTTCCACGACCCCTCGAAGTTCCGCTTCGATCCCAGCAGGCTGACCGAGGCGCAGCGCGCGGTCATGGCCGCCAACCGTGCGACCCTGCAGCTCTATTCGGGCCCGCACGCCATGGCCGACCCCACCCTGACCGACCGCCTCGCCAAGATCAGCCATCCGACCCTGGTCGCATGGGGCGCAAGCGACCAGGTCGTGGACGCCGACTACGGACGCGCATACGCGCAGGCCATCCCCGACGCGGAGTTCCGGCTGCTGGAAGGCACCGGCCACATGCCCCAGACCGAGACGCCCGAGCAGTTCCTCCCGGTGCTCTGGGACTTCGCCGAGGCCCACGCCACCGACCGGCCGCGGCACTGACCCCGGAAAGAGGAGCCGACGTGTCTCAACCCGACCGCAGCAGACCCTCGTTGGTCTTGGCCGTCTGCTGCCTGAGCGTGCTCCTGGTCAGCCTCGACACCACCATCCTCAACGTCGCCCTGCCCTCGATACAGGAAGACCTGCACAGCTCCGTGTCGGGCCTGCAGTGGACCCTCGACGCCTACACCATCGTGCTGGCCTCGCTGCTCATCCTGGCCGGCTCCACGGCCGACCGCGTCGGGAGACGGCGTGTCTTCCTCCTGGGGCTCGTGTTGTTCACCGGCGGATCGGCGCTGTGCAGCCTGGCACCGTCGCTGGACTGGCTGATCGTGTTCCGCATGGCACAGGCGGTGGGCGGCTGCATGCTCACCCCGGTCGCCATGGCCATCCTCGCCAACGCCTTCCCACAACCGCGGGAGCGGGCAAGGGCCATCGGCGTGTGGGGCGGGGTGGTGGGCGTCAGCATGGCGGCCGGGCCGATCCTCGGCGGCGTACTGGTCCAGACGGCCGGATGGCGGTCGGTGTTCTGGCTGAACGTGCCGATCGGGCTGGCCGCGCTCCTGCTCACCACCCTTTTCGTCCCCGAGTCACGCGCGCCACGGCCCCGCAGGGTGGACCCGGTGGGCCAACTGCTGGTGATCACCGCGCTCGGCACACTGACGTACGCCATCATCGAGGCACCGGGCCGGGGCTGGACCTCCCCCACCATCGTGATCTGCCTGATCACCGCGGCCGGCGCGCTGGCCGCCTTCATCCCCTACGAGAAGAGACGCGACGAACCGCTGGTCGACCCGTGCCTCTTCCGCAGCGCGCCCTTCAGCGGGGCGACGGTGATGGCGGTGTGCGCCTTCACCGCGCTCGGCGGCTTCCTGTTCGCCAACACCCTCTACCTACAGCAGGTGTGGGGACTCAGCGCCCTGAGCACCGGGGTGCACCTGCTGCCGATGGCGGTGCTGTCACTGGTGTGCCCGCCACTGGCCGGGCGGATCGTGGGCAGCCGCGGCCCGCGCGTCCCGCTGCTGCTCGCCGGGGCCGGCATCACCGCCGGCGGCCTGCTGGCCATCGTCGCCACCCGATCCGCCGACCGCTCGGACATCCTGCTCTACGCGGCGTACGCACTGTTCGGACTGGGCTTCGGCTTCGTCAACGCGCCCATCACCCACACCGCGGTCTCGGGCCTGCCGCGTGCCCAGGCCGGGGTCGCCGCCGCGATCGCCGCGACCAGCCGTCAGGTCGGGGCCGCACTCGGCATCGCGGTGACCGGCGCCGTGATCGCCGCCGGGGCACGCCCGGCCGCCTGGTGGATCATCGCCGGCTGCGGTCTGGCCATCCTCGCCCTGGGCATCCTGACCACCGGCCCCTGGGCAGCCCGCACGGCCGCAGGAGACGATCCTTCCGAACGCGTCCGAGTACCGCGCAATCTGCTGGACGCCCGTTGACACCCGCTGCACAGATCATCACGGTCAGCGACCTTCCCGCCGCGGCCTCGACGGAGAGGCAGCCGGGCACCCGAAAAGCATGAGCCGTCAAAAACCCTTCGCCGCACGCGAGTTGACGGCATATCGCCACGATGCGCTCCGCTATGCTCAGCCCCGAACAACGAGCGAGCGAACGAACGACGACCGATCGAACGACGGCCGGCGGGCGCCCAGTCCACCGGGAAGGAAACGTGAGAGAGCGCGTGATACCCGGAGATGGCGATCACCAGGCGGCGACGCGTTCGGAACGAGACTCAGGGCGGCTGATCGCCGGTCGGTATCTGCTGCACGACGTTCTCGGCAGAGGCGGGATGGGCACGGTCTGGCGCGCCCACGACCAGCTGCTGGACCGCCCGGTCGCGGCCAAGGAACTGCACATCCTCACCCAGGGCGACGAGGAGCAGCGCGTACGAGTGCGCCGCGCGGTCCGTGAGGCGCGCGCGGTCGCCCGGGTGTCGCATCCCCATGTGGTGGGTGTCCACGACCTGGTCGAGTCCGAGGACCGTCTGTGGATCGTCATGGAACTCGTCGAGGGGCCCTCGCTGGCCCACCGGATCGCCGAGAACGGGCCGCTCACGCCGCAGCACACCGCCGCCCTGGGTGTGCAACTGCTCGACGCGCTGGAGGCCGTGCACGCGGCCGGCACCCTGCACCGTGATGTCAAGCCCGCCAACGTCCTGCTGCGCCGCGACGGCAACGCCGTCCTCACCGACTTCGGTATCGCGGCCCTGGACGACGGCGAGTTCCTGACGACCACCGGTGAACTGATCGGCTCCCTCGAGTACATGGCACCCGAGCGGGTGATGGGATCGCCGGTCGGCCCGGCCTCCGACCTGTGGTCCCTGGGCGCGACCCTCGCCACGGTCTGCGGCGGACAGTCCCCGTTCCGCAGGCCCGCACGGCCCGCGACGCTGCACGCGGTGGCGTACGAGGAACCCGTACTGTCGGAGTGGCTCGGCCCGCTGCGCCCGGTCGTCGAGGCACTGCTGCGCAAGTCCCCCGACGAGCGCCCTTCGGCGGCCACCGCGCGTTCCGCGCTGCGGCGCGTCGCGGCGGGAGAGGCGGACGCCGGGCCACTGCCGTCACCGACCGTGCGCGTGTTCCAGCCTTCGGCCGCGTTGGCCTACGCGGACACCGTGACCAGCGGCCAGGAGCGACTCGTCCCGGCCGGGGAGCCCGTACCGACGGCCCTGCACACCACGTCGCTCAAGCCCGCGCCCCGGCAGTCGTCCCGCCCGAGGGGCCCGAAGCGGCTGTGGTGGGCACTGGCCGGTACGGCGGTGCTGGTGACGGGAGTCGGCGGCGGTCTCTTCCTCACCGGGGTGCTGCCGCTCAAGAAGGGCCCCACGACGGCGACCATCAGTCAGGTCGTCCGGTCGACGACCGGCTGGCAGTCGGTGACCAGACTGACCGTCCAGCAGGGAGACCGGGTCACCGTACGGTTCGTTTCCGGAGAATGGACGGTCGACTACCGGAACATACCCGTGACCGGGCCGACCGGCTACGACGCGCTCACGGACCAGTCACTGGACGGGGCGAAGAGCTGCAAGATCAAGCCGGCGGCGCCGTTCGGCACCCTGCTGGCACGCCTCTCCGACAGTCAGGACGCCCCCGTCCACACCGTCGGGCGGAAACTGACTTTCCGGGCAGCTCAAAACGGCCCCCTGCAACTGGGGATCAACGACGCCGCCGGGTCCTGCTCCGAGGACAACAGAGGCACGCTGACCGTAGAGGTGAGCGTCACACACCAACCTTGACGGGCGGCCACCGAGCGCACGTGGTTCCTCCCTCGCCATGCCACCTGGTCCTCCCCCCCTGCCGTCGTGCAACCTGTCTGCAACCAAGCCAGGAGTTGACTGGGCCGGACCGACCGACCCTCGCGCGAAGCGGTCGCATCCGTTTCCGCGCATCAAGGCAGGGACACGCCATGGACCAGCAGGAGACGACGGACGCCGCCCCGCGCGTGGAGCTGACGCCCTCGGCCGCCGAGTTGCTGCGGCGGCTGCGGGCGGTCCACGGACCGTTGATGTTCCACCAGTCCGGCGGCTGCTGCGACGGCAGTGCGCCCATGTGCTATCCGGAGGGCGAGTTCCGCACCGGCGGCTCCGACGTACTGCTCGCCGAGCTGGACGTCGAGGGGCTCGACGAGCCGGTGACGTTCTGGATGTCGAAGAGCCAGTACGAGCTTTGGAGCCACACGCGACTCATCGTCGACGTCGTGGCGGGCCGCGGCAGCGGGTTCTCCCTGGAAGCACCCGAAGGAGTGCGTTTTCTCATCCGTTCCCGCGTCGTAGACGCCTAGGCCCTGCGGAGGTCGTCACGGTCTGCTGCAATCCCCCTGAGTCCGAAGACAGTTGACGAGACCTCAGGGGGCATCGTGACACCTCGCGACGGACGACTCAGAACAGCACTGACGGTTCTCACGGCATGGAGCGCGCTGGCCGGCGCGGCCCTGGTGGGGGCGGCACCGGCCAGCGGCGTGGAAGGCGCCCGCACCTGGAACAGCACGGTCGCGGACGCGAAGGCCCGCGTCGGCAAGGCCGTCGCCCCGGGCATCACGTACAAGGAGTTCGACCTCCCGGCGGCCCAAGGCGTGGCGCGCGCACACGTACTGAGCGTCGATCTGAGCAACCGTCATGTGCGCGTCGATCTCCTCCACTCCGCGGCCGTGGCCTCCCGGGCTGCCGTCTCCCGGCTGGCCGAGGCGCAGGGCGCCGTCGCCGGCGTCAACGGTGACTTCTTCGACATCTCCGAGGCCCAGCATCCGGGGGTCGAGGCCACGGGCGCGACCGTGGGTCCGGCGATCGCGAACGGCCGCACCCTGAAGGCGGCGGTCCCGGACGGTCAGCGCTTCGGCCCCACCCTCCCGCCCGGCACGACCACGAAGAACGTGCTCGGCGTGGGCCTGGACGGCCGGGCCCGGCTGGACAGTCTGGCCCTCGACGGTTCCGTGCGCAGCTCCCACGGGCGGTGGGCGCTCGGTGGGCTCAACCAGTACGCGCTGCCGCAGGGTTCGATCGGCGCGTTCACCTCGGCCTGGGGCGGTGTCTCCCGCAAGCGGGCCGTCTGCGGCACCGACATCGACCGCGCCGCGCCCTGCAGCGGGGACACCTACGAGGTGACGGTCCGCCGCGGCCGGGTCGTGTCGACGGCCACCACACCAGGCGGCGGTCCCATCGCGTCCGGCACCACCGTGCTGGTGGGGCGCGAGGCGGGCGCGCAGCAGTTGCGCGAGCTGGCGAAGGGGCAGGCGGTCCGCATTCAGCACTGGCTCGTCGCGGCCGGCACCCGGATCCGGTACCGCTTCGCCATCGGCGGCTATCCGGTCCTCGCTCACGGGCAGCCGCTGCCCGGTCTGAACAACACCACCTCGGCCGTACGGACCGCCGTGGGTATCGCGAACAAGGGGCGGCGCCTGCTTCTGCTCGCCCTCGACGGCGCGGCCGCCTACCGCGGCGGACTGACCATCGCCGAAGTGGCGCACACCATGCGGTCGTTGGGCTCCGTCGACGCGTTCAGTCTGGACGGCGGCGGGTCCACGACCATGGTCGCGCGGATGCCGGGAGCGGGCGCGGTGAGCGTCCTCAACCACCCCTCCGGCGGCGCCGAGCGCCCGGTCCCCAACGGCATCGGGGTGTTCTCACACAGCTGACACAGGGCTGACACGCACCTGGACCCGCACGTCAGGGACGCAGGCTGCTCACGATGTCCGCCGTCGCGGTGAGCCCGTTCTGAATGGTCGGCGCCATGCTGGTGGTCGACAGATAGAAGCCGAGCAGTACGCAGACCACCGCGTGCGAGGGTTTCAGCGCGCCGTTGCGCAGGAAGACCACCGCGAGGATCAGGAGCAGTACCACCACAGAGATGGAAATGGCCATCGTCAACCTCCTCCGCCACGTCGACACCGCGGCTTTCGGCCGCAAGTGTCGCGTAGCGGAGGGTTCGTCCGGGCGGCTGACGTGTCCTCCGAACGTGTGGTGTCTACGCCCACTCGCACACCAGCGCGTGCACCCGCTCGTGCGCGTCCACTCGCGTGCGTCTTACGCGCACACGTCTACTCGTGCGCGTCCAGGAAGGCTTCGAGCCCGACGAGGTCGTCGGTGTTGAAGTAGTCGAGGTCGGCGCCCAGTAGTTCGCCCCACAGCGCCTCGCGCGCCGGGCCCGCCAGGTCGGGCGTGGCCCAGAACCGCACCTTCTGGTGGCGCCGGTGCGCGGCCGCGATGATGCCGCGCAGCTTCGCACGCTCGGCGTCGGGGAACGGGCCGTCACCCAGCCAGGTGAAGTTGAGCGTCCAGTTGTCCGAGATCAGTGGGATGAAGGAGGCGGGGGCCGCGCTGCCGAGGTCGGTGAGCCTGCCGTCGTAGAAGGCGCGCCGCACGCTCTGCGCCTCCATGGGCGTACGGGCGGCGCGGTCGCCGGATATCACCGCGGTGATCGGCCCCGGGCGCACCCGGCCGTGCGCGTAGGTGGTGAACAGGTGCGGGTAGCGGCTCAGATGGCGGTCGAGTTCGAGGTACGTCGACGAGCCCTCGGTCTTGATGTCGATGAGGAGTTGCAGGGGGCGCCGGTATCCCCGGTAGACCGAGCCGTGGTTGGCCTTCACGCGGGCGGCGAGCGGGGCGAGGTAGAGGGATTCGAGGGTGCGGGTCGGGTCGAGGTCGACCGGGTCGTGGGCGACGAGGAGTTGGTCGCCGACGAGGTAGATGTCGGCCTCGACGCTGCCGAAGCGGTGGTCGAGGGCGTCGAACAGGGGTCGCGGGTGCTCGTAGTCGTTGTGCGCGTGGGCGCGCCGCAGGGGGCGCGTGTGGTGCTTCTCCTCCCCCGCCAGTGCCCGCGAGGCGGGCAGGGCGACCGAGCCTGCCAGGGCGGCCCCGAGTGTGGTGAGGGCTCTGCGACGGGTGGTGAGGGCCATGCTCTGCCTCCCTTGAGGGGTGCGCTACGGACCTCAGCGAGTATGCGGTCCTCCGAGGTCCGACAAACCCTGCCGTGGGGGGAGTTGGCCGGACTGCCGCTGTCCGTTCACTTCACCCGCGGTGCGCACACCGAGAGGCCCGCCCCTGGTGGGGCGGGCCTCTCGCAGAGGTACGTCAGGGGGCTTGCAGGTCCACCAGCTCGGCCAGCGCGGCGCGGTGGGCTCCCGCCGTGCCGTACGCGATCGAGTCCGCCTTGGCCCGCTTCAGATAGAGGTGAACCGGGTGCTCCCAGGTCATCCCGATGCCCCCGTGCAGTTGGAGGGCCTCCTCGGCGGTGTGGACGGCGACGGGCGCCGCGTACGCCTGCGCGACGGCGACCGACACGTCGGTGTCCGCGCTGCCGGTCGCGAGCGCGTCGGCGGCAGCGCGGGCGGCGGCACGCGTGTTGACGACCTCCAGCCACAGCTGCGCGAGCCGGTGCTTGAGCGCCTGGAATCCGCCGACGGGCCGGTTGAACTGCTTGCGTTCCTTGAGGTAGCGGACCGTCTCGGTCAAGCACCAGTCGGCGAGGCCGAGTTGCTCGGAGGCGAGCAGTCCTCCGCCGCTGCGCAGGGCCCGTCGTACGGCGGGTTCGGCGGCGCCGAGGCGACGTGCCCGCACCCCGTCGAAGGTGACCGTGGCGAGCGGCCGGGTGAGGTCGAGGGACACCTGCGGGGTGACCGTCACGGCGTTCCCGTCCACCGCGTACAGCCCGCCGTCGTCCGCCGGAACCAGCAGCACGTCGGCCACCGCCGCGTCCGCGATCCCCGTCAGCTCCCCGTACAGGAAGCCGTCCTCGTTCCGTACGGCCTGGTGGGCGCCGCCGGGTGCCACGGACAGCGCGACGGCGAGGGCGCCGATCGTCCGGCCCGACGCCAGCGCCGTCAGCAGCCCGGCGGCCTCCTCGCCCTCGCAGGCCAGCAGCGCCTCGGTGGCGACGACGGCGCTGGTCAGATACGGCACCGGCGCGACCGCGCGCCCCAACTCCTCCAGCACCACGGCGACTTCGCGGTGGGTGGCGCCCTGGCCGCCCAGCGACTCGGGTACGAGCAGGCCCGCCAGGCCCATCCCGTCCGAGAGCGCCTTCCACAGCTCGGGGTCGTGCGGGGTGTCCGTCTCGGTGCGGGTGATGACGCCCGCCGCGTCGCAGTGGTCGGAGAGGAGGTCGCGGACGGCGGCACGCAGCGCCTCTTCCTCCTCCGAGTACAGCAGATCGGGCTGGGTGCTGTGTGTTGTCGTCATCATCATCATCGGGTCAGGTCCTTCCACGCGACGTCCTTGTCGGTGCGCGGCTCGGACGGCAGGCCCAGCACGCGTTCGGCGACGATGTTCAGCAGGACCTCGCTGGTCCCGCCCTCGATGCTGTTGCCCTTGGAGCGCAGATAGCGGTAACCGGCGTCGCGGCCGGTGAAGTCGACCAGTTCCGGTCGGCGCATCGTCCAGTCGTCGTACAGCAGGCCCTCCTCGCCGAGGAGTTCGACCTCAAGACCGCTGATCTCCTGGTTGAGGCGGGCGAATCCGAGCTTCATCCCGGAGCCCTCGTGGCCGGGCTGGCCCGCGACGAGCTGCTGGCGCAGCCGTTCGCCGGAGAGCCGGGCGACCTCGGCCTCCACCCACAGCTTCAGCAGCCGCTGGTGCAGATCGTGGGTGCGCAGTTCGGGACGTTCGCGCCAGGTCCTGGAGACCGGGCCGATCATGCCGCCCTCGCGCGGGATGCGCATACCGCCGATGGAGACGCGCTCGTTCATGAGCGTGGTCTGCGCGACCCGCCAGCCGTCGCCGACCTCGCCCAACCGGTGCGCGTCGGGAATGCGGACGTCGGTGAGGAAGACCTCGTTGAACTCGGCCTCACCGGTGATCTGGCGCAGCGGCCGCACCTCGACGCCCGGGTCGGTCATGTCGCAGATGAAGTACGTGATGCCGCGGTGCTTGGGCACGTCCGGGTCGGTGCGGGCGATGAGGATGGCCCAGCGGGCCAGGTGGGCGCTGGACGTCCACACCTTCTGCCCGTTGACCACCCAGTTGTCGCCCTCCCGGACGGCACGCGTACCGAGCGCGGCCAGGTCGGACCCGGCGCCGGGCTCGCTGAAGAGCTGGCACCAGACCTCCTCGCCGACCCACAACGGCCTGAGGAAGTCCCGCTTCTGCTCCTCCGTGCCGAAGCCGAGGATGGTCGGCGCGGCCATGCCGAGGCCGATGCCGATGCGCCGCGGGTCGTTGTCGGGTGCGCCGGCGGCCTCCAGTTCGGCGTCCACGACGGCCTGGAGGGTGCGTGGGGCGCCGAGCCCGCCGAGGCCCTCGGGGTAGTGCACCCAGGCGAGTCCGGCGTCGAAGCGGGCCTTGAGGAAGTCGAGGCGGTCCGTGGTCGCGGGCGGGTGCGCCGCCAGCAACTCCTTGGTACGGGTGCGCAGTTCGGCTGCGTCGGTCATGCGGCTGCTCCGTTCTCGAGAGAGGGCACCACGACGACCCGGCCGGTGGTGACACCGTCGCCGACCCGCTGCACGGCGGCCGCACCGCCGCCCAGCGGCACGCGCTCGCTGACCAGCGGCTTGATGGCGCCGCGCGCGGCCAGCTCGGTGAGCTGCTCGTGGCAGTGCTGGATCAGCTTGGGGTTCTTGATGCCGTACAGGCCCCAGTGCAGGCCGAGGATCGCGTAGTTCTTCACCAGGGCGTGGTTGAGCGCCGGGCTGGGGATCGAGCCGCTCGCGAAGCCCACGACGACGATCCGGCCCTCGAAGGCGACGACCTTGGTGGACTGGGTGTACGCCTCACCGCCGACGGGGTCGTAGATCACGTCGGCGCCCCGGCCGCCGGTGGCTTCCTTCACGGCGGCGATGACGTCCTGGGTACGCCGGTCGATGACGACGTCGCAGCCCAGCTCGCGCGCCACGGCCGCCTTGTCGGCCCCGCCGACCACACCGATGACGGTGGCGCCCGCCGCCTTCCCCAGCTGCACGGCCGCGCTGCCGACCCCTCCGGCGGCGGCGTGGACGAGCAGCGTCTCACCGGCTTCGAGACGGGCCCGGCGGTGCAGACCGAACCACCCCGTCTGGTAGCCGATGTGCAGGGCGGCCGCCTCGGCGTCGTCGAGGGTGTCGGGCGCGGGCAGCAGGGCGGCGGCGTCCGCGACGGCGTACTCGGCGAAACCGCCGTGCGGCAGCGCGGGGTTGGCCAGCACGCGGCGTCCGTCCTCGGTCTCGCCACAGATCTCCACGCCGGGCGTGAACGGCAGTGGCGGCCTGACCTGGTAGTGCCCGCGGCACATCAGCACGTCCGGGAAGTTGATGTTCGCCGCGCGCACCTTGAGCAGGACCTGCCCTTCACCGGGCACCGGTCGCTCCACGTCCTGGAGCTGCATCACCTGGCTCGGTTCGCCGAGCTGGTGTACTTGCCATGCCTGCATGCGGGGCCTCCACGGGACTGCTCTGTCTGACCGGGCTCGACCGCATACTAAGCGGTCGCTTGCCGATCAGGGAACAGTCATGTGCGTCACGCCCTCACGAGCGGACCGGACGCGCCCTCACATGCATCCGCTCCCCCTGTGGCCCGAACAGGCTCAGGAACTCCACGGGCCCCTCCCCCGTCGACCCGAACCAGTGCGGCACCCGCGTGTCGAACTCGGCGGCCTCCCCCGGACCGAGCACCACATCATGATCGGCCAGCACGAGCCTCAGCCGCCCCGACATCACGTACAGCCACTCATAGCCCTCGTGGGTCCGGGGTTCCGGCTCGAGCTTGCGCTGCGGTTCGAGCACCTTGTACGCCTGGAGTCCGCCGGGCTGCCGGGTGAGCGGCCAGTGGGTGCGGCCGCCACGCACGATCGGCTGGGCGCGTACCCGCGGGTCGCGCACCGGGGGCGCGCCGACCAGCTCGTCCAGCGGCACCTCGTGGGCCCGGGCGATCGGCAGCAGGAGCTCCAGACTGGGCTTGCGCAGCCCCGACTCCAGCCGCGACAGCGTGCTCACGGAGATGCCGGTCACCTCGGACAGGCCGGCGAGTGTCGCACCCCGCTCCTTGCGGATGCGCCGCAGCCTCGGCCCGACCTCGGCCAGCACCTCGTCCGTCCGTGCATCGTCATCCATACCCTTGCTCATGCCCATATTGCAGATTCGGCAAAGCCGTTTGTCAATGCGGCACCGGTCGGGTGACCGTCTGCGGTGGAGGTGGTCACCATGACCGACATGACCGAGAGGTACGAGGCCGTCGTCGTCGGAGGCGGCGCGGCCGGCCTGTCCGCCGCACTGGTCCTCGGCCGGGCCCGGCGCCGCACGCTCGTCGTCGACGCGGGCGAGCCGCGCAACGCGCCCGCCGCGCATCTGCAGGGCTATCTGACCCGGGACGGCATGCCGCCCGCGGAGTTCCTCGTCGCGGGGCGCGAGGAGATCGCGCGGTACGGCGTCGAGCTGGTCCGGGACCGGGCGGTGGACGTGTCCCGGCAGGACAACGGCGAGTTCCTCGTGACGCTCGCGGCCGGACGGACCCTGCACGCGCGGCGGCTGATCCTCGCCACCGGGCTGGCGGACGAGCTCCCGACGGTCCCGGGGGTCGCCGAGCGCTTCGGGCGGGACGTGCTGCACTGCCCGTACTGCCACGGCTGGGAGGTCCGCGACAAGTCCTTCGGGGTGCTGGCCGCCACGCCGATGAGCGTCCACCAGGCGCTGATGGTCTCCCAGTGGTCCAAGGACGTCACCCTGTTCCTGCATACGGTCACCGAGGCGGAGCTGACGGCCGACGACACGCGACGGCTCGCCGCCGCCGGGGTCGTCGTGGTGCCCGGTGAGGTCGCGGGGCTCGTCGTCGAGGGCGACCGGCTCACGGGGGTCCGGCTCACGGACGGCACCGTCCACGACCGCTCGACGCTCTTCGTGGCGCCGCGCGCGGTCCCCCGCAACGACCTGTTCGAGCGGCTGGGCGCCGAGCTGCGCGAGAGCCCGTTCGGCACGTACCCGGTGGTCGACGAGACGGGCCTGACGACCGTGCCCGGCGTCTGGGCGGCGGGCAACGCAGTGGGCTTCGCCGAGCAGGTCGTGAACGCCGCGGGCGCGGGCTACCGGGCGGCGGCCACGCTCAACGGGGAGCTGCTCTTCACCGACCTCGACGCCGCCCAGGACAGGTCCTGGCCCCGGAGCTGAACCGCCCGGGTGTGGACGGCGCCCCTCCGTAGCACCATGGCTCCATGCTGCTCGCCCGGCTCGCCCATGTGTCCCGGGAGGTCGCCGCCACCTCGGCGCGGTCCCGGAAGACCGCCCTGCTCGCCGAGCTGTTCCGGGACGCCGACGCGGACGACGTGCCAATCGTGATCCCGTATCTGGCGGGCCGTCTCCCTCAGGGGCGGCTCGGCATCGGCTGGAAGCTGCTGAGCGGACCGGTGCCGCCCGCGCCCGAGCCCTCGCTCACGGTGCGGGACGTGGACGCCCGGCTGACGGAGGTCGGCGCGGTCACGGGCGCCGGCTCGCAGGCGGAGCGCAGGCGGCTGATGGACGAGCTGCGGGCGGCGGCCACCGAGGACGAGCAGCGGTTCCTGTTCGGGCTGCTCACCGGCGAGGTGCGGCAGGGCGCTCTGGACGCGGTCGCGGTCGAGGGGCTCGCCGAGGCGACCGGCACCCCCGCCGCGGACGTACGGCGGGCGGTGATGCTCGCCGGATCGCTGCAGACGGTGGCGCAGGCGCTGCTGAGGGACGGCCCGGGGGCCCTGGACGGCTTCCGGCTCACGGTGGGCCGCCCGGTGCTGCCCATGCTCGCCCACAGCGCCACGTCCGTGTCCGAGGCCGTGGAGAAGCTGGGCGCGTGTGCCGTCGAGGAGAAGCTCGACGGCATCCGGGTACAGCTGCACCGCGACGGCGACGACGTACGGATCTACACCCGCACCCTCGACGACATCACCGACCGGCTGCCCGAACTCACCTCCGCCGCGATGGAGTTGAAGGGCACCCGGTTCATCCTGGACGGCGAGGTGATCGCGTTGGACGAGGACGGGCGGCCACGCTCCTTCCAGGAGACGGCCGGGCGGGTGGGCTCGCGGGTGGACGTGGCCACGGCCGCGAAGACCGTGCCGGTCTCCCCCGTCTTCTTCGACGCGCTGTCGGTCGACGGGCGGGATCTGCTGGATCTGCCGTTCGCCGAACGGCACGCGGAGCTGGCGCGGCTGGTGCCCGAGCCGATGCGGGTGCGGCGCGCCCTCGCCCACGGGCCCGAGGACATCCCCCCGGCACGACGATTCCTCGCCGAGACGCTGGAGCGCGGTCACGAAGGCGTGGTGGTGAAGGCCCTGGACGCCCCCTACAGCGCCGGCCGGCGTGGGGCGTCGTGGCTGAAGGTCAAACCCGTGCACACCCTCGACCTGGTGGTCCTGGCGGCCGAGTGGGGCCACGGACGGCGCACCGGCAAGCTCTCCAACCTGCACCTCGGGGCCCGCGCCGCGGACGGTTCCTTCGCGATGCTCGGCAAGACCTTCAAGGGCATGACGGACGCGATGCTGGCCTGGCAGACCGAGCGCCTCCAGGAGCTGGCCGTCGAGGACAGCGGCCACGTGGTCACCGTACGGCCCGAACTCGTCGTGGAGATCGCCTACGACGGTCTGCAGAAGTCCACCCGCTACCCGGCCGGGGTCACCCTGCGCTTCGCCCGCGTGGTGCGCTACCGCGAGGACAAGACGCCCGCGGAGGCCGACACGGTCGAGACCCTGCTCGCCGCACACCCGGAGGTGGCCCCGTGACGGGGAAGCGCAGTGCGGGACTGCTGCTGTACCGGCGCACCGACGACGGCCCGGAGGTGCTGCTCGGCCATATGGGCGGCCCCTTCTTCGCGCGGCGGGACGCCGGGGCGTGGACCCTGCCCAAGGGCGAGTACGAGCCCGACGAGAGCGCCTGGGACGCGGCGCGCCGGGAGTTCCAGGAAGAACTGGGGCTGCCGCCGCCCGACGGCGAGGCCGTCCCGCTCGGCGAGGTCGAGCAGAAGAACGGCAAGGTCGTCACGGCCTGGGCGATCGAGGCGGACCTCGACCCGGCGACCGTGGTCCCGGGCACCTTCGAGATGGAGTGGCCGCCGAAGTCGGGGCGGCGCCAGGAGTTTCCCGAGCTGGACCGGGTGGAATGGTTCGGCCTGGACCGGGCCGGGGAGCTGATCGTGCCGGCGCAGGCGGCGTTTCTCGACCGGCTGGCGGAGCACTCGGACTGAGAACGCCCTCCGCGTTGCGCCGCACCGCGCCGCGCGGGAGGGTCGGAAAACAGGCTCAAGGAACAGCCCGCTTCAGGAGGTCGGCCATGCCCATCGCGACGGTGAACCCGGCGAACGGCGAGACGCTCAAGACGTACGACGCGCTCGGCGCCGAGGAGATCGAGCGCAGGCTCGCCACGGCCGAGACCACGTTCCGCGACTATCGCACCACGTCCTTCGCCGAGCGTGCACGGCTGCTGCACAGGGCAGCCGACCTCCTCGACGAGGAACGGGACGACATCGGCCGGGTGATGACCACGGAGATGGGCAAGCCGGTCAAGCAGGCCCGCGCGGAGGCCGCCAAGTGCGCGAAGTCGATGCGCTGGTACGCCGACCACGCCGAGGAGCTGCTCGCCGACGAGGAGCCCGCCGACTCCGACGTCAAGGACTCCGGCGCCTCCCGCGTCCTGGTGCGCTACCGGCCGCTGGGCCCGGTGCTGGCCGTCATGCCGTGGAACTTCCCGCTCTGGCAGGTGGTCCGGTTCGCCGCGCCCGCCCTGATGGCGGGCAACGTCGGCCTGCTCAAGCACGCCTCGAACGTGCCCCAGACCGCCCTCTACCTGGAGGACCTGTTCCGCCGGGCGGGCTTCCCCGAGGGCTGTTTCCAGACGCTGCTGATCGGCTCGGGCGCCGTGGAGGGCATCCTGCGCGATCCCCGGGTCAAGGCGGCGACGCTGACCGGGAGTGAACCGGCGGGGCGCGCGGTGGCCTCGGTCGCCGGGGACGAGGTCAAGAAGACGGTGCTGGAGTTGGGCGGCAGCGACCCGTTCGTCGTCATGCCGTCCGCCGACGTGGACCGGGCGGCGAGGACCGCGGTGACGGCCCGGGTCCAGAACAACGGGCAGTCGTGCATCGCCGCCAAGCGGTTCATCGTGCACACGGACGTGTTCGACGCCTTCGCCGAGCGCTTCACGGCGGCCATGAAGGCGCTGAAGGTCGGCGATCCGCTGGAGGAGGCCACCGACATCGGCCCGCTCTCCACCGAACAGGGCCGCGGTGACCTGGAGGAACTCGTCGACGACGCGGTGGAGAACGGCGCGACCGTGCTCTGCGGCGGCGAGCGCCCCGAAGGCTTCACGGAGCACGGCTGGTACTACGCGCCGACCATCCTCACCGACATCACCCCCGAGATGCGCGTCCACCAGGAGGAGACCTTCGGGCCGGTCGCCACGCTCTACCGCGCCGCCGATCTGGACGAGGCGGTGGCCCTCGCGAACGACACGCCGTTCGGGCTGAGTTCGAACGTCTGGACGAACGACGAGGCGGAAGTGGACCGGTTCGTGCGCGACCTGGAGGCGGGCGGCGTGTTCTTCAACGGGATGACCGCCTCCCACCCGGCGTTCCCGTTCGGCGGGGTCGAGCGGTCCGGCTACGGGCGTGAACTGTCGGGACACGGAATCCGCGAGTTCTGCAACATCACCACCGTATGGCACGGAGCGTAAGCGTTCCGCAGCTACGATCCCCCTGTGAACCGCGAAGTGACCCTGCCTCTGATCGTCGACGACCGCGGCACGTTGCAGGTGGCGGCCGCCGACGTCAGCAAACTGCTGCGCACGGTGGGCGGCCGGTGGCTGCATCTGGTGGAGGCCGGCCAGGACGGGCTCGACGAGGACACGGTGGCGACGCTGACCATCGAACTGGCCAAGCTCGCCGACCGCATCGACGTGGCCTGCATCGCGCACAGCAGCGGGACGACGTCCGACTGACGGCGCGCGTCCGCCCGGTCCGCGCGCCGGGCCGACGCGCCCTCAGGCCGTCCGCTGGTCGAGTTCCCACAGGGCGTGCCAGAACTGCGCCTCGTAGCTCTGCAGCAGCCGCCCGTACCGGAGGACCTCGGTCTCCCCGATCCGCCCCGCGTCCAGCCCCGCCTGTACAGCCGTGAGCGCCTTCCGCTCCAGCTCCGGGGCGGGTGCCGCGAAGAAGTCGAAGAAGCCGCACACCTCGCCGCCGAAGCCGTAGTGGCGGCGCAGGGCTTCGGCGATCGCCGCGCAATAGCCGCCCCACGTCGTGAAGTTGCTGCTCAGGGCGAGCACCACGTCGGCCGGTGACCCGTTCAGGGCCAGCCAGGCGACGTACGCGGGATAGGCCTGGCAGTCCGCGAGCGGCTCGTAGGCCGCCGCCCGCGCCTCGTCCACCCCGCAGGCGGCGGCGAACACATCCAGCCTGCCCTGGGCCAGAGCCTCACCCTCCGCGAGCATGGTGAAGAAGGCGGCGCTCTGCGGCTCGACGTCCGGACGCTCGACCAGATGCAGGAACGCACGGCGGTCCGCGGCGATCACATGGCGCTGTTCCAGGGCGAGGGCGGCGAGCGTGGAACGCTGGGCCGCGCCCCGGGCGATGAGGGGCAACAGCCGGTTGGCGTGGGGGTCCGGGGCGAGCTTCTCCGCGGTGTCCTCCAGCAGTTCCCTGGCCGTGCGCACCATGGCGTACTCCTTCGGTTCGGCCGTCCCGGGGCCTCTTCCCTCGCACTCCCGCGTCCTCCCAAAAATCCCCGGAATGGAGTAACCCGACGCGAGATCCCCACGCTTCCGGGTGATCGTGGGTGGACCACCCCGGTGGGTGAACCGCCCCCGTGGGTGAACCACTCTTCCGCCGGGGGACGAGAGTTCCCCGGAAGGCGAAAGAAGGCGCGCGTCATGGCGACTTTGTGCAGACCTTCGGTCTCCGTGCCGGAATACGTGATCACGATGGAGGAGACGCTGGAGCTGGCTCGCTCCCGTCACGAGGACCACCCGCAGCTGCCGTTGGCACTCCGACTGATCGAGAACACCGGTGTCCAAACCAGGCACATCGTGCAGCCCATCGCGGAGACTCTGAAACACCCGGGCTTCGAAGAACGCAACAAGGTCTACGAGAGTGAGGCCAAGGCCCGCGTCCCCGCCGTCATACAGCGGGCGCTGGATGACGCCGAGCTGCTCACCACCGACATCGACATGATCATCTACGTCTCGTGCACCGGGTTCATGATGCCCTCGCTCACGGCCTGGCTGATCAACACGATGGACTTCAGCAGCGACACCCGACAGATACCCATAGCCCAGCTGGGCTGCGCGGCAGGCGGCGCCGCGATCAACCGGGCCCACGATTTCTGCACGGCGTACCCCGACGCCAACGCGCTCATCGTGGCCTGCGAGTTCTGCTCGCTCTGCTACCAGCCGACCGATCTCAGCGTCGGCTCGCTGCTCTGCAACGGCCTGTTCGGCGACGGCATCGCCGCCGCCGTCGTCCGCGGCAACGGCGGCACCGGCGTCCACCTGGAGCGCAACGGCTCCTACCTGGTCCCCAAGACCGAGGACTGGATCATGTACGACGTCCGCGCCACGGGCTTCCACTTCCTGCTGGACAAGCGGGTTCCCGGGACGATGGAACCGCTCGCCCCCGCCCTCCACGCCCTCGCGCGACAGCACGACTGGGACGCCTCCGACCTGGACTTCTACATCATCCACGCGGGCGGCCCCAGGATCCTCGACGACCTCAGCAAGTTCCTCGAGGTCCCGCCGGAGGCCTTCCGGTTCAGCCGGGCGACCCTCACCGAGTACGGGAACATCGCCAGCGCCGTCGTCCTGGACGCGCTGCGCCGGCTGTTCGACGAGGGCGGCGCAGAGCACTCCGCACGCGGACTGCTCGCGGGCTTCGGCCCCGGCATCACCGCGGAAATGGCCCTGGGCCGCTGGCGCGACACCAACGACGAGACGGTGTGAGGGGAATGACCGAGAAGACGATCACCGGGCCGCTGCCGCCTGTCCGGCACTGGCCCGCCCTCGACCTGAAGGGCGTGGAATTCGACCCGGTCCTGACCGAGCTGATGCGCGAGGGACCGGTCACCCGGATCCAGCTGCCCAACGGCGAGGGCTGGGCCTGGCTGGTGACCCGCCACGACGATGTGCGCATGGTCGCCAACGACCCACGGTTCAGCCGCGAGGCGGTCATGGACCAGTCGGTCACCCGGCTCGCCCCGCACTTCATCCCGGTCCGCGGCGCGGTGGGCTTCCTGGACCCGCCCGACCACACCCGGCTGCGCCGCTCGGTGGCCGCGGCCTTCACGGCACGCGGGGTGGAGCGGGTCCGCGACAAGGCCCGGCGCACGCTCGACGTGATGGTCGACGAGCTGCTGCGGGTCGGACCGCCCGCCGATCTCACCGAGGCGGTCCTCACCCCCTTCCCCATCGCGGTCATCTGCGAGCTGATGGGCGTCCCGGCCGACGACCGACAGGGCATGCACGCCTGGACGCAGCTGATCCTGTCCTCCGCGCACGGCGCCGAGGTCAGCGAGAAGGCCAAGGACGAGATGGGCGCCTACTTCAGGAAGCTCATCGGCGCCCGCAGCGGCAGCAGGGACGAGGACGTCACCTCGCTGCTGGGCGCCGCCGTGGGCCGGGACGAGATCGATCTGGAGGAGGCCGTCGGACTCGCCGTCCTCCTCCAGATCGGCGGCGAGGCGGTCACGAACAACAGCGGGCAGATGTTCTACCTGCTCATGACCCGCCCGGCGCTGGCCGACCGGCTGCGCTCCGACCCTCGGATCCGCCCCCAGGCCATCGACGAACTGCTGCGCTACATCCCGCACCGCAACATGGTCGGCCTGTCGCGGATCGCGAGGGAGGACGTCGAGATCGGGGGCGTACTGATCCGGGCCGGCGATCCGATCTACGTCTCGTACCTGGCCGCCAACCGCGACCCGGAGGTCTTCCCGGACCCGGAGCACATCGACTTCGAGCGCAGTCCCAATCCGCACGTGGCGTTCGGCTTCGGCCCGCACTACTGCCCGGGCGGGATGCTGGCCAGGCTGGAGTCGGAGCTCCTGGTCGACGCGCTTGTGGACCGGCTGCCGGGGCTGCGGCTCGCCGTCCCCCCAAGTCAGGTCCCGTTCAGGAAAGGCGCGTTGATCCGTGGCCCCGAGGCTCTGCCCGTGACGTGGTGAGCGACCCGATGACCATGACCGAAGGACTCCTCGTACCGCCGGGTCACGGCCGGATCGTGCAAACCCCCGCCCAGCACGTGACGTTCAAGGTGACCGGCTCGCACTCGCGCACCGCGTCCACCTTCGAGGTGCTGGTACCGCCCGGCTTCGACGTGGGCGCCCATGTGCACACGCGCAGCGAGGAGCTGTTCTACGTGCTCGAAGGCGAGCTGGACGTGCTCGCCTTCGAGCCCCGGATCCGGACCCCCGACAACTGGCAGAAGTGGGAGTCGAGTTCGGGCAACCGGGTGGTACGGGCAACCCCGGGCACGGTCATCGTCGTGCCCCCGGGCTGTCCCCACGCCTTCTCCAACCCCACCGAGACCCAGGCGAAGATGTTCTTCCAGGCCTCCCCGCCCCCGGACCACGAGCGCTACTTCGAGGAGCTGCTCGAGATCCTGAGGGACGGGGGCCCGCCGGACCACGCGGCCATCGAGGAACTGAGGGCGAGGTACGACATCGAGCAGCTCACCCCTCTGAAACTCCGGTGAGGGCAGCGCGCAACCGCTACCGAATCGGCATCCCGGAAAGCGTCCGAGCGATCACCAAGCGCTGAATCTCACTCGTACCCTCAAAAATGGTGTAAATGGCCGCATCCCGGTGCATCCGCTCCACCGGATACTCACGGGTGTAGCCATTTCCACCCAGGATCTGGATCGCCTGACCGGTGACCTTCTTCGCCGTCTCACTGGCGAACAACTTCGACATCGACCCCTCGGCCGCGGTGAACGGCTTCCCGTTGATCGCCATCCACGAAGCCCGCCACACCAGCAGACGCGCGGCATCGATCGACGTACGCATGTCGGCGAGCTGGAACGCGACACCCTGATTGTCGATGATCGGACGCCCGAACTGCTCACGCGTCATCGCATAGTCGAGGGCGACCTCGTACGCGGCGCGGGCCGTGCCCACCGCCATGGCCCCGACAGCCGGACGCGACGCCTCGAACGTGGCCATCGCGGCGTTCTTCACCCGCTCGCCGCCACCCGCCTTGGCGCGCTCCCGGGCGCGGGCCAGGCGCTCGTCCAGCTTCGCCTTGCCGCCGAGCAGGCAGGAACCGGGGATGCGAACGTTGTCGAGGACGACCTCGGCGGTGTGCGAGGCACGAATGCCGTGCTTCTTGAACTTCTGGCCCTGGGAGAGGCCCGGCGTGTTCGGCGGCACGATGAAGGAGGCGTGCCCCTTGGAGCCGAGGTCCGGGTCGACGACCGCGACGACGACATGGACATTGGCGATGCCACCGTTGGTCGCCCAGGTCTTGGTGCCGTTGAGCACCCACTCGTCCTTGGCCTCGTCATAGACGGCACGCGTGCGCATCGAGGCGACGTCGGAGCCGGCGTCGGGCTCGGAGGAGCAGAAGGCCGCGACCTTGACATCGCCCGCGTCGCCGTACATCTGCGGGATCCAGGTGCCGATCTGCTCCTCGGTGCCGTTGGCGAGGACGCCCACGGCGGCGAGGCCGGTGCCGACGATCGACAGGGCGATGCCCGCGTCGCCCCAGAACAGCTCCTCCATGGCCATGGGTATGCCGAGACCGGTCGGGTCGAAGTACTGCTGGGCATAGAAGTCCAGGGAGTAGATGCCGACCTTCGCGGCCTCCTGGATGACCGGCCAGGGAGTCTCCTCGCGCTCGTCCCACTCGGCGGCCGCGGGGCGGATCACATCGGCGGCGAACCCGTGGAGCCAGTCGCGGACCTCCCTCTGTTCGTCGTTGAGCTCCATGGTGAACTCGGCCATGACCCCTCCAGCACTGCACTAAAGTGTTACTTGCGGTAACTGGAGTCTGTTACTGATCAGTAGTAAAAGTCAACTCCCACGTTCCGCTCGGCAGCCCGTTCGATACGCATGGGCCGATGAGTGTTACTTTGCGCAGGCGTCACCGAATCACCACGGGTGGGGAGAGATCATGGACACCACACAGCGGACCGATCAGCAGAGGTCCGCCGACCGCCGCCGGCGCGAGCTGCTGGAGGCCGCCGACAGAGTGGTGCTCCGCGACGGCCCCGGGGCCTCGATGAACGCCATCGCCGCCGAGGCGGGCATCACCAAGCCGATCCTGTACCGCCACTTCGGCGACAAGGGCGGACTTTACGCGGCCCTGGCCAAGCGGCACACCGACGCCCTCCTCGGAGCGCTGCGGGCCGCGCTGGACGCGCCCGCGGAGCGCCGGGAGCGGGTGGAGGCCACGCTCGACACGTATCTCGCGGCCATCGAGGCGCACCCTCAGGTCTACCGCTTCCTGATGCACCCCACGGAGGGCGCCTCGTCCGCCGACCAGGGCTTCGACCTGGGCAAGCACTCCGCGCCGCTGCTGCGCCGCATGGGCGAGGAGTTGGCCGAGGTCATCGAGGAACGGGTGGATCTCGGACCGGGCAGTCAGCAGCTGGCGCGGGTGTGGGGGCACGGGATCGTCGGCATGATGCATGCCGCCGGGGACTGGTGGCTCGGTGAGCAGCCCTGCTCCCGGGCCGAGTTGGTACGGAGTCTGGCCGACCTGCTGTGGGGCCGGCTGGCCGCGGCCGGCGATCGTGTCGGGGGTCCTGGGTTCTGAGGTCGGGTGTCGACTGCGGGTTGTTTTCGGCTGAGCGCGCGGTTCCCGGCGCCCCTGGAGGGGCGCCGACCTGAGCGCCCCGCTTTCAGGGGCGCGGGGAACCGCGCGACCAGGCACGAACAACCCGCAGCCGACCGACCGAGCTCAGCGCCCCCAAGACGCCCGCGCCGCCTGCCTCATCACCCGGCGCCGGCGCCACCCACTCAACCGGTCCACGTACAGACCACCCTCCAGGTGGTCGTACTCGTGCTGCAGACACCGGGCGAACCACCCCGTGCCCTGCACCGACACCGGCTCCCCGGCCACCGTGAACCCCTGGACAACGGCGTGGTCGTACCGCTCCGTCCCCGCTTCCAGGCCGGGCAGGGAGAGACAGCCCTCCGGCCCGCGCAGCACCACTCCGTCCGTCTCGACGAGACGGGGGTTCACCACGTGTCCCAGATGGCGGACGTCCTCGTCGTCCGGGCAGTCGTACACGAAGACCCGCGAAGCGACGCCGACCTGGTTCGCGGCGAGGCCGACGCCCTGGGCGGCGTACATCGTCGCGAACATGTCCTCGACGAGTTGGGCGAGTTCGGGACCGAAGTCCGTGACGTCTTCACACGGTGTGTGCAGAACGGGGTCGCCGAGCAGAGTCACCGGCCGGACGCGCCCTCGGGTGCCGGGGATGGAGCCGTGTCGCATGGCGGCAAGGGTACGGTCCTCATGGGCGCGCGAATGTCGCGCGGGCACCGTGGAGGTGCCGCGATTCGGGCACGTGAGTGGATCTCGATAGGCTGAGGCCCACACGGTGCCGGGGGCAGAGGCGCGGCGCGTACGCAAGGAGGATCGAGAAACGATGTCAGGCAACTCGGACCCGCTGACGCCGCGGGCCAAGCTGGCCGTGACGGCGGGCAAGGCGGCGGCGGCCGTCTCGCGGGCCGCCGGACGCGGCAGCGGATCGGTGATCGGCGGCCGGGTGGCACTCAAGCTCGACCCCGATCTGCTGGCCAGGCTCGCCACCCACCTGGACGTGATCCTGGTGTCGGCGACCAACGGCAAGACCACGACCACCCGGCTGATCGCGGAGGCGCTGCGCGCCGCGGGCCCGGTCGTGTCCAACGCGCTGGGCGCCAACATGCCGGCCGGTATCACCTCGGCTCTCGCCGGGGGTTCGGACTCGAAGTTCGCGGTCATCGAGGTCGACGAGAAGTACCTCGCGGGTGTCGCCCGCGACACCGACCCGAAGTGCATCGCCCTGCTCAACCTCTCCCGCGACCAGCTCGACCGGGCCGCCGAGACCCGGATGATGGCCGAGCACTGGCGCGAGGGCCTGGCCGGTTCCAAGGCCGTCGTGGTCGCCAACGCCGACGACCCGCTCGTCGTGTGGGCCGCTTCCTCCTCGCCGAACGTCATGTGGGTGGCGGCCGGTCAGATGTGGAAGGACGACGCCTGGTCCTGCCCGTCCTGCGGCGGTGTGATGCAGCGCCCCGGCGACGACTGGTTCTGCGGCGACTGCGGCTTCCGCCGTCCGACGCCGACCTGGGCGCTGTCCGGGGACCACGTCCTCGACCCGCACGGCTCCGCGTGGCCGATCCACCTCCAGCTGCCCGGCCGGGCCAACAAGGCGAACGCCGCCTCGTCGGCCGCCGTCGCCGCGGTCTTCGGGGTGCCCCCGCAGGTCGCCCTGGAGCGCATGTACCAGGTGCAGGCGGTCGCCGGACGCTACGACGTGGTGCAGTTCATGCAGCGCGACCTGCGTCTGCTGCTCGCCAAGAACCCCGCGGGCTGGCTCGAGACGTTCTCCCTGATCGACCCGCCGCCGACCCCGGTCATCCTGTCCGTGAACGCGCGGGGCGCCGACGGTACCGACACCTCCTGGCTGTGGGACGTCGACTACACCCGTCTGACCGGGCACCCCATCTTCGTGCTCGGCGACCGCAAGCTCGACCTCGCCGTGCGTCTCGAGGTCGCCAACCAGTCCTTCCAGGTCTGCGAGAACCTCGACCAGGCGGTGCAGCTCGCCCCGCCCGGTCGCATCGAGGTCATCGCGAACTACACCGCATTCCAGGATTTGAGGCGTCGTGTCGGCAACTGAGCAGCCACGGAGGACCAAGAGAATGAGTGACAACAGCCTGCGCCTGGTGTGGATCTACCCGGACCTGCTGAGCACCTACGGCGACCAGGGCAACGCCCTCGTCGTGGAGCGCCGGGCCCGCCAGCGCGGTCTCGACGTCGCCCGTCTCGACGTACGCAGCGACCAGCCGATCCCGACCTCCGGCGACATCTATCTGATCGGCGGCGGCGAGGACCGGCCGCAGCGGCTCGCCGCGGAGCGTCTGCGCCGCGACGGCGGTCTGCACCGCGCGGTGGGCAACGGCGCGATCGTCTTCTCGGTCTGCGCCGGCTACCAGATCCTCGGCCACGAGTTCATCAACGACCTCGGGCAGCGCGAGCCCGGCCTCGGTCTGCTCGACGTGGTCTCGGTACGCGGCGAGGGCGAGCGGTGCGTCGGCGACGTACTCGGAGACATCGACCCGCGCCTCGGCCTGCCGCAGCTGACCGGCTTCGAGAACCACCAGGGCGTCACCCACCTCGGCCCCACCGCACGTCCGTTCGCGCAGGTGCGGCTCGGCAAGGGCAACGGCACCGGCGACGGCACCGAGGGCGCGTACAACGACACGGTCTTCGGCACGTACATGCACGGGCCCGTGCTCGCCCGCAACCCGCAGATCGCGGACCTGCTGCTGAAGCTGGCGCTCGACGTGAACGCGCTGCCGCCGATCGACGACCGCTGGTACGAGGCGCTCCGGGGCGAGCGCATCTCCGCGGCGCAGCAGCCCGCCTGAACGGTCGGCCAACAACGGACAAACGGTACGGGATGTCCACAGGGCGCGCTCGAGGGATACCTCAAGCGCGCCCTAGGCGTATCCGGCACGGTGTACCCAGGTCGGGCCCGCCTGACCGCCTGTCCGCTCACTTGTGCGGCCGCGTCCACCAGGCGGACGCCCGCTACGGCACCACCCCGTCCCGCCGGTAGGGTGACCGGGATTCCAGCCGGACAGCGTGGTCCGGTACCCGGCCCACGTTGAGAAGGTATTTCGGGCTATGCGCATTGGTGTCCTCACGTCCGGCGGCGACTGCCCCGGCCTGAACGCCGTCATCCGGTCCGTCGTGCACCGCGCCGTCGTCGACCACGGCGACGAGGTCATCGGCTTCCGGGACGGCTGGAAGGGGCTTCTGGAGTGCGACTACCTGAAGCTCGACCTCGACGCGGTGAGCGGCATCCTGGCTCGCGGCGGCACGATCCTCGGCTCCTCCCGGGTCCAGCCCGCGCAGCTGCGTAACGGCGTGGAGCGGGCCAAGGGCCATGTCGAGGAGCTCGGCCTCGACGCGATCATCCCGATCGGCGGCGAGGGCACGCTGAAGGCGGCCCGGCTGCTCTCGGACAACGGCCTGCCGATCGTCGGCGTGCCGAAGACCATCGACAACGACATCGCCGTCACGGACGTGACCTTCGGCTTCGACACGGCCGTCGGCGTCGCGACCGAGGCCCTGGACCGGCTGAAGACCACCGCCGAGTCCCACCAGCGGGTGCTGATCGTGGAGGTCATGGGCCGCCACACGGGCTGGATCGCCCTGCACTCCGGCATGGCCGCGGGCGCGCACGCCATCGTCGTCCCCGAACGCCCCTTCGACATCGAGGAGTTGGCCGCGCGGGTCGGCGAGCGCTTCGAGGCGGGCAAGCGGTTCGCGATCGTCGTCGCCGCGGAGGGGGCGAAGCCTCGCCCGGGCACCATGGAGTTCGACGAGGGCGGCAAGGACGTCTACGGGCACGAGCGCTTCGCCGGCATCGCCCGGCAGCTCTCCCTGGAGCTGGAGGAGCGCCTCGGCAAGGAGGCCCGGCCGGTGATCCTCGGGCACGTCCAGCGCGGCGGGACGCCGACGGCGTACGACCGCGTGCTCGCCACGCGGTTCGGCTGGCACGCGGTGGAGGCCGCGCATCGCGGCGACTTCGGGAAGATGACCGCGCTGCGGGGGACCGACATCGTCATGGTGTCGCTCGCGGAGGCGGTGGAGAGCCTGAAGACGGTTCCTGAGGAGCGGTACGCCGAGGCGGAGTGCGTGCTCTGAGGGTTCGTTCGCGCTGCACTGACCCCGGTCATAGTTGTGGCCGGGGTCAGTTCTACTCTGGTTCGGACAGACAGCGCACAACGTACGAATCAGGAGCCGGCGGATGGATCACAGCGGGCACGGCATGACCATGGATCTGCCGCCGTTCACGCTGGGGCGGGGGCTCGAGTGGTCGACGGACCCGTTCTTCCTCGTCGCCTGCCTGGTGGGACTCGGCCTGTACGGCTGGGGGGTTGTGCGGCTCGCGCGGCGCGGTGACAAGTGGTCGGTCGGGCGGACCATCGCCTTCGTGCTCGGCGTGCTGACCGTGATGCTCGTGATGTGCACCAAGCTGAACGACTACGGCATGGTCATGTTCAGCGTGCACATGGTGCAGCACATGGTGATCAGCATGCTCTCGCCGATCCTGATCCTGCTCGGAGCGCCGATCACACTGGCGCTGCGCGCACTGCCGGTGGCCGCCACGCGAGGCAACAAGGGGCCGCGTGAACTGCTCCTGATGTTCCTGCACAGCCGCTACATGCGGATCATCACGCATCCGGCGTTCACGATCCCGCTGTTCATCGCGAGCCTGTACGCGCTGTACTTCTCCCCCATCTTCGACTTCCTGATGGGCTCCAAGACCGGGCACATCGCGATGATGTGCCACTTCCTCGCCGTCGGCCTGGTCTTCTTCTGGCCGATCATGGGCGTCGACCCCGGACCGCACCGGCCGGGCTATCTGATGCGGATGCTGGAGCTGTTCGCGGGCATGCCGTTCCACGCGTTCTTCGGTATCGCGCTGATGATGGCGTCCGCGCCGATGGTGGAGACGTACAAGAACCCGCCCGCCTCGCTCGGCATCGACGCGCTCTCCGACCAGAGCGCCGCGGGCGGCATCGCCTGGGCGTTCAGCGAGATCCCCTCCGTCCTCGTGCTGATCGCGCTGCTCTTCCAGTGGTACGCCTCCGAGAAGCGGCAGGCCCGCCGCACGGACCGGGCCGCCGACCGCGACGGCGACAAGGAACTCGAGGCGTACAACGCCTATCTGGCCTCACTCAACGCACGCGGCCGCTGAATTAACTTTGCAATTCACCTTGCGTGAAGGGCTTTTCGGTTCAGTAGCATGGGGGGACAACGGGGGAAACCGCAGGGGGAGCGGTCATGTCAATTCGTGCGTCCATGCAAAGGGCGGGGATTTCCGCCGCCCGAAGGCTCGCTCTACTGCTGGTTTCGGTACTGATAGTCAGCGGGTGCAGCAAATCCGATCAGTTGTTCGTGGTGCGGGCCGTGGCGGTGGGGGTTTCCTCGGTCTCCCCCTTCTTCAAGGAGGACCGACAGCTCGGCACGGACATCCATCTGCCCGAGGCCCGGCCCAGCGGTGGTGTGCAGGCCAGTAACAACCCCGGGCTGTACGGCGGGGCCCCTGACGGCAGCGACGGAAGCGGTTCACCGGCACCCGAACCCAGTACCGCACCCGGCACCGGCACCGGCCCTGGCACCGGCGTGTGGGGCGGCACCACGAAACCCGGCACATGCGCCGTGGCGAAGTTGAAGAAATTCCTCACCGACCCCAAGAACTCGGCGAAGGCCCAGGAATGGGCGCGGGTCCTGCATATAAGCACCGATCAGATCCCGAGTTATATCGATCAACTCACACCCGTCGTACTGCGTCACGACACTCTCGTGACGAATCACGACTACAAGAACGGCAAGGCGGTTTCGTACGCCGCGCTGCTGCAGGCCGGAATCGCCATTCTGGTCGACCAACAGGGACTGCCCGCGGTGAAGTGCTCCTGCGGCAATCCGCTGCTCCCCTTCGAGGGAAAGGCCTCGAAGACCGACGTGCGGTTCAAGAACGGCAACAATCAGTGGACCGACTACCGGCAGGACCGCGTCGTGGTGGTCGAGCCGCCGCCCGGGGCGCAGGAGATCCACAAGCTCCAGCTCGTCGACGTGCACAACCCCGACCGGGGGATCGCCCGCCCGGTGGGCAGCGACGGCAGCCAGGACAAGTCCTTCGACACCCAGCAGAAGCACGCCGTGCCACCGGTCACCGGCATGACCTTCGCCGAGGCGACCCGGCGGCTGACCGACGCGGGGCTGGGAATGTCGTACGCCGGTGACACCCTGCCGGCCGACGACGCCCAGGTGACGGCGTCCCGGCCGACCGAGGGCAGTCAGGTCGCCTGGGGCACGTCGGTCGTCCTGTCGGCGCGGTCCGACAGCGCGCCCGAGAGCGGCGGTGGTCCGGCCACGCCATCGGATTCCGGCACGAGCGGGACGGGCGGCACGAGCGGGACGGGCTCGGATCCCGGGACGACCCCGTCCACTCCGTCCGGGGGATCGTCCGGCCCCTCGACCGGCCTCTCGTCCGGCGGCGCGTCGTCGGGCAGCGCCTCGCCGTCCGACGGCGGCACCGGGTCGGGTGTCCCTACGGATACGGGCACCTCCACCCCCACGAAGCCCGCCACGCCCACGGACACCCCCACGGACACGAGCGGCGGAACGGGCGGCGGAACGACGTCGGACCCGTCGCACACCTCTCCGACCGGCTCACCTACGAGCAGTGCCCCGACCACCCCCTCGGCCACTGCCCCGAACGTGCCGACGACCGAACCGACCTCGCACGAACCGACCTCGACCAAGCCCACCGTCAGCAGCGCGCCGCCGCCGAGTGAGCCCGTGTCGAGCACACCGCCCGCCCCGGTCGACCCGGGTACGAGCGACTCCGCGCCCGGTGGGCCCACCGAGAGCGCGGCCTGACCCGCTTACGACAACGCAGAACCCGGGGGCAACCGGATGACAGCAGGATCAGCGCAGTCGGGAGTGGGCCGGATCATCGACGGCCGGTATCTGCTTCTGAAGCAGGTCGGCTCCGGCGGGATGGGCCACGTCTGGCTCGCCCACGACCAGCGGCTCGACTGCGACGTGGCACTCAAGGAGATCAGGTTCCGCGATGTCCGGGAAGGGAGTGAGGAGCACGAGTCGCGGATCGCGCGCGCCCGCGCCGAGGCCCGGCACGCGGCGGTGCTGCGCGGCCACCCGCACGTGGTGACGGTCCACGACGTCCTGGAGCACGACGGCCTGCCATGGATCGTGATGGAGTACGTGGCGGGCGCCGAGGACCTGCGGGCCTGGCTCGCCCGGCGCGGCCCGCTGGCCCCCGACGAGTGCGCCCGCGTCGGCCTCGCGGTGCTGGACGCGCTGACCGCCGGGCACGAGCGCGGCATCATGCACCGGGACGTCAAACCGGCCAACATCCTGCTCGCCCCGGACCGCGCGGGCACCCCCGGCGCACGCATCCTCCTCACCGACTACGGCGTCTCGGTCCAGCCGGACTCCCCCGAGACCCGCTGGACCCGTACCTCCGTCCTGGTCGGCACGGCCGGCTATCTGGCACCGGAACGGGCGCAGGGCGCGGATCCGACCGCGGCGTCCGACCTGTTCTCGCTGGGCTGCACTCTGTACTTCGGTGTGGAGGGCCACGGCCCCTTCGACCGCGACAGCCACCTCGGGGCGCTCGCCGCGGTGGTCTCGGAGGAGGCGCCGCCGTCCCGGCGGGCCGGCGCGCTGGGGCCGATCATCGACGCGCTGCTGGTCAAGGACCCCGGCCGGCGGATCTCCGCGGAACGGACGGCGGCGGCCCTGGCCCGGATCATCCTGCCCGAGCCCCATCCGCCGACCCAGGTCGACACCGGCTCGCAGCCCGCGTGGGCGGGGCTCGTCACCTCCGACGGGCCCGGCGGTCCGGCGCCACCGGGCCGGACCCCGGGCGGCCCGTCCAGGGACCACGACTACGCTCCGCCCGCACACGACCAGAGCCCGTCCCCCGCCCGGGACCAGGGACTGGCCCGGGACCAGGGTTTCGCCGCGCCGGGTTCGTACGTCCCCACGGCCCAGGCCTCTCCCGCGCCGGCGCACCACGCGGCGTACGCACCCATGGCGCAGGCAGCCGGTGCCCCGGCCGCGTACGCGCCTCGCCCGGGCCAGGGCTTCGGTCCGCCGACCCCGCTTCCCCCGCAGCCCGGTGCCGGTTTCGGTCCGCCCGGGTACGTGGGGCCCGCCGCACCCGCCCAGGGTCCCGGCGGGGGGCGTCACAAGCGGACGCTGCTCCTGCAGGTGACCGCGGCACTGCTCCTCGCGCTGTCGCTGACGGCGGGAGTGATCTGGGGTATGGCCCGGTACGGCGGGACGCGGACGCCCGTAGCCCCGTACGGCGCCCAGGTCGGGCTCTCCGCACCGCTCAAGAAGGGCGACTGCGTACTGAGCGACCCGTCCCCCGCACCGTCCTCGGGTACCCCGCGCCTGCAACTGGATCCGAGCTGCGGAGCGCTGCGCCCCGACGGGCAGGTGATGGAGCTGTACAAGGCCCGCTCCTTCGAGGAGGCCGGCAGCGACGGACCGGACCAGTGCGCGGAGCGGACGAAGGCGACCGCCGACAAACTCGCCTGGCACGTCCAGAGCCTGGCCGTGGTGCCCACCCGCGAGGGCTTCGACGCCACCGGCGGGAACGTCGCATGCCTGCTGGTCGGGAAGCACGGTCCGGTGTACGGCAGGCTCGGCGGCCTCCGCCCGTACGGCATGGTGTTCGAGGACGCGACCCAGATGCAGCAGGACGACTGCCTCGGCCATGCCCGCGGGGACGCGAGCGAATACACCCACTACGAGCTCGTCTCCTGCGACCAGGACCATGTGGGCAAGGTCTTCCGGATCACGCACCTCACCACCCTCACGCCCGGCAAGAAGCCCGATGTCGAGGCGGACGCGCAATGCGCGGCCGACGCCCCGCCGCAGCAACTCGACTATCCCGCCGACACCTACGTGAGTCATGGCCTGCGCAGCACAGGACTGTGGAGGAAGGGGTACTACCTGGTGGTCTGCAGCATCGAGCGTCTGGACAAGGCCCTCATGCACGGAGGCGAGTAGCACACCCGGCCCTGGCGGACTACGTCCCTTCGGGTGAAAATGGGCGCAGGCCACGGCCCGCGTCGCGGACCCCGCCGGGAGAAGGGTGTACTGCGATGCCCGGTTCGACGAAGGCGATGGGGGTGCTCACCGTCGGCGGACTCGTCATGGTGACGGCCTACACGGTGGCGCTCGGCAGCAACGGCTGGCTGTGGTTCGGCTGGGTGGTGCTCGGTCTGCTCACGATCGGCATGGTGGCCTCGCGGGGCGCCTGACTGCGCGCGGGTCACGGTCACTGCCTGGGCAGCGGTCCCGCCGAGTGCACCCCCGGCTGGTACTTCGGCAGCCGGGCGGTGATCTTCATGCCCGCTCCCACCGCGGTCTCGATGACGAGGCCGTACTCGTCCCCGTACACCTGGCGGAGCCGGTCGTCGACGTTGGACAGTCCGATGCCACCGGAGGGGCTCACCTCCCCGGCGAGGATGCGGCGCAGCCGGTCGGGGTCCATTCCGGTGCCGTTGTCCTCGATCACGACCAGGGCCTCGGCGCCCGCGTCCTGGGCGGTGATGCTGATGTGGCTCTTGTCGGTCTTGCCCTCCAGCCCGTGTTTGACGGCGTTCTCCACGAGGGGCTGGAGGCAGAGGAAGGGCAGCGCGACCGGCAGTACCTCGGGGGCGATCTGCAGGGTGACCGAGAGGCGGTCGCCGAAGCGGGCTCTGACCAACGCCAAGTAGTGGTCGATGGCGTGCAGTTCGTCGGCGAGGGTGGTGAAGTCACCGTGCCTGCGGAACGAGTAGCGCGTGAAGTCGGCGAATTCCAGGAGCAGTTCACGGGCGCGCTCGGGGTCGGTGCGGACGAACGAGGCGATCACCGCCAGCGAGTTGAAGATGAAGTGCGGGGAGATCTGGGCGCGCAGGGCCTTGATCTCGGCCTCGATCAGACGGGTGCGGGACTGGTCGAGGTCGGCGAGTTCCAGTTGCACGGAGACCCAGCGGGCGACCTCACCCGCGGCCCGGACGAGGACGGCGGACTCGCGGGGCGCGCAGGCGACGAGCGCTCCGTGGACGCGGTCGTCGACGGTGAGCGGTGCGACGACGGCCCAGCGCAGGGAGCAGTCGGGCTCGTCGCACTTCAGCCGGAAGGCCTCGCCGCGGCCGGTCTCCAGGGGGCTGCCGAGCCGTTCCATGATCTCGGTGCGGTGGTGCTCCCCCAGGCCGTCCCAGGCGAGGACGGTGTCCTGGTCGGTGAGGCACAGGGCGTCCGTGCCGAGCAGGGTGCGCAGTCGTCGGGCGGACTTGCGGGCGGTCTCCCCGGTGAGGCCCGCGCGCAGTGGGGGCGCAGCCAGCGAGGCCGTGTGCAGGGTCTCGAAGGTGGCGTGTTCGACGGGGGTGCCGAGGCCGCCGAGGTTCTCGGGCCGCGCGGTACGCCTGCCGAGCCAGAACCCGGCGGCGAGCAGCGGGAGCACGGCGACGCACAGGCCCGCCAGGAATCCGCTCACGCCGTCACCGCCCCACTCGACGATCCGCTCACGCCTTGGCCTCCCCGCGTGCGTCGGCGTCTGCGCGCCTGTCTCCTCCGGCCAGTTCTTCCGGCAGGTGGAACCGGGCCAGGATCGCCGCCGTCCCGGCCGGCACCCGTCCGGCCGTGGCCAGCGACACCAGGACCATGGTGAGGAACCCGAGCGGCACCGACCAGAGCGCGGGCCAGGCGAGCAGTGCGTGCAACGCGCCCGAGCCCGGGTAGCCCGCCATGGTCGCGGCGACGGCGACGAAGGCCGCGCCGCCGCCGACGAGCATTCCGGCGGCCGCGCCCGGTGGGGTCAGCCGCCGCCACCAGATGCCGAGGACGAGCAGCGGGCAGAAGGAGGACGCGGACACGGCGAAGGCGAGTCCGACGGCGTCGGCGACGGGCAGTCCGCCGACGATCACGCTCGCCGCGAGCGGCACCGCCATGGCAAGCACGGTGCCCAGCCGGAAGTGGCGTACGCCGCGCGAGGGCAGCACGTCCTGGGTGAGCACCCCGGCCACCGCCATGGTCAGTCCGGACGCGGTCGACAGGAACGCCGCGAAGGCCCCGCCCGCCACCAGCGCGCCCAGGAGGTCCGCGCCGAGCCCGCCGATCACGCGGTCGGGCAGCAGCAGGACGGCGGCGTCGGCGTTCCCGGTGAGGCTCAGTTCGGGGGCGTACAGGCGGCCGAGCGCCCCGTAGACGGGCGGCAGCAGGTAGAACGCGCCGATGAGGCCGAGGACGGCGACCGTGGTGCGGCGGGCCGCGACGCCGTGCGGGCTGGTGTAGAAGCGGACGACGACGTGCGGCAGTCCCATCGTGCCGAGGAAGGTCGCGAGGATCAGTCCGTACGTGGCGTACAGCGGGCGTTCCTCGCGGCCCGCCGCGAGCGAGGTCGACATGCCGCCGTTGCTGCCCCGGTCGGCGGCCGGGACGGGGTCGCCCTTGGCGAAGGTGAGCCGGGTGCCGCGCTCGATGTGGTGGACGCCCGCGGGGAGTCGGAACCGCTCGCCGTCGTAGCGGTGGCCGTCGACCTTGCCGGTGGCCGTGACGCCCAGCGGGGCCGCGAGCCTCAGGTCGAGGCTGTCGTCGATGCGGACGACGCGCTGCTCGCGGAAGGTCGCGGGTTCGGCGAAGGCCTGGCGCGGGGCGCCGTCGGCCTGCCAGGCGAGGACCAGGAAGAGTGCGGGGACCAGCAGGGCGGTGAGCTTGAGCCAGTACTGGAAGGCCTGTACGAAGGTGATGCTGCGCATGCCTCCGGCGGCGACGGTGGCGACCACGACGACCGCGACGAGCACCCCGCCGAACCAGTCGGGCGCGTCGGTCAGGACGGCCAACGTCAGCCCGGCGCCCTGTAGTTGGGGCAGCAGATACAGCCAGCCGACTCCGACCACGAAGGCACCGGCGAGGCGTCGCACGGCCGGTGAGCCGAGGCGTGCCTCCGCGAAGTCGGGCAGGGTGTACGCGCCGGAGCGGCGCAGCGGGGCCGCGACGAACAGGAGCAGTACGAGATAGCCGGCCGTGTAGCCGACGGGGTACCAGAGCATGTCGGGGCCCTGGACGAGGACGAGGCCCGCGATGCCGAGGAAAGAGGCGGCGGAGAGGTACTCGCCGCTGATCGCGGCCGCGTTGAGCCGGGGGCCCACGGTGCGTGAGGCGACGTAGAAGTCGGAGGTGGTCCGGGAGATGCGCAGGCCGAACGCGCCGACCAGGACGGTCGCCACGACGACGAGGGCGACGGCGGGGACGGCGTAGTTCTGATTCACGGCTCAGCGGTCCTCATTCACGGCTCAACAGTCCTCGTCCACGGCTCAGCGGTCCTCGACCAGGCGCACGAAGTCCTTCTCGTTGCGCTCCGCGCGCCGCACGTACCAGCGGGCGAGCAGGACCAGGGGCGGGTAGACGCAGAAGCCGAGCACGGCCCACTCCAGGCTCGCGCCGTCCGGCATCGCGGCGAAGACCAGGGGCAGTGGCCCGACCAGCAGGACCAGTACGGCGAACACCACCAGTGCCGCGCGGAGTTGACTGCGCATCAGGGAGCGGACGTAGGTGTGGCCGAGCGTGGTCTGTTCGTCGATCTCGGTCCTGGGCCGGTAGTAGCCGGAGGTGCGGCGGGTGCGCCGGGGCACCCCGGTGACGACCACCCGGCGTTCGGTCGGGTCCTGCGGCACGCCGCTTCCCCCTCTCAGCTCGTGGTCCGGCGCATCAGCAGATCGCGCAGTTCGCGGGCGTGCCGACGACTGACCTGGAGTTCGACGGAGTCGACGAGGACGCTCACGGTACCCGCGTCCAGGCGGAGTTCGCCGATGTGGCGCAGGGCGACGAGATGGCGCCGGTGGATGCGGACGAAGCCGCGTGAGCGCCAGCGTTCCTCCAGGGTGGAGAGCGGGATGCGGACGAGATGGCTGCCCTGGGCGGTGTGCAGACGTGCGTAGTCGCCGTGTGCTTCGACGTGGGTGATGTCCTCTACGGCCACGAAGCGGGTGACGCCGCCGAGTTCGACGGATATGTGGTCCGGGTCGGGCTCGTGGACGGGTATCCGCGGCGCGGTGTCCTGGAGTTGGGCGGCCCGCCGGACGGCTTCGGCCAGCCGCTCCCGCCGTACCGGCTTGAGGACGTAGTCGACGGCCTTGAGGTCGAAGGCCTGGACGGCGAAGCCCTCGTGGGCGGTGACGAACACGACGAGCGGCGGTGAGGCGAAGCCGGTGAGCAGCCGGGCGAGGTCGAGTCCGTCGAGTCCGGGCATGTGGATGTCGAGGAAGACGACGTCGATGGCTTCGGGCCCGCCGGGTCCGGATTCCAGGGCCCGGTTGATCCGGCGCAGCGCCTCGGTCGCGTCGCTCGCGCCCTCGGCGCTGGAGATCCGGGGATCGGTGTTCAGGAGGTAGAGGAGTTCCTCGAGGGACGGTTGTTCGTCGTCGACGGCGAGCGCGCGCAGCATGACAGTGGAGTGTAGGAGCGATCGCCATGCCTGGACATGTGCGGGACGTGGACGTCGTCGCTGGACATGCGGACGTTGTCGCTGGTTGCGTGGACGTTGTCGCTGGATACAGTGCCGCCATGAACAGCAAGCCCGCGATGTTCGACGAACTCGACCGCAAGATCATCACGGCCCTGATGGCCAACGCCCGGACGAGCTTCGCCGAGATCGGCACGGCGATCGGACTGTCGGCCACCGCGGTCAAGCGCCGTGTCGACCGGCTCCGCGAGACGGGTGTGATCACCGGGTTCACGGCCACGGTGAAGCCGACGGCGCTCGGCTGGCGCACGGAGGCGTACGTCGAGGTGTACTGCGAGGGCGCGGCGCCGCCCCGGCGGCTCGCGGAGGTGGTCCGCAACCATCCGGAGATCACCGCGGCCATGACGGTGACGGGCGGCGCGGACGCGCTGCTCCATGTGCGGGCCACGGATGTGGACCACTTCGAGGAGGTGCTGGAGCGGATCCGCACCGAGCCCTTCATCCGGAAGACGATCAGCTACATGGTGCTGTCGCATCTGCTGCCGGAGGCCCCGGAGGCGGGCGCCACCCACGCGGCTCCACAGGATGCGCTGGACGCATCAAACCTGCGTTGACCTGAGTGATTGCGCAGCGATGCTGCGCACACACGCAGCTCTCGTCTCTTGTCGCCCGTATCCCCCGTTTCCTACCTTGGAGGCACCCCCAGTCGACACCGCAGGAAGCGGAGGTACCTCTCTGTGCCCGACAGCCGTGTGCCGCGCCCTCGGCGCTTTCTCGTCTGTGAACCCAGACACTTCGCCGTGCAGTACGCGATCAATCCCTGGATGCATCCCGACGCCCACGTGGACGTCGATCTGGCCCGTGACCAGTGGGCGGCGCTGATCGGCGCCTACCGGGCCCACGGCCACACCGTGGACACCGTGGAGCCCGTGGCGGATCTCCCGGACATGGTGTTCGCGGCGAACTCCGCGCTCGTCCTGGCGGGCCGGGTCTTCGGCTCGTACTTCCACGCGCCGCAGCGCCGCCCCGAGTCCACCGCGTACGAGACCTGGTTCAAGGCGGCCGGTTTCGACGTCTACCGTCCCGAATCCGTCTGCGAGGGCGAGGGCGACCTCGTCCCGGTGGGCCGGTACGTACTGGCCGGCACCGGATTCCGGACCACCCCCGAGGCGCACCGCGAGGTGCAGGAGTTCTTCGGCGTCCCGGTGGTCAGCCTCCAACTGGTGGACCCGCGCTTCTACCATCTGGACACGGCACTCTTCGTCCTGGACGACGGGCCCGAGGCGAACATCGCGTACTACCCGGAGGCGTTCTCGCCCGGCAGTCGCGAGGTCCTGGCCCGGCTCTTCCCGGACGCGGTGCTCGCGACCCGTGAGGACGCGTTCACCTTCGGCCTGAACTCCGTCTCCGACGGCCGCCACGTGTTCATCGCGCCGCGCGCCGAGGCCCTCGCCGACCGGCTCGCCCGCCACGGCTACGTCCCCGTCCCCGTCGACCTCTCCGAGTTCCACAAGGCCGGCGGTGGCATCAAGTGCTGCACCCAGGAGATCCGCTCATGACCGCTCCCGCCCGTACGCTCGCGTCCTCCGCCGCCGGTCCGCGCTCCTCCGCCGACCTGATCCGCGCCGAGGAGCCCGTCCTCGCGCACAACTACCACCCCCTTCCCGTGGTCGTCGCCCACGCCGAGGGCACCTGGGTCGAGGACGTCGAGGGCCGCCGCTACCTCGACATGCTGGCGGGCTACTCGGCCCTCAACTTCGGCCACCGCAACCCGGTGCTGATCGACGCGGCCCACCGTCAGCTGGACCGGCTGACGCTCACCTCGCGCGCCTTCCACAACGACCGGCTGGCCCAGTTCGCCGAGTCGCTGGCCGAGTTGACCGGCCTGGACATGGTCCTGCCGATGAACACGGGCGCGGAGGCGGTGGAGAGCGCCATCAAGGTGGCCCGCAAGTGGGCGTACGAGGTGAAGGGCGTGGCACCGGACCGGGCGACGATCGTGGTGGCCGCGGACAACTTCCACGGCCGTACGACGACGATCGTGAGCTTCTCGACGGACGAGACGGCCCGCGCCGGCTTCGGCCCCTTCACCCCGGGCTTCCGCGTCGTCCCGTACAACGACCTCGCCGCGCTGGAAGCGGCCGTCGACGAGACCACCGCGGCCGTGCTGATCGAGCCCATCCAGGGCGAGGCGGGCGTCGTCATCCCGGACGACGGCTACCTGACCGGTGTCCGGGAGCTGACCCGGCGCGCCGGCTGTCTGTTCATCGCGGACGAGATCCAGTCCGGCCTGGGCCGCACCGGCACCACGCTCGCCGTGGAACACGAGGACGTCGTCCCCGACCTGCTCCTCCTGGGCAAGGCGCTCGGCGGCGGCATCGTGCCGGTGTCGGCGGTGGTCGGCCGCCGGGACGTGCTCGGGGTGCTGCGGCCCGGTGAGCACGGCTCGACCTTCGGGGGCAATCCGCTGGCCGCGGCGGTCGGCTCCGCGGTCGTCGGACTCCTCGAGACCGGTGAATACCAGAGCAGGGCGGCCGAGTTGGGCGTGGTCCTGCGCAGTGGCCTGACGGCGCTCGTGGGCCGGGGCGTGGAGGGCTTCCGCTCTCGCGGGCTGTGGGCGGGCGTCGACATCGACCCGGCCATCGGCACCGGGCGCGAGATCAGCGAGGGCCTGATGCGCGAGGGAGTTCTGGTCAAGGACACCCACGGATCGACGATCCGACTGGCCCCGCCGTTGACCATCACCGGTGAGGAACTCCACTCCGCCCTGGGCGCCTTGGAGAAGGTGCTGTCACAGGGGGTCTGACACCGGCACCGGACGCCGGCGGCGGCAGCCGACGCGGTGGGCACGCCGTGCCCCCGCCGAGATGCCGCCGCCGTTCACCGACTGCGCCGCACGGGCGGCGCGGCTGCGCCGGGACAGCGCCGAGGTCACCCTCGTCACCGGCTGCGTGCTCGGCCCGTACGCCCGCGGTCACCTGCCCGGCGACACCCCCGGCGAGCAGAGCGGCCATCCCTTGAGAAATCCCCTCACTCGGCGGTGAGCTCCGCGAGTTGCTCGGCCGCTGTCGTGTTGCCCTGGTCGGCGAGGCGTCGCAGCTCGTCCATGTCGTCCTGTTCGGTGGCGAGTTCGATCAGCTGGTCGGTGGCCGTGGCGTTGCCGCGGTCCGAAAGGCGACGCAGTTCTTGGAGGTCGCCTTGCTCTGCGGCGAGTTGGATGAGCTCGTCGGTCGCGGTGGGGTTGCCCGCGTCCTCGAGGCGACGCAGTTCGTTCAGGTCGCCGAGTTCGGCGGCGAGTTCGATCAGCTCGTCGATTGCAGCGGCGTCGCCGTGCTCGGCGCGTTCCCGCAAGGCAGACAGGTCGGGCTCGGTCATGACGGGCCACCTCTCCGTGGTTTCGCTCCGGGACCGGCCGGCCCTGGACCTTGTGCGGCTACGCGCCGGTGCTGGGCAGCTTTCCCGAGGCGCGCAGGGTGTCGCGGTGTGCGTGCCACTCGTCCACCAGCTTGGGCAGGCGGTCGGCCAGGAACTCGGCCAGCGCGACCATCTCTTCGAGTGGCGTACGCCGCTCCGGTGGAGCGCCGGCGAGCAGTGCCAACCCCTCCCTGAACAGCGCCGCATGCTCCTTGTGGATGGCGGAGTCGAAGTTCTGCGGCTGCCGGCCGGCCGGATCCAGGCTCACCCGGTCCATGCGCTCGCCGGCGGCACGTGTGCGCCGCGCCGTCCCGTAGGTCTCCAGCAGCTTCACCGCACCGGTGATGGCGCTCCGGCTCGCGAGCAGCGCCTGGCTCAGCTCGTCGATCGTCTGCTGAGGCGGATCGCAGACGAGCAGGTACCCCAACAGGCGCCCGGCCATCGGCGGAAACCCGTACTGGCGGGCATAGAAGCGCCCGACATGGTCGGCGAAGATCAGCTGGCTGTCATTCGGCACGTCGCCAAACCTAGCACCAATGACTGAGATGACACAGATTTGTGTCATCTCAGTCCGGGTGACGGTGAAGAGCGGCTGTTCAGTCGATGATCGCGGTGGCTTCGACCTCCACCAGATGGTCGGGGACGTCCAGTGCCGCCACGCCGATCAGCGTGCCCGGCGCCATCGGGGTGATTCCCAGCTTCGCGGAGGCCCGCGCGACTCCCTCCAGGAACAGGGGCATCTTGTCGGGGGTCCAGTCGACGACGTAGACGGTCAGCTTCGCCACGTCGTCGAAGGAAGCGCCGACCTCGGCCAGTGCGGTGCCGACGTTGAGGTAGCTCCGCTCGACCTGAGCGGCGAGGTCACCTTCGCCGACCGTGACCCCCTCGGCGTCCCAGGCGACCTGCCCGGCGATGAAGACCAGCTTCGACCCGGTCGCGATCGACACCTGCCGGTACACCGGGATCTTCGGCAATCCGCTGGGGTTCACCAGGGTGATGGCCATGTTGCCTGCCTCCTTGTCATGAGCGCCCTTGGCTCGCGTCCACCGAGCCAAGAGGCCCTCGCAGTCTCTTGTGGTTACTCGGGAACTGTAGGAGAGTGGCCGCTGACCTGGAAGAACGCACTTTTCAGTGACTGGGGAACCTTATGGTGACCAAGCAGTTCAAGGGCTCGCCCGAGGATGCGGACCTGAGGCGCGCGGACTCTTTGGCGCGGGAGATCTTCTCCGACGTCGCCAACAAGTGGGCGTTCCTGATCATCGAGGCCCTCGGTGAACGCACCCTGCGCTTCACCGAGCTGCGCGACGAGATCGAGGGCATCAGCCACAAGATGCTCACGCAGAACCTGCGCATGCTGGAGCGCAACGGCCTGGTCGAGCGCCGCGTGCACCCCACCGTGCCGCCGCGGGTCGAATACACCCTCACCGAATCGGGCCAGGGCCTTCGCGCCACGGTCGACGCAATGTGCGGCTGGACCCACCGGTACCTCGGCCACATCGAGGCCGCCCGCCGCCGCTTCGACGCCTGACGGCCAGAGCACTCACACGCTCGCGTCCCCGCCTGGCGCCTTCCCGGTGCCCTCAAGGCGATTGGTCGACCACCGGGTAGGGGACGAACGTGCTGTCGTTCTCGTCGATTCCCAGTCGCGGCCGAGCGGGGGTGCGGCACGCTGGGGGCAGTCGGTGCGTTGGCAGCTGCGGCAGCCCATGCCGCTGGGAGTAGCGGCGGCGGCGTTGCCGAGGTCGAGTCCGTCGGCGTGGACGAGGCGTGCGGCGTGGCGGATCTCGCAGCCCAGACGGACGGCGTAGGCCTTGCCGGGTTCGCCCCAGCCTCCGCGGTGGCGGGTCAGGGCATGTGCCGTCCACAAGTAGCGCTGGCCGTCGGGCATTTCGGCGACCTGGACGTGGATGCGGCCGGGTGCCGCGAACGCCTCGTAGACGTTCCACAGGGGGAGGTGTCGCCGGCCCGGGAGAAGTGGAAGTCGGTCGCGGACTGCCGTTTGGACAGGTTGCCCGCCCGGTCGACCCGGACGAAGGAGAAGGGAACCCCGCGCAGCCGCGGGCGCTGGAGGGTGCTCAGACGGTGGCAGACGGTCTCGTAACCGAGGCCGTACCGGTCGGTGAGGCGTTCGATGTCGTACCTCACCTCCTCCGCCGCCGCGTGGAAGGTGCGGTAGGGCGGGATCAGCGCGGCGGCGAAGTAGGTGGCGATGCCGATCCGGGCCGGCGCGTGCGACGGTGAACCGGTGGGAAAGTCGGCGGCGGCGTGACGGTCGAGTTCGTCGCCGTACTCGAGCAGGGCGAGCTGGGTCGCCAGACGGAACGCCCGCTGACCGGGTCGCAGACGGCCGGACAGATGGAGAGTGCGGGACGCCTCGTCGTAGTGATGCAGGCGATCGCCGGATTCGGCGGCCGACCGCACGCCGTGCCCGTCGGCGAGCCGCTCGGTGAGCGCCTGGTTGCGACGCCCCAGGTCGAGCAGGAACGTGGCGCGTGTCCGGCAGGGACCGGGCCGCCCACGAGGCGGCCCTGGCCAAGGTCCGGCTGGACGACGGCGCGCGGCACCCAGGACGCGGCGCCGCTGGAGATGACGAAGTGGTTCGACACCAACTACCACTACCGGGTGCCCGAGTTGGGCCCCGACACCGTCTTCACGGCCGATTCCACCCAGCAGGTCGCCGAGTTGGGCCAAGCCCTCGGCGTCACCCCGCGCCCCGTCCTCGTGGGCCTCGTCACCTATCTCCTGCTCGCCAAGCCCGCGCCGGGCGTGGCCGCGGACTTCGATCCGCTGACGCTCCTCGACCGGCGTCCCGTGTACGCCCAAGTCCTCACCGGCCTCCGCACGGCCGGCGCCGAGTGGGTGCAGCTCGACGAGCCGGCCCTGGTCCAGGACCGTACGCCCGCCGAGCTGAACGCCGCCGCGCGCGCCTACCGCGACCTGGGCGGGCTCACCGACCGCCCGAAGCTGTTGGTGGCCTCGTACTTCGACCGGCTCGGTGACGCGCTGCCGTGCTCGCCAAGGCTCCGGTGGAGGGCCTGGCGCTCGACTTCACCGAGGCCGCCGCCGCCAACCTGGACGCGCTCGCCGCCGTGGGCGGACTGCCCGGCAGGCGCCTGGTCGCCGGTGTCGTCAACGGGCGCAACATCTGGGTCAACGACCTGGAGAAGTCCCTCGCCACCCTCGACACCCTCGTCAAGGGCCTCGGGGGCGGTACCGACACCATCGCGGCCGAACTCGCCCTTCCCCCAGACCACCGAACTGCGCACCGCGCGGGCGGACCTGCGCGCGGGACGGATCGACAGCGCCGGGTACGAGGAACGCATCAGGGCCGAGATCGGCGAGGTGATCTCCTTCCAGGAGAAGACCGGCCTCGACGTCCTCGTGCACGGCGAGGCCGAACGCAACGACAGGGTCCAGTACTTCGCCGAACAGCTCACCGGCTACCTCGCCACGCGGTACGGCTGGGTCCAGTCCTACGGCACCCGCTACGTCCGCCCGCCGATCCTGGCCGGCGACATCTCCCGCCCGGAAGCGATGACGGTGCGTGGGGAGTGGATGTCGTACACGCCGGGTCCGGCCTCGCGCGGGTAGCCGTGTCCGGCGAGTTCACGAGCGACCTGAATGTGGGAGCGGGCCCGTACCCGGCGCGGACCAGGCGGCGGCCCTGCTGTGCAAGGGACTTGAGGCCATCCCCGCAGAACGACTGTGGGTCAACCCGACTGCGGCCTGAAGACCCGCGCCTGGCCCGAGACCCGCGCCTCGCTGGAGAACATGGTCACCGCGGCCCGGACGGTCCGCACGGAGTTGTCCGCGTCCTGAGCCCGTACGACGGGCCGGGAGAGCACGCCCACCACTTTCCCGGCCCGCTGGCGACCCACCACACCACAAGCCCCGCGCACCACATGGAGGCCGGTGGCTCACGGGCGCCAGTACAGCGCGGGGTCGGGGTGATTGGTGAAGCCGAGTTCGCGGTACAGCGGTTCGCCCTCGGCGGAGGCGTACAGGTCCACTCGGGCGACCTCACGTTCCCCGAACCAGTCGAGCAGGCCCCGCATGATCGAGCGGCTGTGACCGCGGCGCCGGTACGACGGGTCGGTGACCACGCCGATCACATGCCCGATCCGGCCGTTGCGCAGGTGCGGGCCGGGCAACCGCTGCTCGATGGTGGCGATCCCACAGGCGGCCAGGCCACGGTCGCCGTCGCTGTCACCGTCACCGTCCACCACGAGGATGCGCACGGCATCCGCGGTCAGCTGTTCCTTCAGCACCACGGCCAGGGCGTCCAGCCAGTCGTCGTCCGCCGACGCGGGGCTGAAGAAGTGACCGCCGAGGTTCTCGAACAGCAGGGCCCGCAGACGTACGAGCTCCACCAGGTCGTACTCCACCGCCTGCCGCACGGCCGGCCCGTTTCCTTTGCGTTGTCCCATGCCGACCAGACTGATGTAATGGTCTTATGCACCTCAACCCTTACGGCGAGGATGCCGTGAACCTGGCCGCCGATCTGGCCAACCGACGCCCGGCCGGCGCCGAGGAGCTCGCGGACCGCTGCCGCGCCGCCGGGCTGGTGCTGGAGAACCCGGCCACCCCCCAGGACCTCGACCGCACCCAGGACGCGCTGGAGGCGTGGGAGAAGGTCGTCGACGCCACCGACGAACACGAACGCGCCGAGCTGCTCAACCGGATGCTGGCGGCGGCCGCCGCCCACCCGCGGATGACCAACCACGCCGGCAGCGGCTGGCACCTGCACTTCCGTGACGACCGGCAGACACTCGGTTCCGTACTGTTCTCACTCATCGCCGTGGGTACCGCACTGCACCTGACCGGACGAGGCATGCACCGCCTCCGACGCTGTGCCGTGAGCGAGTGCACCACGATCTTCGCCGACACCTCCCGCACCGGACGTCGGCGCTACTGCTCCCCACGCTGCGCCAACCGCGACGCGGTACGCCGCCACCGGGCACGCGGCGTTTGACGAGCGTCACGAGCTGCCCCTATCCCCCACGTGGCCAGTAGACCATCCTCAGGGATGAAGTCCGGAAGAACGCGGCCCCAGAGCCGATTCGGTAGATGTGGAGAGACACCGTGTTTTACTACGTGCTCAAATACGTGCTTCTGGGTCCACTGTTGAGGCTGGTGTTCCGGCCTCGGATCGAGGGCCTTGAGCACATACCGGCGTCGGGTCCCGCCATCGTGGCCGGCAACCATCTCTCGTTCTCGGACCACTTCCTGATGCCCGCGATCCTGAAGCGGCGCATCACCTTCCTGGCGAAGGCCGAGTACTTCACGGGGCCCGGTATCAAGGGACGGCTGACGGCCGCCTTCTTCCGCAGCGCCGGGCAGATCCCGGTGGACCGCTCCGGCAAGGACGCGGGCCAGGCCGCGATCCGCGAGGGACTGGGCGTGCTACGCAGGGACGAACTGCTCGGCATCTACCCGGAGGGGACGCGTTCGCACGACGGGCGTCTCTACAAGGGCAAGGTCGGCGTCGCGGTCATGGCGCTGAAGGCCGGGGTTCCGGTCATCCCCTGCGCCATGATCGGCACCTTCGAGGCGCAGCCGCCGGGCCAGAAGATCCCGAGCCTCCACCCCGTGGTGATCCGCTTCGGAAAGCCCCTCGACTTCTCCCGCTACGCCGGGATGGAGCACGAGAAGGCCATCCTGCGCGCCGTCACCGACGAGATCATGTACGCCATCCTCACCCTCTCCGAGCAGGAGTACGTCGACCGGTACGCGGCCGTCGTCAAGGCGGAGGAGGCGGCCGAGGTCGCGGCCCAGGCCCGCAAGTTCCCGCGGATGCCGTTGAGTTGAGAGACGCGCGGCAGGCAAAAGGGGCGGCCGGGATCCGGCCGCCCCTCTGTGCGCGGGGTGTTACGGGGTCGGCGTGGCGTGCGGGGTGCACGTCACATCGGCCGCGTCCGTCTTGCCCGTGAGCAAGTAGGAGTCCACCCGGGTGTTGATGCAAGGGTTGACCAGGCCGGTCACACCGTGCGAGCCCGCACCGTTCTCGGTGATCAGGCGGGAGCCCTTGAAGCGCTTGTGCAGTTCGACGGCGCCGGGGTACGGAGTGGCGGCGTCACGCGTGGACTGCACGATCAGGACGGCGGGCAGACCCTTGCCGGTCTTGACGTTCACCGGGGTCTGCTGCTTGACCGGCCAGGTCGCGCAGGGCAGGTTCATCCACGCGTTGGCCCACGTCATGAACGGGTAGCTCTTGTGGAGCTTCGTGTTGTCCTTGTCCCACTTCGACCAGCTGGTGGGCCACTTGGCGTCGGTGCACTCGACGGCCGTGTAGACGGCGTTGCCGTTCTCCGAGGCGATGTTGCCCGCGGTGTCGGACAGGTCGGGGGCGGCGGCGTCGACGAGCGCCTGGGTGTCACCGGCGACGTACTTGCTGAACGCCGTCGCGACCGGCACCCACGACGAGTCGTAGTACGGGGCACTCTGGAAGAAGGAGATCAGTTCGGCGGGGCCGACGACGCCACCGAGCGGGCTCTTCTTCGCGGTGGCCCGCAGCTTCAGCCACTGGTCCTGGACCTTGGCGCGGGTGTCGCCGAGGTGGAAGGCGGCGTCGTTCTTGGCGACCCAGTCCTCCCAGTCCTTCCAGCGGCCCTCGAAGGCGATGTCCTGCTCCAGGTTGGCCTGGTACCAGATGTTCTCCTTCGCCGGGTTGACGACACTGTCGACGACCATGCGGCGGACGTGGCCCGGGAACAGGGTGCCGTAGACGGCGCCGAGGTAGGTGCCGTAGGAGACGCCCAGGTAGTTGAGCTTCTTCTCACCGAGTCCGGCCCTGATGACGTCCAGGTCGCGGGCGGTGTTGGGCGTGGTCATCTGCGCCAGCATCGCCTTGCCGCTGCGCTTGGCACAGCCGTCCGCGTACGCGGCGGCGAGCTTGCGCTGGACGCGCTTGTCGGCCTCGGAGTCCGGGACCGGGTCGGCCTTGGGTGCCTTCACGAACTCCTGGGGGTCAATGCAGGAGATCGGGGCGGAGTGGCCGACACCGCGCGGGTCGAAGCCCACGAAGTCGTACGCCTTCGAGGTGTTCACCCACAGGGGGTTCTTGGTGGTGACGCGGCGCGGGAAGCGCATGCCCGAACCACCGGGGCCGCCCGGGTTGTAGACGAGCGCGCCCTGGCGCTCCGCCTTGGTCCCGGTGTTCCCGATGCGGTCGACGGCGAGCTTGATCTGCTTGCCGTAGGGGTGGGCGTAGTCGAGCGGGACGGAGACCCAGCCGCACTGGATCGGCTTCTCGAAGCCCCAGTCCGCAGGGCAGTCCTGCCAGTTGATCCCGGCCTTCGCGGCTCGGGCGGCGGCGATCGCCGCGCCGCGGGCCTCGCGGTCCTGACCGTGACGCGAGTCGGCGGTGGCCGACGGCGCCGCGACGGCTCCGGCTATCAGGGTCGCCGTGACGAGTGCTCCGGCCGAAGCGAACGCGGTCAGGCGTTTCGTCGGTCTCTTAGCCCTCAAGTGGGACCTCCCCGTACATCGTTGCGATTGGTACGGGGATCCTTTCGGCTGTGAGGTCCCTGAGAACAGGGGTGACCGGCCTTCTTTACCATTCCGATAACCGGAGCACCAAGTCCCGTTGAGCGGAGAGTACTTGTCGACTTATCGGTCGAGTGCGCGCAAGGCCCCGTCCAGTACCCGCCGCAGTCGCAGCGCGTCCGGCGCCAGGGCGCTCACCAGAGCCGCGGGCCCGGCGAGCGGCATGACGGCCGCGTACTCCCCCAACAGCCGCGCCTGCGGCGGCTCACTCTCGAACTCCGGTTGTACGACGAGGAGTTGCCCCAGGGCCCGATGCCCCCCGAGCCCCGCGGGACCGTCCCAGCCGCCGGGTGCGCCGGGACCGCACGACAGCTCCTGGTCCAGCAGCGGCCGTCCGTCGAGCCGTACGGTAAGACGACTGGTGAGCCGTCCGGGTTGCTCGCCGACGCGCCCGAGCACCTGCTCCTCCCGGAAGACGAGCCGAGCGCCCGACCGGAGCTCGACGCGCGAGGACACGTACAGGTCACTCCCCTGGGCGGAGATCAACTGCTCGGGCAGCCAGCGCAGTTCACCCCCGCCGGACACGTCGAGCCGCACATCGTAACGGGCCTCGCCCTTGGCCTGTCCCGGCAGGGCGATGGTCGCGGCGGCCGATCCGACGTGCAGCCGGGCCCCCTCCCCCACCTCCGCCTCCACGGCGAAGCGGTCACCGCCGAGCGGCCCGCTCATCGCCCCGACGAGCATGACGCGTGCTTCGTCCCCGCTCGCCCGGGTACGCCGCAGGGCGAGCGGCCCCTCTCCCTCCAGCACGGGCAGCGCGGTACCGCCGCGCCCGTCGGCCCGTGCCCCGATCCGTGCGGTGGCCCGCACTCCCGCTGTGGTCATGCCGTCCACGCGGCCAGCCGTTCCCGCACCCAGTCGGCGACGGCCGTCACCCCAGCCTCGGTGCGCAGCGACTGGAAGACGACGGGCAGCTCATCCCGCTGCGCCTTGGCGTCGGCGGCCATCCGCCCCAGGTCGGACCCCACGTACGGCGCGAGGTCGGTCTTGTTGACGACGAGCAGGTCGGCGGTGGTGACACCGGGCCCGCCCTTGCGCGGAATGTCGTCCCCGCCCGCCACGTCGATGACGAAGACCTGCGCGTCCACCAGTCCCCTGGAGAACGTCGCGGTGAGGTTGTCACCCCCGGACTCGACGAGGATGAGGTCCAAGGGCCCCACCTCGTCCTCCAGGTCCTCCACCGCTTCGAGGTTCGCGGAGATGTCGTCCCGGATCGCGGTGTGCGGGCACGCGCCCGTCTCGACGGCGGTGATCCGCTCCGGCGGGAGCACGGCCTCCCGCAGCAGGAACTCGGCGTCCTCCCGTGTGTAGATGTCGTTCGTGACGACCGCGAGCGACAGCTCGTCCCGCAGCGCCCGGCAGAGCGCGGCGACGGTCGCCGTCTTCCCGGACCCGACGGGCCCGCCGAGCCCTATGCGCAGAGCGCGCCGCGAGCCGTCGGGCCGCCGAGCGTCGGCACTGACGGCCGAGGCCCCGTCGTGGGAGTGATCGTGGTCGAGATGCATGATTTCGGCTCCAAACTGTTCTTCGGCCCGGGCCGGCACCATCCAGCCCGTCCGGCGTTTGAGGACGAGGCCGTTCAGGCCGATACGGGGGTCTGGGGGCGGAGCTCCCAGGGGACGGGAACGGGGGCGGTCCACCTACGACGCGAAGAGCCGTACAGCCCAAGCGGCATGCGCCTCCGCACTGATCTCCAGCAACGGCGCCGACGCCGACGGCAACGCGTCGACCCCACCGTCGACCACGTTCCGCGCCGCGTCGGCCGCCGCACGTGCCACGACGTCCAACTCCGGCGCGAGCCGGGCCAGCACCCCCGTGGCGTCGAACGGATCAAGGCTCAGCAACCGCACGGTCGCGGTCGCCGGACCGCTGACGCTCTCGTACGCGGAGCAGTACGCGGCGTCCTCGGGCCCGAGCCCGGCGGCCCGCGCCGCCAGCCCCAGTACGACCGGCTGGTGCGCTCCCTTGGGAAAGGCCCGTGCCAGCGCGTCGAGTTCCGCGGACGGCCAGGTCGCCCGAGCCGCCCGCATCAGCTGCCGCCCGAGCCGCCGCGCGGCGACCCGCAGAGCCGGCGACGGGGTGCGTGCGTCGGCGGCCGAGTCCAGCAGCGCCGGATCGACCCCGAGCGCGGCCGCCGCGGCCAGGGCGGCCGACACCAGCCCCGCCGTCTGCAGTCGCCCCCGGCAGAAGTCCTCCAGGCTCGCCGCCCCGCTGATCCGCCCGGCCTTGACCGCCGCCTCGGCCCCGCCGGAGTGGGCGTGCCCTCCGGCGGGGAAGCGGCCGTCGGCCAGGACGAGCAGTGCCGCGCGGGACATCAGAAGAGGAAGTAACGCTGGGCCATGGGCAGTTCGGCGGCGGGCGTGGCCTCCACCAGCTCCCCGTCGATGTGCACGGCGAAGCTGTCGGGATCGACCCGCACATGCGGCCGGGCGTCGTTCTCCCGCATGTCGGCCTTGGTCACCCCGCGCGTCGACTCGATCGCCACGAACCGCTTCCCCAGCGAGAGCCGCTCCGGCAGCCCGTCCTCGATGGCGAGCGGCGCCACGAAGTTGAACGAGTTCGAGGCGGGTGCCCGTCCGATCGCCCCGAACATCGGCCGGGGCAGGATCGGCTGCGGTGTCGGGATGGACGCGTTGGCGTCGCCCATCTGCGCGTACGCGATCTGCCCGCCCTTGATGACGAGCTGCGGCTTGACCCCGAAGAACGCGGGCTCCCACAGCACGAGGTCGGCCAGCTTGCCGGTCTCGACGGAGCCGATCTCGCGGGCGAGGCCCTGCGCGAGCGCCGGGTTGATCGTGTACTTGGCGACATAGCGACGTACGCGGTGGTTGTCCGCGCGCCCGTCACCGGGGAGGGCGCCGCGCCGCCGCTTCATCACGTGGGCCGTCTGCCAGGTCCGCATGATGACCTCGCCGACCCGGCCCATCGCCTGCGCGTCGGACGAGATGATCGAGATGGCGCCCAGGTCGTGCAGGATGTCCTCGGCCCCGATGGTGGAGGGCCGGATGCGGGACTCGGCGAAGGCCAGGTCCTCCGGGACGGCCGCGTTGAGGTGGTGGCAGACCATCAGCATGTCGAGGTGTTCCTCGGCGGTGTTGACGGTGTACGGCCGGGTCGGGTTGGTGGAACTGGGCAGTATGTGCGGCTCGGAGACCACGGTCATGATGTCCGGCGCGTGCCCGCCGCCCGCACCCTCGGTGTGGTAGGCGTGGATGCCGCGGCCGGCGATCGCGGCGAGCGTGTCGCCGACGAACCCGGCCTCGTTCAGGGTGTCCGTGTGGATGGCGACCTGGATACCGGTGCGGTCGGCGACGGTCAGCGCGGCGTCGATGACGGCGGGCGTGGAGCCCCAGTCCTCGTGCAGCTTGAGACCGAGCGCCCCGCCCCGGATCTGCGACAGCATCGCGTCGCGCGAGACGGTGTTGCCCTTGCCGAGCAGACCGAAGTTGAGCGGGTACTGCTCCATCGCCTCCAGCATCCGGGCGAGGTGCCAGGGGCCGGGAGTGACCGTCGTCGCCTTCGAGCCCTCGGCGGGACCGGTGCCGCCGCCGACCAGCGTCGTGATGCCGGAGGCGAGCGCCTCGTCGGCGATCTGCGGACAGATCAGGTGGACGTGCGCGTCGATGGCACCCGCGGTGACGATCCGTCCGTTGCCCGCGATGATCTCGGTCTCGGGGCCGATGACGAGGTCGGGGTGGACCCCGTCCATGGTGTCCGGGTTGCCGGCCTTGCCGATGCCGGTGATCCGGCCGTCGCGGATGCCGACGTCTGCCTTGACGATCCCCCAGTGGTCGACGATCACGACACCCGTGATGACCGTGTCCGGAGTGCCTTCTGCGCGCGTAGCGCGCGCCTGGCCCATGGATTCGCGGATGACCTTGCCTCCGCCGAAGACGGCCTCGTCACCGGCGAGCCCGGGGCCGCCGGAACGGTCCTCCTCGATCTCGATCAGCAGGTCGGTGTCGGCGAGCCGGATACGGTCGCCGGTGGTGGGGCCGAACAGGTCGGCGTACGCGGCGCGCGAGAGCTCAGGCATCGAGGGCACCTCCGGTCTCCCCGCGCAGGCCGGGCACAACACGGGCGCCGGTGAGCGGAACGAGTTCGACGTCGACGGGGATCCCGGGCTCGAAGCGCACGGCGGTGCCGGCGGCGACGTTGAGCCGCTTGCCGCGCGCGGCGGCGCGGTCGAAGTCCAGACCGGGGTTGGCCTCGGCGAAGTGGTAGTGGGAGCCGACCTGGACGGGCCGGTCGGCGGCGTTGAGGACGGTCAGCCGGGTGACCTCGCGGCCCTCGTTGAAGGCGACGGGTCCGTCGGCGAACAGGATCTCTCCGGGAATCATGGCTCTCGCTCCCCCGTCAGACGATCGGGTCGTGGACGGTGACGAGCTTGGTGCCGTCCGGGAAGGTCGCCTCGACCTGGACGTCGTGAATCATCTCGGGGATGCCCTCCATGACGTCGTCCCGGGTGAGGATCTTGCGCCCGGAGGACATCAGCTCGGCGACCGTACGGCCGTCGCGCGCGCCTTCGAGGATGTGCGACGTGATGAGGGCGACCGCCTCGGGGTGGTTCAGTTTGAGCCCGCGGGCCCGTCGCTTCTCGGCCACGTCGGCGGCCACATGGATCAGCAGCCTCTCTTGCTCATGCGGGGTCAGTTGCACGGCGTCCCACCTCACAGTCCTCGCTCCGGACCGTGCGGGGTCCGGTGGCCGCAGCCACCAAAACCCCTGGTGGCATGGATGGGCACGCTAGTTGGCCGTCGTTTCGAGGACGTTAACCGGGCTGTGGTCCACGCATGACCGACGTGGAGGCTCCCGGGCCGTCGTCGAGGCCGCCGCCCGGGACGAGGCCATGGGTCGGACCGTATACGGCGCGATGGCCGCCCGCCTTCGACGCGGCCGTCACCCTCACCGCCACCGCCGAAGGGACCCTACGAGGCGCCATGCCCCCGGTGCTCCGCCGCGATGCCGAAGCGCTGGCGCTCACGCGGGGCGGACCCGACCTCGCGGACGCTGGAGAGGGAGCTGACCACCTGCTCGTCGGCGGACTCCGGGAGTTCCTCGAGCCGCTCCAGGTCGGCGGCGGAGACCAGGGCGACGAGGGGCTTGCCGTGCCGTGTCACAACGACGCGCTCGCCCCCGTACACCACCCGGTTGATCAGATCGGCGAGCTCAGCCCTGGCTTGCGTCACCGGAATCTCGTAGGCCATGCCCACCAGCTTAGACCGGGCCCCCGGCACCCCCACAGAGCGGACGATCCCGTTCAGCTCCACCGAAAACGATCCGTGCGCACGATCAGGCGACCCTCTCCACCGGCGGCGCACGGGGATTTTCGCTGTCAGCCGAGCACCCTTCCGCCACTCTGTACGTCCTGTACATTTTTTACAGAACCCTTCACAGGAGGCGCGTGCCATGAATGAACCGTCCGCCCGTCATGTCCTGCCCGAGTTCACCGAGCGGACGAGCATGGGGCACCGGACCCTGGATCCGTACTCGAAGCTGCTCGACGAGCGGATCGTGTTCCTCGGGACGCCGATCGACGACACCTCGGCGAACGACGTGATGGCGCAGTTCATGCACCTCGAATACCTGGCTCCGGACCAGGACATCGCGCTGTACATCAACTCCCCCGGCGGCTCGTTCAGCGCGATGACGGCGATCTACGACACGATGCAGTTCGTCAGCTGCGACGTGGAGACCACCTGCCTGGGGCAGGCCGCGTCGGCCGCCGCCGTGCTGCTGGCCGGCGGCGCGCCGGGCAAGCGGTTCGCGCTGCCGGGGGCCCGGGTGCTGATCCACCAGCCGTCACTTCCCGAGCCAGTACAGGGACAGGCGAGCGATCTGGCCCTCCAGGCCGAGGAGTTGATGCGCACTCGGAGGCTGCTGGAGGACATGCTCGTACGGCACACGGGGCAGAGTTCTGAACAGGTCGCCGCCGACATCGAGCGGGACAAGATCCTGGACGCTCAGGCCGCGTTGGCGTACGGACTGGTGGACGGGATCATCCCCAGCCGCAAGACCTCGCGCACCGCGCCCGGTGCGAGGAACGCCACACCCGACGCGAGGTGATCCGCCGATGGTGCCCGAACTGCCCCCGCTGCCCGCGCTGACGCGAGCCGAGGCCGAACTGATCGACCGTTACCTCGACGTGGTCGACCTGCTGGGCCGTATCAACCCGGCCAGGCCCGGAGACACCTACCGCGGACTGCGTGCCGCCCAGGCGCTGGTCGCCAAGGCCACCGAGCTGCGGGACGCCCTCGCGCTGATGCACCAGCGCGGCGAGAGCGAGGTGCACGCGCCGACGCTGGCGCAGGCTCTGCGCGTCCTCGACGGTGAGCGGCGGGCTGCCCGCGTCACGCTGCCACCCGACGCCGACAATTGACACCTCCACACCCGGGTCGCGGTGCGCGCCGAGTCGGCGAGGCGTCCGGCCCGGGGTTCAAACGGACCAAATGGCGTACCCCCTGATGGAGTAGTCACAGACCCCTTCGGGGAACCGAAAAAGTTGCGCAACACGCTTGGCCCGGAGGCGGAATGAGACGCTCCGGTGCTGGTGGGCGCGTCGTCGGTGTCCCCAACATCGCCCGAACAGGGGGTCGTCCACCCGAACGGGTGAGTGGTGAGTAACCCCACAAATCGCCAGTTCCGCTCGGATTTTCCGACCGCTATGCGTGAAGATCCCTTCCGACGACAAGCCCCCGCCACAGCGGCGGGGCGGTCCGGGCGGACGCCGAGTCCTGCCGCTGCCCGGATGACCGGTCGACAGAAGTGCATCGGCAGGAGTGGAGGACCCAGCAAGACGGGTCGCCGGAGAGATCCGGGCGGTCCTTGGGGTGAAGCCGCGCAAGCGGCCGGGCTACTTCGCCAGCCCGAATCCGACAGGTCATCCTTCACAGGCGGCTGACGAAGGGTTGCGCATGACTGCGCTCAATCGTGTCCCGTCGCTGTGGACCCGGGCCGGTACGGCCTCGGCGCTCACCATCGCCGCCGTGGGCGGCAGCCTTGTGGTTCCTGGCGTCGCATCCGACGCCGAAGCGGCCACGTTGGCGACGAGGGCACTTCAGGTCGCGGCTTCCAAGAAGGGCTCCCCGTACCAGTACGGTGCCGCCGGGCCACGCCGCTTCGACTGCTCCGGGCTCACGCTCTACTCGTACAAGAAGGCGGGCAAGACGCTGCCTCGTACGGCCGCGGCGCAGTACAACAAGACGCACCACATCTCCGCATCCCACCGCAAGGCCGGAGACCTGGTGTTCTTCCACTCGGGCCGGAACGTGTACCACGTCGGCATCTACGCCGGGAAGGGAAAGATCTGGCACTCCCCGAAGACAGGGGAGGTCGTGAAGCTGCAGAAGATCTGGACGAAGAGCGTCTGGTACGGCCGGGTCAGCTGACCTGCCCGAGGGGGTGCCGCCGGCCGGCACCCCCTCGGGGTTCCACCCCCCGGGCGTGAAAAGCGGACGAACCGGTTACTCGTTCAGCATGGCTGAGCGACCTTCCCCCGAGGAACGGAACGAGACGCCCCTCGAGCGCGCCGATCGCAACTTCGGCGAACTGCTCCAGGAGCTGCGCGTCACGCAGACCGGTGTGCAGATCCTCTTCGCGTTCCTGCTGACGCTGGCGTTCACCCCGCGCTTCCCGTCCCTCGACACGGTGCAGCGCGCCACGTACGTCACCACCCTCCTGCTGGCCGTGGTGGCCGCCGCGCTCTTCACGGCGCCAGCCGCGCTGCACAGGTCGCTGTTCCGGCAGGGCGCGAAGCCGACCATCGTGCGGGTCTCCTCCGTCCTGGCCACGGTCGGGATGGGTGTGCTCATGCTGGCGCTGACGGGATCGGTGCTGCTCGTCGTGGATGTCGCGCTGGGACGCGCCGCCGGGATCGCCTCGGGCGCGGGCACCCTGCTCGTCTGTGTGGCGCTGTGGGGCCTCCTGCCGGGCCTGGTGCACCGTGCCGTCGTCGGCGGAGCGACGGCTCCGAAAGAAGCACCGGACCGAGAACCGTGAGCGCGCTCATCGCCTGACTGCCCGCGGGCACGAACCGCGGCAGCGGACCGAGGAAGGTGACCGGCGCCTTCGGGTCGAGCGCGTGGGTGACGGACCCCTGCCGCAGCGGGCGGGCGCCGGACGCCATCGGCTCGGTCTCGCTCCGGTCTCCTGGGCCCTGCCCAGCGACCGCAGCGTCCGTACGCCGAGTCCGGAGCACGCAGGCGCCGCCGAGCAGCGGCAGCGCCCACGCGGGCGGTCGGCCGCGGCTGCCGCCGGCCGAACGGCCGGACAGCGCGGTCGTAACGGAGATGGTGGCCGGGACGGCGGTGGCTCCGGTGGGGCCGCGGTTGCCGGGACCGGGAGATCCGCGCCGTACGATCTCCGTCGTCCATCGGACCGGGGACCGGTCGGCGCCGGCGGCCGAGGCCTTCCAGGCCCCGCCGCGAGGCGCCGGACAGGGCAGACACGACAACTGAGCCGCTCCTCAGGGCTCTTGTGGGCCGCCGGCCGTCACCGGCTGGGCCGGCACCGTCCAGGGCAGCTCGATGGCGACCGTCTTGCCGCCCTCGCGGGTGGGCCGGACGACGAGTCTGCCGCCGCATTCGGCGGTCAGCCAGCGGATGATCACCATGCCGCGCCCGTTGTCCTGCTGAACGGCGGCGGGCAGACGTTTGGGAAAGCGCGGATGGCTGTCGGTAACGCCGATCCGCAGGTGTTCGTCTCGGTCGAGGCGGACGTCCACCGTGAAGGTGGGCGACTGCCCGAAAGTGTGTTGGACGGCGTTGGTGGCTAGTTCTGACACGATCAGGCGTACGGTGTCCGCGACTTCGGCGTCGCACGGCAGGCCCCATTCGGCCAACACATCGGCGACGAAATTCCGGGCCGCGGAGACCGAGGCGGGATCGCTCGGCAGAGTGACGGATGCTTCCTGGTGATCTGCCATGGCGACGTCGTCCCTTTCCCACGGGACCGGAGTCCGACACGGAGCGGATGGTTCGAGTACGGTCCCGGACTGGTGCTTCGCGCCAGACTGCCATCACTGGGACGGTCACGGGTGCGATCCACCGAGATATGCATATATCTGTCGCTCGATGCGGTGAACTCTGCGACGGCGGAGCGTATTTGGGCGGCTCGGAAGGAGTAAGGAGTACGCCCATGCAGCACGGTCCCGCGGTGCGCCGCCGCAAGCTCGGTGCCGAACTGCGCGCGCTGCGCGCCGGTGTGGGTCTCACCAGTGGTGAGGCGGCCCGTCTCGTCGGCTGGCACCAGTCGAAGGTGAGCCGGATCGAGACCGGTATCAGTGGGGTGAAACCGGCCGACGTGGAGCGCCTGTTGGACGCCTACGCCGTCACGGAGCACGAGTTACGGGAGCTCCTGGTGGGCCTGGCGGGCTCCGAGGGCAACGGTCGCCATCACTGGTGGCACGCCTACCGCGGGGTCCTGCCGCCCACGTACCGCGACTTCATCAGTCTGGAGTCCCAGGCCAGCGGCATGCGCACGCTGGAGACCTCGGTGGTACCCGGACTGCTCCAGACGCCCGAGTACGCACGGGAGGTGACCCGGGTCGCCGTCGGCGGCCTGGAGGACGACAAGCTAGACGCGCTCGTCGAGGTGCGCCTCGCCCGGCAGGACGTCCTGCGTTCGAGTCCGCCGCTGGAACTGACCGCGGTCCTGGACGAGGCGGTGTTAAAACGCGAGGTCGGCGGCCCGGAAGTGATGGCTCGGCAACTGGTGCGTCTACGGGAGGCCGCCGCCCTGCCTCAAGTGCGGCTTCAGGTCCTGCCGTTCGCCGCGGGGGCCCATATCGGCGTCACCGGGCCTTTCGTTATCTTCTCATTTCCGAACACAACTGATCTGGATGTGGTTGTTCTCGACCACTTGACGAGTAGCCTCTATCTCGAACGGAAAGAAGACCTTCAGGCCTACACCGAGGCCTTCAACGCCCTTCAGTTCCACGCCCTTTCGCCCGAGGACTCGTTGGACTACATCGCCGGGATAGGTGACGGCGCGTAAGGAGGCACCCCCATGACTGCACTGCCTCGGTACGTACGTTCCAGTACTTCACTCCGCGACGTGCGATGGCTGCGCAGCAGCCGTAGTACGGGAATGAACAACTGCGTCGAGACGGCCCGCCCCGGCCCAGGACCCTGGGCCGGACTGGTCGCTGTGCGCGATTCCAAGAACAAGGCGGGCCCCGCCCTGCTCTTCACTCCCGCCAGTTGGGAGGGCTTTGTCGCCGGACTGAACTGATCACGCCGACGGCGTGCTCGATCTGCGCGTCGGTGAGGTCCGCGCGGGCGGTCAGCCGCAGCCGTGAGATGCCGTCCGGCACGGACGGGGGGCGGAAGCAGCCGACGGCGAGTCCCGCTTCACGGCAGTCGGCGGCCCATCGCACGGCCTGTTCGGGGGACGGCGCGCGCACGGAGACCACGGCGGCGTCCGGTCGTACGGCTTCCAGGCCCTCGGCGGTCAGCCGGGTGTGCAGCGCCGTCGCCACCTCACGGGCCCGGGCGGCGCGCTCCGGCTCACGGCGCAGCAGCCTGAGCGCCGCGAGAGCCGCGCCCGCCGCCGCGGGCGCGAGACCCGTGTCGAAGATGAAGGTGCGCGCCGCGTTGACCAGGTGGTCGATGACCGGGGCGGGGCCGAGGACGGCTCCGCCCTGGCTGCCGAACGACTTGGAGAGCGTGGCGGTCACGACCACGTCAGGGGCGCCCGCGAGCCCCGCGGCCTGCGGGGCGCCCCGCCCGCCGTCGCCCAGGACGCCCAGCCCGTGCGCGTCGTCGACGAGCAGCGCCGCGCCGTGCTCGCGGCAGGCGGTGGCGAGTGCGGCCAGCGGGGCCGCGTCGCCGTCCACCGAGAAGACCGTGTCGGACACGGCGACGGCGGGACCCTCGTGCGTGCCCAGCGCCTTGCGCACGGCGTCGGGGTCGGCGTGCGCCACGACCTGGGTCGCGCCCCGGGCGAGCCGGCAGCCGTCGATGAGGGAGGCGTGGTTGCCCGCGTCCGAGACGACCAGCGAGCCGTGCGGCGCGAGCGTGGTCACGGCGGCGAGATTGGCCGCGTAGCCGGAGGAGAAGACGAGCGCGGACTCGAAGCCGCAGAAGTCCGCGAGCTCGCGTTCGAGTTCGCCATGAAGTTCGGTCGTGCCGGAGACGAGCCGCGAGCCGGTCGCACCGGCGCCCCAGCGGCGCGCGGCCTGTGCGGCGGCCGCCGTGATCTCGGGGTGGTGGGCCAGCCCGAGGTAGTCGTTGCTCGCCAGATCGAGAAGGGGTGAGTCGGCGGCACGGGGGCGCAGGGTGCGGACGAGTCCGGCCTGCCGGCGCTGGTGCGCCTGCTCGTCGATCCACGCGAACGGCGATCCGGCCATGCTGGTGCCTCCGGGCCCTGGGAGTGGTCGTGAGGGGGTCATGAAGGTGGTCGTTTTGTAGGCAGTGCACAGACCCTAGCGGGGCGACGCGGCGCCCATGATGTGGCAATACCCACACGTCGAACCGTCTCTGTTGTGCAAACTCTCCTTGGCCGCAGCGGCTCGCATACGTCAGGATCGGATCTCATGGACCTGCTGAACACGCTGGTGGACAAGGGGCTTCGGCGCGAGCTGCCGACCCGTGACGAGGCGCTGGCCGTGCTGGCCACGTCCGACGACGACGTGCTCGACGTGGTGGCCGCGGCCGGAAAAGTCCGCCGTCACTGGTTCGGCCGTCGAGTGAAACTCAACTATCTGGTCAATCTGAAGTCCGGTCTGTGCCCCGAGGACTGCTCGTACTGTTCGCAGCGACTCGGCTCCAAGGCCGACATCCTCAAGTACACCTGGCTCAAGCCGGACCAGGCCTCGCAGGCCGCGGCGGCCGGGCTCGCCGGGGGCGCCAAGCGGGTCTGCCTGGTGGCCAGCGGCCGCGGTCCGACGGACCGTGACGTGGACCGGGTCTCCGACACCATCAAGGCGATCAAGGACCAGAACGAGGACGTCGAGGTGTGCGCCTGCCTCGGCCTGCTCTCCGACGGCCAGGCCGAGCGGCTGCGCGAGGCGGGCGCGGACGCCTACAACCACAACCTGAACACGTCCGAGGGGACGTACGGGGACATCACGACCACGCACACGTACGCCGACCGGGTGGACACGGTCCAGAAGGCGCACGCGGCCGGTCTGTCGGCCTGCTCGGGTCTGATCGCGGGCATGGGCGAGTCGGACGAGGACCTCGTCGACGTCGTCTACTCGCTGCGCGAGCTCGACCCGGACTCCGTTCCGGTGAACTTCCTGATCCCCTTCGAGGGCACCCCGCTCGCCAAGGAGTGGAACCTCACCCCGCAGCGGTGCCTGCGCATCCTGGCCATGGTCCGTTTCGTCTGCCCGGACGTGGAGGTCCGCATCGCGGGCGGCCGCGAGGTCCACCTGCGGACGATGCAGCCGCTCGCCCTGAACCTGGCCAACTCGATCTTCCTCGGCGACTACCTCACCAGCGAGGGCCAGGCGGGCAAGGCCGACCTGGAGATGATCGCGGACGCCGGGTTCGAGGTGGAGGGCGCGGGCGAGGTGACCCTGCCGGAGCACCGCGTGACGGCGGGCGCGGGCTGCGGTGCGCACGCCGAGGCCGGGTGCGGCTCGCACGCGGACGCCGGGTGCGGCTCGCACGAGGGCGGTGGCGTCTGCGGTTCCGTGAAGGTGCAGGCCGAGCAGGAGCAGCCCGCCGAAGCGCGTACGGATCTCGTCGCCGTACGCCGCCGGGGTGCCGGAACGGACCTCGCCCCCAATGCCTGACCGGTCCGAGCCGTCCACGCTGCCCGTGCGGGAACTGCTGGAGTTGGACCGGCGGCACGTCTGGCACCCGTACGGCCCCATGCCAGGCCGCCAGGAACCGCTCGTCGTGGAGTCGGCGAGCGGGGTACGCCTGCGGCTGGCGGACGGCTCGGGCGAGCTGGTCGACGGCATGTCGTCCTGGTGGTCGGCCATCCACGGCTACAACCACCCGGTCCTCAACGACGCGGCGCGCGACCAGCTGGAGCGCATGAGCCATGTCATGTTCGGCGGGCTCACGCACGAGCCCGCCGTGCGGCTGGCGAAGCGACTTGTCGACATCACGCCCGAGGGCCTGGAACACGTCTTCCTCGCCGACTCCGGATCGGTGTCGGTCGAGGTCGCCGTCAAGATGTGCCTCCAGCACTGGCGCTCGCTCGGCCGCCCGGGCAAGCAGCGGCTGCTGACCTGGCGCGGCGGCTACCACGGGGACACCTGGCAGCCGATGTCGGTGTGCGACCCCGAGGGCGGGATGCACGAGCTGTGGCAGGGCGTGCTGCAGCGCCAGGTGTTCGCCGACGCCCCGCCGGTCGCGTACGAGGAGTCGTACGCCGACCAGCTGCGCGAGCTGATCGGGCGGCACGCCGACGAGCTCGCCGCGGTGATCGTGGAGCCGGTGGTACAGGGCGCGGGCGGGATGCGGTTCCACTCCCCCGCGTATCTGCGGGTGCTGCGGGAGGCGTGCGACGCCCACGACGTGCTCCTCGTCCTCGACGAGATCGCGACCGGCTTCGGCCGAACGGGTGCTCTCTTCGCGGCGGAGCACGCCGGTATCACGCCGGACGTGATGTGCGTCGGCAAGGCGCTGACCGGCGGCTATATGACGATGGCGGCGACGCTCTGCACGGCGCGGGTGGCCGAGGGCATCTCACGCGGTGAGGTCCCGGTCCTGGCTCACGGCCCGACCTTCATGGGCAATCCGCTGGCCGCCGCGGTGGCCTGCGCCTCGATCGACCTGCTGCTCGGACAGGACTGGCAGACCGAGGTCAAGCGGATCGAGGCGGGTCTGCGGGACGGCCTTGCGGAGGCGTCCTCGCTGCCGGGTGTCCGGGACGTACGTGTCCTGGGCGCGATCGGCGTCGTCCAGCTCGACCACGAGGTCGACATGAAGGCGGCCACGGCGGCGGCCGTGCGCGAGGGCGTGTGGCTGCGACCGTTCCGCGACCTCGTCTACACGATGCCGCCGTACGTCACGGGTGACGTGGACGTGGCACGGATCGCGCGCGCGGTGTGCGCGGCCGCACGGGAGGGATGACATGGCGGTTCTGGTGATCACGGGGACGGGCACGGAGGTCGGCAAGACGGTCACGACGGCCGCCGTCGCCGCCACGGCCGTCGCGGCCGGACGCTCCGTGGCCGTGCTCAAGCCGGCGCAGACGGGTGTACGCCCGGGCGAGCGCGGGGACGCCGACGAGGTGGCCCGGCTCGCGGGCGCCGTGACCACGCTCGAACTCGCCCGCTATCCGGAGCCGTTGGCTCCAGCGACGGCCGCGCGGCGAGCCTCCCTGCCCCCGGTGAGCCCGGTCGCGGTGGCGAAGGCGGCGGCCGAACTGGCCACCGAGCACGACCTCGTGCTGGTCGAGGGAGCGGGCGGTCTCCTCGTCCGCTTCGACGACGAGGGCGGCACGCTGGCGGACGCGGCGAGCCTGCTGGACGCGCCGGTCCTGGTGGTGGCATCAGCGGGCCTCGGCACCCTGAACACCACCGAGCTGACGGCTCGTGAACTGCGGCGCCGTGGCCTGGACTTGGCGGGAATCGTCATCGGCAGCTGGCCCGACTCCCCCGACCTGGCGTCGCGTTGCAACCTCGCAGACCTGCCCCTCGTGGCCGAGGCCCCGCTGCTGGGCGCGCTGCCCGCGGGGGCGGGGGCTTACCCGGTCGCCGACTTCTGTGCGGAGGCGCCTGGGTGGCTGGCCTCTCGGCTGGGCGGCACCTGGGACGGAAACGCCTTCATTTCGGCGCAGGGGGTCTGAGCGCCCCGTCAGGGGCGCGGGGAACTGCGCGCCCAGCCACGACCCACCCGCAGCCGACCAACGACACCAACCGCCCCTCACCGCTCACCCAACAACCGCACCAACTCGATCCGCGACCGAATCCCCAACCGCGCGAACACCCCCCGCAGATGATGATCAATGGTCCGCGGACTGAGCAACAACCGCGCCGCGATCTCCCGATTGGTCGCCCCGTCGGCCGCCATGCGCGCGACCATCAACTGCTGCGCGGTGAGGCGGGCGACGAGATCGTCGGCGCCCCGTACCGGCGAGACGGGCTCCCCCAGGGCGCGGAGTTCGGTCCGCGCCGCCGCCGCACACTGCGGCGAACCGAAGTGCTCGAACGCCTCGAGGGCGCTGTGCAGCCGGTCACGGGCCTCCGTCCGGTGCCGCAGTCGCCGTAGCGCACCGCCGAACAGCAGCTCCGTGCGGGCGCGTTCGAAGTCACGGGTGCCCGAGGCGTGCAGGTCGAGGGCGGTGCGGTAGTGCTCGACGGCCTCCGCGCCGGAGGCGAGCAGGGCCCGGCAGCGGGCGCTGAGGGCCAGATCGTCGGGGCTGCGCACGGTACGCGCCCAGTGGTCGTAGTCGGCGTGGGCGGCCCGGGCGACCCGTGTGTCGCCGGTGCGGACGGCGGCCTCGACGTAGTGCGGGGTGGCGATGTGACGGATGGCGCGGTGCCCGTGCCCGGGGCCGAATCCGGCGAGGGCGCGCAGCCGGGCCGCCGAGGCGGCGAAGCGGCCGGTGCTCAGGTCGAGGAAGGCGAGCGCGAACAGGGCCAGCGCGGCGGGCAGGCCGAGCCCGCGCGCGAGAGCGTAGGAGCGGGCGGCCTCGGCGCGCTCCCGGCAGACGTCCTCGTCGCCGGTGACCGCGGCGAACATCGCGAGGGCCGCCTGCAGATGGCAGGCCCCGTTGTCCTGGCCGGTGGTGTACGCCTGGCGGAGGGCCTCCAGGGTGGCGGCCTCGGCGGCCCTCGGTCGACCCGTCCAGAAGTCGGCGTACGCCCGGAACTCCATGGCCTGGGGAACGGTGACCCCGTCTCCCCCGGCCCGGGCGGAGGCGGCGGCCCGGACGGTGGCGGTGGCGGCCGCGGTGTGGTCGCCGAGCATGAGTGCGGCGATCCCGGAGTGGATCAGCAGGGTGGGGTCGCCCCCGGGACCGCAGCGCCCGGCCGCCGCCTTCAGCAGGTCCCGCGCGTCGTCGTACCGGCCCTCGAACGCCGCGGCCAGCCCGCCCAGCGTGCCGGGCGGCACGATCCCGAGCCGGTCGGCGACGGCCGCCGCCTCCCGGCACCGGCGCAGGTCGCCGGTGTAGATCGCGGCTTCGGTGGCGCGGGCGAGGAAGTGGACGGCGGCGTGCTGGGGGTGGTCCGTACGGGTCGGCCCCGGGCCGTCGTCGGCGTAGCGCGCCGCGGCCGTCAGCAGCGCATCGAACGCGTCCGTCGCGTTGCCCGCGCGCAGCGCGAGCAGACCGCCCAGGGCGTCGTCGTCGGTGGCGGCGACGAGCCGGCGGGCACGGTCGGCGTCGCCGGACCGCCAGGCGTCGGCGGCTGCGCGGGCGAGCAGCCGGGCCCGCTCGCTCGGCTCGGGGGACAGCGCGGCGGCGCGTTCGACGAGGGCGCAGGCCAGGGCGTGGTCGCCCGCGGTGCGCGCGGTGTGGGCGGCCGCCCGGAGTTCGGCGGCGAGGCGTCGGCTGGGACCGAGCGCGGCGGCGCCCCGGTGCCAGGACCGCCGGGGTGACTCGCCCTCGCCGCGCAGGACCCGGGCGAGCAGGAGGTGGACGGCGCGCCGGTCCGTCACGGAGGCGGTCTCGTAGGCCGCTATCCGGGTCCACGGATCGCGGAAGACGACCCCGCCCGCCGTGGCGTGGGCGACTCCGGCCACCTCGGCGGTGACGAGGGGCCGGGTGTCGAGCCGGGCCGCGGTGACGGCCCGCAGGAAGGCGTGGGTGTCGACCGGGTACTGGTCGGCCGCCGCGAGGAGCAGGAGGCGCCGGGTGGTGTCGGGCAGGGCGCGGACCTCCTGCCGGTACGCGCGCAGGAGTACGGGAGGCTGTGCGGGCAACGGGTCGAGGCCGGTCAGCTGACGCTCGGTCAGTGCGGAGGCCAGTTCCGCGGCGGCGCGGCGGTCGCCGTGCGCGGTGCGCAGGATCCGTACCCGTACGCCTTCGGGAAGCGAGGGGCCGAGCTCGGGTTGTGCGGGGCCGCGTACGGGGTTCACCGAAGTCACCACCCGAATGACGTTACTGGTGGGTTAACTGGCAAGTAAAGACCGGCGATTTCACCGATGCGGCGCGCGTAGACCCCGGCTGACACTCCAGGCACCCCACCCTTGTCTGGAGGCACCATGCAACGCCGCTCGCGTCGCATCGCCACGTTCTTCTCCGCCGTGGTCGCGGCGCTCCTCGTGTCACTCTCCCTGTCCGCCGCGCCCGCCCAGGCCGCGACCCACAACCCCGTCATCTTCGTGCACGGTCTCAGCAGTTCGGCGAGCAGTTGGGACGACTGGATCGCCGACTTCGAGGCCGACGGCTACAGCGGCTCCGAGCTGTTCGCGTGGTCGTACGACTGGGGCCAGTCGAACGTGACCACGGCCCAGCAGCTCTCCACCGAGGTCAAGAACGTCCTCGCGCAGACCGGCGCGTCGAAGGTGGACCTGGTCGTCCACTCCATGGGTGCGCTGAGTGCCCGCTACTACCTCAAGAGCCTCGGCGGGACCTCGTACGTCGACGACTTCGTGTCCACCGCCGGGGTGAACCACGGAACCACGGTCGCGAGCTGGTGCAAGTGGCTCTACACCTCGTGCGCCGAGATGTACACCGGCAGTTCGTTCCTGACCGCGCTGAACTCCGGCGACGAGACGCCGGGCAGTGTCTCGTACGCCAGCTACTGGTCGAACTGCGACGAGCTGCTCACTCCGGACACCAGCGCGATCCTGAGCGGCGCCACCAATGTGGAGGTCGGCTGCATCTCGCACACCGACATGAACAACGACTACGGCGTCTACGAGCAGGTGCGCGACTTCATCGCCTGACGCGTGGGCCGACCCGCGTATGGCGTAGGTCGAGCGTCGTAAAGCGTGTGGCGGACGTCCTGGGGGGACAATCCCGGTAAGACCCCGTCCTCCCGGGAGGTCCGTCATGCCCTTCAGGTCAGCCGGCTCCGCCAAGCTGTCGCGGGACGCCGTGCACCATCCGCTGTTCGCCCGCTACTACGCCCGTATCAGCGTGGCGGCCGAGACCAGGATGGGCATCGGCGCGGTACGCGACCGGCTGCTCACCGGACTTTCGGGGCGGGTCATCGAGATCGGCGCGGGCAACGGGCTGAACTTCGCGCACTACCCGAGCGCCGTCTCCGAGGTGGTGGCGATCGAACCCGAGCGGCTGCTGCGGCAGTTGGCCGTGGAGGCCGCGCTGCGCTCCGAGGTGCCCGTGGACGTGGTGCCGGGCGCGGCGGAGGCGCTGCCGGTCAAGAGCGAGGCGTTCGACGGGGCGGTGCTCTCGCTGGTGCTGTGCAGTGTGCGCGATGTGCCGCGGGCCCTCGGTGAGGTGCGGCGCGTGCTGCGGCCCGGTGGCACGGTGTGGTTCTTCGAGCACGGCAAGGGCGGCGGGCGTGTGATGGCGTCCGTCCAGCGCGGGCTGGACCGGACGGTGTGGCCGCGATTGAACGGCGGTTGCCATCTGGCGCGCGACCCGATCGCCGCGCTGCGCGAGGCCGGATTCGAACTGGGCCCGTACCGGCGGCTGTTGATCCCCGAGAAGGGACCGCGGCTGCCCACGTCGTACTGCGTGCTGGGCAGCGCGAGGCGCCCGCCGGTCAGGGAGTAGTCACAGACTCCACTGCCGCAGCTCCTGTGCGATCTCGTGCACGGTCGCGTCGCCGCCCTTCACCAGGCGGGCGAGTTCGCGCACCTGCTCGGGCGAGGTGACGACCTTGAGGCCGCTGGCGACGAGATAGGCGTACGCGACGGCCGAGGCGAACATCGCGTTGGACCGTTCGAGCGCCGGGACGTGCAGCAGCAGCTGGAGCAGCGCGGCGGCGCGGGCGTGCGGGCTGTCGTAGACGGGAATGCCGAATATCTCCGCCTCGTGCCGGCTGACGGCGGCGACGAGGGCTCCCCAGTCGGTGACCTGGGGATCTCCGGGCGTCTTCTGTTCGGCGATCATGAGGAGCCAGGCGAGGTCGACTCTGAGACTGCTCAAGGGATCAACGACGACCTTCGCGCGAGCCGTCCCGGAACGCGTCCCGTGAGCCCTCCCGGTCCGCGCCGAACTCCTCGGCGAAGACGTTCGCGTACTGCTTCATGAAGTCGGAGGCGGCGTCGACGAAGGTGTGACCGACCTCGCCGGTGTCCTGTCTGACCAGCTCTTCGATGTAGCGGTTCACGCTCATGCCGCGCTCCAGGGCCCGCTCCCGGGCCGCCCGGGCCGTGCCCTCGTCCACCCGCACGTTCAGCTGAGTCTTCGCCATACCTCGAAGCTAGCGCCGAAGTGCTAGCACCCGCAAGGGGGGACGACTCGCCGGAGCCGGTACCTCGGGGGGATACCGGCTGTGGGCGGGGTCACACTACGCTCGGCCGGGACCGGGGAGTCAGGACGTCCATCACGGAGGAGGCGGCCTTGTCCACACCTGCTGCGGAGCACGCCGTCGGACGACGGGACGCCGACGGGGTCGCCGCCCGCGCCCGCGGCCTGACGAAGGCGTACGGATCCGGCGAGACCACCGTCCTCGCCCTCGACTCGGTCGACGTGGACATCGCGCGCGGCCGCTTCACCGCGGTCATGGGCCCCTCGGGTTCCGGGAAGTCGACGCTGATGCACTGCCTCGCGGGACTCGACACCGTCTCGGCCGGACAGGTGTGGCTCGGCGACACCGAGATCACGGGGCTCAAGGACCGTGAGCTGACCCGGCTGCGCCGGGACCGGATCGGGTTCATGTTCCAGTCCTTCAATCTGATCCCCACGCTGAACGCGGCCGAGAACATCACGCTGCCGATGGACATCGCGGGCCAGAAACCCGACCAGAAGTGGCTGGACCAGGTCATCGACACGCTCGGGCTGCGGGACCGGCTGAAGCACCGGCCCGCGCAGCTCTCCGGCGGACAGCAGCAGCGCGTCGCCTGTGCGCGGGCGCTCGCCTCCCGCCCCGAGCTGATCTTCGCGGACGAGCCGACCGGCAACCTCGACTCCCGTGCGGGGCTCGAGGTCCTCGGCTTCCTGCGCGAGGCGGTCGACGACCTCGGCCAGAGCGTCGTCATGGTCACGCACGATCCGGGCGCGGCGGCCCACTCCGATGTGGTGCTGTTCCTCGGGGACGGGCGGATCGTGGACGAGATGGAGCGGCCGACGGCGGAGGCGGTGCTGGAGCGCATGCGGCACTTCTCCGGGGGCCGTCCGGCCGCCGGGGGCGCCTCCGACGACGTGGACGTGGTCCTGGCCGCCGACTCCGACAACGTACCTCTCGACGCATCTCTAGACGCATCTCTCGACACTCTCGACACCTTCGACAAGGACTGAGGCGGCGGCCGTGCTCAAGGCGACTCTGCGGAGCTTCCTCGCCCACAAGGGACGACTGCTGCTCTCGGCGCTGGCCGTCGTGCTGTCCGTGGCGTTCGTGGCGGGCAGCCTGATCTTCTCGGACACGGTCACCCGTACGTTCGACCGGCTCTTCGCCTCCACCGCGGCCGATGTGACCGTGTCGCCGAAGAACGACCTCAAGTCGCGGGTGGCGACCGGTGCCACGCCGACGCTGCCCGCCTCGCTCGCGGACCGGCTCGCGAAGGTCGACGGCGTGGCGGCCACCCATGTGGACGTGAGCGTCGAGAACCTCACCATCGTCGACCGCGAGAACAAGTCGATCGGACCCACCTCGGGCGCGCCGACCATCGCCACCAACTGGCAGGTCACCAAGCGCAGCCCGGTGAAACTGACGTCCGGCCACGCCCCGCACGGCGCCGACGAGGCACTGCTCGACGCGGACACCGCCAAGCGCAAGCACGTGGCGATCGGCGACACCCTGACGGTGCAGGCGGAGCGCACCTTCCCGGTGAGGATCGTCGGCATCGCCACCTTCACCACCACCAACCCCGGTGCCGCGCTGCTGTTCCTCGACACCCCCACCGCGCAGACGAACCTGCTCGGCAGCCCGGACGCCGCCACGAGCATCGCGGTGGACGCGGCGCCCGGGGTCGCGGACGCTCCGCTCAAGCAGCGGATCGCGGCCCAGGTGGGCACCAGGACATACGAGGTGAAGACCGCCGACGAGCAGGCCAAGGACGCCGCCGCGCAGCTCGGTGGATTCCTGGACGTCATCAAGTACGTGATGCTCGGCTTCGCCGGCATCGCCGTACTGGTCGGCGTCTTCCTGATCGTCAACACCTTCTCGATGCTCATCGCCCAACGCACCCGTGAGCTGGGCCTGTTGCGCGCGCTCGGCGCCGACCGGCGGCAGGTGCGGCGGTCCGTGCTCACCGAGGCGCTGCTGCTCGGTCTGGTCGGCTCGACGCTCGGACTCGCCGCGGGGATCGGTCTCGCCCTCGGGCTGATCCGGCTGATGAGCGCGTTCGGGATGAACCTCAAGTCCACCGAGATGGTGATCGGGTGGCCGACCCCTGTCACGTCGTACGTCGTCGGAGTCGGCGTCACCTTCGTGGCGGCGTATCTCCCCGCCCGGCGCGCGGCCGGTGTCTCCCCGATGGCGGCCCTCTCGGACGCCGAGGTCGCCGGGGTGGGACGGCCGCTGCGGACGCGCGCACTGGTGGGCTCGGTCGTGGGCGTGGCCGGAGCCGCCGCGCTGGCCGGCTGCGCCACGGCGTCGAAGACCGCGACGTCCGCCTCCCTGCTGGGCCTCGGTGTCGTACTCACCCTCATCGCGACGGTGATCGCGGGTCCGCTCCTTGTGCGGCCGGTGATCCGGGTCCTGGGCGGCGCCTTCCCCGCCCTGTTCGGCCCGGTCGGCCGGATGAGCCAGCGCAACGCGCTGCGCAATCCGCGGCGCACCGGTGCCACGGCGGCCGCGCTGATGGTGGGCCTCGCACTGGTCGGCGGGATGTCCGTGGCGAGCGCGTCCATGAGCAAGTCGTTCGACCACCAGATCGACAAGACACTGGGCTCCGACTTCGTGATCCAGAACAGCAACTTCGTGCCGTTCACCAGGGAGATCACGGACAAGGTGCGCGCCACCCAGGGTGCCGGGCTCGTCGTCCGCCAGCGGTTCACGCCGGTCGCGGTGCGGCTGCCGGACGGCAAGCGGGTCGAGACGACCGCGGCGGGCTACGATCCGCGGCTCGACGACGTCGCCCACGTCACGTACACCCAGGGGAACACGGCGGCGGCGCTCGGTGCCGGGCACCTGTCGATGGACGCGAAGTTCGCGCGGGAGCACGGCGTGCGCGTCGGCAGTGTGATCCCCGTCGAGTTCCCCGCCGGGCGGAAGACCGAGCTGACGGTGGGGGCGCTCACCGACCAGGGCGGCTCCGGGGGTTTCGGGATGCAGGGCGGGCTGGCCTTCGGCTTCGGCACGGTCGAGAAGTACGTGCCCGGCGGGCAGGACTCGGCCCTGTACGTGAACGCGGCTCCCGACACGAGCCCCGACCGGCTGCGCGCGCACCTGGAGCAGACGCTCAAGCCGTATCCGCAGGTGCAGGTCCGTGACCTGGCCGACTACAAGAAACTCGTGCACGACCAGATCGCCGTGCTGCTCTACCTCGTGTACGCGCTGCTCGGACTCGCGATCGTGATAGCGGTGCTCGGCGTGGTCAACACCCTCGCCCTGTCGGTGGTCGAACGCACCCGCGAGATCGGGCTGCTGCGCGCCATCGGGCTCGCCCGGCGCCAACTGCGCCGGATGATCAGGCTGGAGTCGGTGGTGATCGCCGTGTTCGGCGCCGTCCTCGGCCTCGCGCTCGGGCTGGTCTGGGGCGTCTGTGTGCAGCGGGTCCTGGCGCTCCAGGGCATGAAGTCGCTCGCCATCCCCTGGACCACCATCGTCGCCGTGGTCGTGGGTTCGGCGGTCGTGGGCATCGTGGCGGCGCTGCTGCCGGCGCTGCGTGCCTCGCGCATGAACGTCCTGGCGGCCATCGCGCACGAATGATGTACGCGTCCCGCTGACGTACGCGTCCTGTCCACCGATGTACGTGTCCTGTCCACCGATGTACTCGCGTCCGGCCCACCCCGTTCGCCCCTTGCGCACAAGTGGCTTGTGAATGAGGAGAGTTCATGCCGCAGTCCTCGGGCTCCGCCCGCCCGTTCCGGTTCGGCGTCAATCTGCTCGCCCCCGCGCCCCTCGACGAGTGGCGCGCCAAGTGCCGACGTGCCGAGGAACTCGGTTACGACGTGATCCTGGTCCCCGACCACCTGGGCATGCCCGCGCCCTTCCCCTCGCTGGTGGCCGCGGCGGAGGTCACCGAGCGGCCCCGCCTCGGCACCTTCGTGCTCAACGCGGGCTTCTGGAATCCCACGCTGCTGGCCCGCGAGGTCGCCACCACGGACACGCTGACGGGCGGTCGCCTCGAACTCGGGCTCGGCACCGGCTACATCCGGGCGGAGCACGACACGGCGGGCCTCCCCTGGGGCTCACCGCGCGAACGGGTCGACCATCTCCAGCGCACCGTCGAGGAGTTGGAGCGCCTCCTCGGTTCGGACGAGCACCAGCCGGGAGCGGTGCAGCGACCCCGTGTGCCGCTGCTGATCGGCGCCAACGGCGACCGGATGCTGCGGCTCACCGCCGAGCACGCGGACATCGCGGCGTTCACCGGGGCGCGCACCAGCCCGGGCGGCACGCTGGAGCCGATCACGGCCGCCGCACTGGACGAACGCGTCGCCCTGTACCGGGAGGCGGCCGAGGGACGCAAGGAGCCCGCCGAGCTCAATCTGCTGATCCAGGTCCTCGCCGTCACCGAGGATCGCGGCGCCGCGATCCGGCCCTGGCTGCCCCGTATCCCGAACCTGACCGAGGACCAGGTGCTGGAGCTGCCGATCGTGCTGGTGGGAACGCTGGAGCAGATCGTCGCGCAGGTGCGGGCGCAGCGGGAGCGGTACGGGTTCTCGTATCTGACGGTCCTGGAGCCGAACATGGAGGCGTTCGCCCCCGTCGTCGACGCGCTGCGGGGTGAGTGACCGTCCGGATCGTGGAATTCGGTGTCGCCCCACGGAACGCGTGATGGGATCGGCGCCATGACCGACTTGCGGATACGGGCCGCGACGCCCGAGGACCTCGACACCGTGCTGGCCTTCTGGAAGGTGGCGGCCGAGGGCACGAGCATCAGTGACGACCGGGACGGCGTGGAGCTACTGGTCGCCCACGATCCGGAGGCGCTGATCCTGGCCGAGGACGACGGCGAGCTGGTGGGCACGGTGATCGCGGGCTTCGACGGCTGGCGCTGCCATCTGTACCGGCTCGCGGTGCATCCCGGGCGGCGCCGCCGCGGGATCGGCTCCGCGCTGCTCGTCGCCGCCGAGGAGCGGTTCGTACGGCTCGGGGGGCGGCGCTCGGACGCGATGGTGCTGCGGCGGAACGAGACCGGGCAGCATGCGTGGCGGGCCGCCGGGTACGAGCCCCAGGAGCAGTGGCGCCGCTGGGCGAAGCCGCTCACCGACTAGCCTCCAGCACTCAAGAGGGTACTTTGCCTATCCTTTACCATGGGAGGATCACCCGCTCCTCCCATGAAAGGTGTGAGCGTCCGCCGATGGGCGAGCCTCCCCGTACCCGACATCGCGCGATCCCCCCGCCCCTGGCCGATCATGGGACGGAGGTGACCCGATGACCGAAGTCCTCCTCCTCCTGGTGGCGGTGCTGCTCTCGCTGGCCTGTGGCGCCTTCGTCGCGGCGGAGTTCTCACTGACCACGGTCGAGCGCAGCGAGCTGGAGCGGGCCGTCGAGCGCGGCGAGCGCGGCGCGTCGGGCGCCCTCAAGGCCGCACGAAATCTGACGTTCCAGCTGTCCGGCGCCCAGCTCGGCATCACCGTCACCAACCTGGTCGTCGGCATGCTCTCCGAGTCGTCGATCGCCAAGCTGATCGCGGGTCCGCTGGAGTCGCTCGGCGTCTCGCCCTCCGCGTCCCGTTCGGTGGCGCTGGTCATCGGTACGGCCCTGTCGACGGTCTTCCTGATGGTCGTCGGCGAGCTGGTCCCCAAGAACTGGGCGATCTCCTCTCCACTCGCCGTGGCCAAGCGGGTGGCGACGCCGCAGCGCTGGTTCAGCGGCGCGTTCCGCCCGTTCATCACGCATCTCAACAACACGGCCAACCGTGTCGTACGGGTCTTCGGCCTCGAACCGGCCGAGGAGCTGGCCTCCGCGCGCGGGCCCCAGGAACTGGTCGCCCTGGCCCGGCACTCCGCCAAGGAGGGCGCCCTGGAGGCGGACACCGCCGAGCTGTTCGTGCGCACCCTGAACCTCGCGGACCTGACCGCGGAGAACGTGATGACCCCGCGCGTCCAGGTCATCGCGCTGGACCTCCAGGCGACCTGCGAGGACGTGGCGAACGCGACCCGGGCGACGGGTCTGTCCCGCTTCCCCGTCTACCGCGGCAACCTCGACTCGGTCGTGGGTGTGGCACACATCAAGGACGTGGTGGCGGTACCCGCCGAGTCACGGCCCCGCACCCCCGTCTCCCAGATCATGCGCGAACCCCTGTTCGTACCGGAGTCACTCACCGTCGACCGGCTGCTCGACCGGCTGTCCGGCGGACGCACCATGGCCGCCGTCATCGACGAGTACGGCGGCACGGCGGGCGTCGCCACCCTGGAGGACATCGTCGAGGAGGTCGTCGGCGAGGTCCGCGACGAGCACGACCCGCACGAGACTCCCGACCTGGCCCCGGCCGGCACGGACGAGGAGGGGCGGGCGCTGTACTCGGCCGACGGGTCCGCCCGCACCGACCAGCTGGCCCGCGTCGGCCTGCGGGTGCCCGAGGGGCCCTACGAGACCCTGGCCGGTTTCCTCGCGACCGGGCTCGGCCGCATCCCCGCCGTCGGGGACGCCGTCGAGGTCGCCGGGTGGCGGCTCGACGTGGTGGACGCCTCCGGGCGGCGGGCCGCGCGGGTGCTGCTGCACGCGCCGCGCGACGGGGAGCAGCGGTACGACGAGGAGAGGGGGCCGCGATGACCGCCGTACAACTTCTGATCGGGCTGGCGACGCTGGTCGTGAACGCCTTCTTCGTGGGCGGCGAGTTCGCGCTGATCTCGGTGCGCCGCAGCCAGATCGAGCCGCATGCCGAGGAGGGCGACCGGCGGGCACGCAGCGTCTTGTGGGGCCTGGAGCACGTGTCCGCGCTGCTGGCGGCCGCGCAGCTGGGCATCACCCTGTGCACGCTGGTCCTCGGCATCGTGGCCGAGCCCGCGATCGCGCACCTGCTGGAACCGGCGTTCCACGCGATGGGCGTCTCGCAGAGCGCGGGCCACGCGATCTCGTTCGTGATCGCGCTCACCCTGGCGACCTATCTGCACATGCTGCTCGGCGAAATGGTGCCGAAGAACATCGCGCTCGCGGAGCCGGTGCGCACCGCGCTGCTGCTCGGACCGCCGCTGGTGGCGCTCTCCCGGGCGCTGCGCCCGGTGATCTTCACGGTCAACGCCTTCGCGAACGGCCTGCTGAAACTGCTGCGGGTCGAGACGAAGAACGAGGTCGTCGCCACCTTCTCCGACGACGAGCTGGCCAGGCTGGTCAAGGACTCCGGCGCGGCGGGGCTCATCGACGACCGCGCTCTGGAGCGGTTGCACGACGCGCTGGAGCTCGGCCGCCGGCCGGTACGGGACGTGGTGCTGCCACTGGAAGGTGTCGTCTACGCGCGCGTGGGCGTCACTCCGGAGGAGCTGGAGCGGCTGTCCGCCGAGTCCGGCTTCTCGCGCTTCCCGGTCGTGGACGAGGGGCGCCGCATCGTGGGCTATCTGCACGTCAAGGACGCGCTGGACGCGATGCCGCGCGAGGTGCCGTTCCGGGTGGAGGACATGCGGCCCATCGCGCGGGTGCGGGAGAGCACCCCGCTGGACGACGTGCTCACGGCGATGCGCCGCAGTCGTACGCATCTCGCGGCCGTCATGGGCAGCGACGGACGGATGACGGGGCTGGTGACGATGGAGGACGTGCTGAGGGAGCTGTTCGGACAGACGGTGTGAGGGCGGCCGGGCCGGGCCCTGCGGAGGCCCGACCGACCGGCGAGTATGCCTGCGGGTTAGCATCTTGTCCGCCATGCAGACGAATGCCACCTACACCAGTCTTGTCGCGGTCGGCGACTCCTTCACCGAGGGCATGTCGGACCGGCTGCCCGACGGCTCCTACCGCGGCTGGGCCGATCTCCTCGCCGGCCGGATGGCCACGCGGACGCCCGGCTTCAAATACGCCAACCTCGCGGTGCGCGGCAAACTGATCGGACAGATCGTCGAGGAACAGGTGGACGTGGCGGTCGCGATGCGGCCCGACGTGATCACCCTCGTCGGCGGACTCAACGACACACTGCGTCCCAAGGTCGACATGGGACGCGTCCGCGCTCTCCTGGAGGAGGCCGTGGAGCGGCTCGCCCCCGCCTGCGAGCGGCTCGTCCTGATGCGCAGCCCGGGTCGCAACGGTCCGGTGCTCGAACGGTTCCGGCCGCGTATGGAGGAGCTCTTCTCCGTCGTCGACGGGCTCGCGGAGCGGCACGGCGCGCTGGTGGTCGACCTCTACGGTGCGCCCTCACTCGCCGACCCCCGGATGTGGGACGTGGACCGGCTGCATCTGACGGCCGAGGGGCACCGCCGGGTCGCGGAGGCCGTCTGGCAGACGCTCGGGTACGAACCCGAGGACAAGGAGTGGCGTACGCCGATGCCGCCGACGGCGCCGCCCGGCTGGGTCGCCCGCCGCGCCGCCGACGCCAGCTTCGCCAGGCAGCACCTGCTGCCGTGGATAGGACGACGGCTGACGGGACGCTCATCGGGGGACGGACGCCCGGCCAAGCGGCCGGAGCTGCTGCCGTACGAGGGGTCCGTGGGGTAGGCACCGGTGGGTAGGCGGACGGCCGAAGGGAATCCCATGCCCACCACCGTGATCAACCTCAAGGGTCATATCAACGAGTTCGGTCCCCGGCTCGAACACGCCCCCGCGGACCTCGTCTACATCGGCCGCCGCTGGACCATGGGCCACTGGGACCTCCCGCAGCACCCGCTCTACAACCCCTTCGCCTACGACACCCCCACCAAGAAGCGCGACGGCACCCGCGCCGAGATCATGGAGAAGTACCGGGCGTATCTCCTCGAACGCCCCGACCTCCTCGACCAGGTGCCCGCCCTGCGTGGCAAGACGCTGGCCTGCTGGTGCGCACCCGAGCTGTGCCACGGCGACATCCTGGCGGAGCTGGCCGACGCCTCGTAGCGCGGCCGGCTCCCGCGACCGGCCTCCGGCTGAGCGGGGCGTCACCCCCACGGGTGGCCCCGGTGGCGTGGGCGCACCGGTGCCTGCTTGCTGGACCGAGAGGGGAACGGGGGGCTTCGGGAAGAGAGCGAGCGCCGATGGAGCCGAGGGAAGAACGGCTGCGGACACCGCGCGCGGCCGGACTGGCGGGTACGGTGTTCGCCCTCCTGCTGGCGGCGGCGATCGTGCTGGTGCGGATCGCGATCCCGGCGGGGGACGCCGAAACGGCGACGGTCGCGCCGGACCAACGGTGGGAAGTGCGTACGGCTTTGGAGATCCTCCCGTTCGCGGGGATCTTCTTCCTGTGGTTCATGGGCGCGCTGCGCGCACGGGTCGGCGATGCCGAGGACAGATTCATCGCCACCGTCTTCATGGGCAGCGGACTGGTCTACGTGGCCACCATGTTCGCGGCCGGCGCCGCGGCGGGCAGTGTACTGAGCCAACCCTCCGGCTTCGGCCGCCACTTCGCCTACACGCTGATGACGACGTACGCGCTCCGCATGGCCGCCGTGTTCGTCTTCACGACCTCGACCATCGGCCACCGTCTCGGCGTCCTCCCCCGTTCGCTCGCCGTGTTCGGCTATCTCGCGGGGCTTGTCCTGCTCGTCGCGGGATCTTCTCTGCCCTGGTCGGAGCTGGTCTTCCCGTTCTGGGCACTGGTCGTCAGCCTTCACATCCTCCGTGTGGGCCTGCACGCCCCGGCGAGCGGCTGAGCACCCTCTCGCGCATGCTGAGGGGCAGGGGGACGAGAACGGGCCACGGAAAGGCTGATCCTCGGTGAGGCTTGTCGTCGATCTCAACCGCTGCCAGGGATACGCGCAGTGCGCGTTCCTGGCTCCCGATGTTTTCGCCATGCACGGGGACGAGTCCCTGCTCTACAACCCCGAGGTCGAGGAGGATCGGCGCGAGGACATGGCGCGGGCCGTGGCCGCGTGTCCCGTCCAGGCCATCATGGTGGACGCGAACTCCCCTGACGGGAACCCCGGAACCCACCGGGAGGCCGACCGGTGAGCGCCGACGGATCGCTGGACCGGCTCAAGCGTGAAGGTCGCATCGTCGTCGTCGGCGCCTCGCTCGCGGGACTTCGGGCCGCGGAGACCTTGCGGGAGAAGGGGTTCGCCGGTTCCCTCACGATGATCGGGGACGAGCCCTACGAGCCGTACGACCGACCGCCGTTGTCCAAGCAGGTCCTGCTGGGCAGGGCGACGGCGGACCGCACCGGCCTCCCCCGGCACCGCGCCATCGACGCGCAGTGGCGCCTCGGGGTTCCGGCCACCGGCCTCGACATGGCGGCCCGGCGGGTACGGCTGGCCGACGGCGACGAGGTGGAGTACGACCGGCTGCTCATCGCCACCGGTGTACGAGCCAGGCCCTGGCCCCAGGAGGACGAGGCGGAGCTCGACGGGGTGTTCGTGCTGCGGACCCGCGACGACGCCGAAGCGCTGGAGCGCTCGCTCGCGCAGGGCCCCCGCCGCGTGCTCGTCATCGGCGCCGGGTTCACCGGCTCCGAGATCGCCTCCGCCTGCCGGGAACGCGGGATCGCGGTCACCGTGGCCGAGCGGGCGGACGCGCCGCTGGTCGGAGCGCTCGGCGGAGTCGTCGGCCAGGTGGCCGCCGAGCTGCACCGCAAACACGGCGTCGACCTGCGCTGCGGCGTCATGGTGACCGGCCTGGAGGGCGACTCCGCGGGACACGTCCGCGCCGCGCATTTCTCCGACGGGAACACCATCGAGGCCGACGTGGTGGTCGTCTCCCTCGGTGCCCAGCGCAACACCGAATGGCTCGCCGGGTCCGGACTCGGCGCGGGTCCCCGCGGGATCGCCTGTGACGCCGGATGCCGGGCCTTCGACATCCGGGGCATCGTCACCGACGACATCTATGTGGCCGGCGATGTCGCACGGTCCCCGCACCCGCTGTTCGGATACCAGTTCCTGTCTCTGGAGCACTGGGGCAACGCCGTCGCCCAGGCCGAGACCGCCGCGCACAACATGCTGAGCGACAGTGCGGACCGCCGCCCCCACATCTGGGTGCCCGCCTTCTGGTCCTCCCAGTTCGGCGTGAACATCAAGTCCGTCGGGGTGCCGTCGATGGGCACCGAGATCCTCATCGCCCAGGGCTCCCGCAGCGAGCACAGGTTCACCGGCGTCTACGGCTACCAGGACCGCGTCATCGGCGCCGTCACCTTCGACCAGACGAAGTGGCTGCAGTTCTACCAACAGCTCATCGAGACCACGGCGCCGTTCCCGCCGGCCTCCCCCACCGTGGACCGCCGCCCCGAGGGGCAGCAGCCGATGCCCGCGGACTTCCCCGACCCGTCCGTGCCCACCCACGGCCCGACCGTCACCCTCAGCGGATACGCGCCGGACGACCGACGGCTGACGTTCACCCCCGCTCGGCACTGATCCGACGTTCCCTAGGACGCACCCATGACCGAAGCCATCCTGCGGCAGATCATCGACTACGCCCACCGCGCCAATCCGTATCCGCTGTACGAGGAGCTGCGCAAGACGCCGGTGTACCACGACGCGGACGGACCGTTCGTCCTCAGCAGGTACTACGACATCCAGAGCCTGCTCCACGATCCGCGCATCAGCTCCGACGCCCGCAATCTGAAGACGCCGGCGACCGCGAACCCGCTGGCCGCCGAAGCGGACGAGGAGACGGCCCTTCCGCCGAGCTTCCTGCGGCTCGACCCGCCGGAGCACGACCGGCTGCGGCGCATGACGAACCGGCCGTTCGGGCCGCCGCACTCCCCGCGGCGTGTCCACGAGATGCACGGCGAGCTGAAGGACATCGTCTCCGGGCTCATCGACGGCATCGACAACCCGGACCGGATCGATCTGGTCGACCAGTTCTCCTATCCCTTCCCCGTGACCGTGATCTGCCGGCTGCTGGGGGTGCCGCGCGAGGACGAGTCACGCTTCCACTCCTGGGCGGACACGATCGCCGCCAGCCTGGACCCCGTCCCGGGCGCCGACGCCGACGAGCGCGCCAAGGTCTCCCACAACGCCCGCACCGAGCTGGGCATGTATCTGGCCGGGCTCATCGAGGAACGCCGCAAGAAGCCCGGTGACGACATGCTGTCCCAGCTGTCCACGGCGGGAGGGCCGGACGGTGTCATGACGACGATGGAGGTCCTGAGCACCGCGGCGCTCCTGCTGATCGCCGGCCACGAGACCACGGTCAACCTCATCACCAACGGCATGCTGACCCTGCTGCGCAACCCCGACGTGCTCGAGCGGCTGCGCAAGGACCCGAATTTCGCCGTCCCCGTGGTCGAGGAGCTGCTGCGGTTCGAGCCGCCGGTGCAGCTGGTGCCGCAGCGCACCACCCTCGCCGACATCGAGGTCCGCGGGGTCACCATCCCCAAGGGCGCGTCACTGTGGCTGGTGCTGGCGGCGGGGAACCGCGACCCCGACCGCTTCGAGGATCCGGACCGCTTCAACCCGGACCGCGGGGACATCCAGCACCTCGGCTTCGGCAGCGGCATCCACAGCTGCTTCGGCGCCCCGCTCGCCCGCCTGGAGGCACAGCTCGCGCTGAGCGAGCTGGCCCGCAGACTGGAGAACCCCCGGCTGCTGGAGGACCCGCCGCCCTACCGGCAGAACGCGGTCCTGCGCGGCCCACGCCATCTACCGATCGCCTGCGACGGCATCCGCCCCTAGGGCCGCCTGGCCAGGGCCACTACCGCTGACCTGGGCTCCGGAGCGTGCGGGCGTTCCGGAGCCCGTCCGGACGGCGGGTAAACTCCGTCCACGTGACTGCCGCGCCTGCAAAGCCCCGTATCCCCAACGTCCTCGCCGGACGCTACGCCTCCGCCGAGCTCGCCACGCTCTGGTCCCCCGAGCAGAAGGTGAAGTTGGAGCGTCAGCTCTGGCTCGCCGTGCTGCGGGCGCAGAAGGACCTCGGGATCGAGGTCCCGGACGCCGCGATCGCCGACTACGAGCGCGTCCTCGACCAGGTCGACCTGGCCTCCATCGCCGAGCGCGAGAAGGTCACGCGGCACGACGTGAAGGCGCGGATCGAGGAGTTCAACGACCTCGCAGGGCATGAGCACGTACACAAGGGCATGACGTCCCGGGACCTCACCGAGAACGTCGAGCAGCTGCAGATCCGGCTCTCGCTGGAGCTGATGCGCGACCGCACGGTGGCCGTTCTTGCGCGGCTCGGCAAGCTGGCGGGCGAGTACGCCGAACTGGTCATGGCCGGCCGCTCGCACAACGTGGCCGCCCAGGCCACCACCCTCGGCAAGCGCTTCGCGACCGCCGCCGACGAGCTGCTCGTCGCGTACGGCCGCGTCGAGGAGCTGCTCGGCCGCTACCCGCTGCGCGGCATCAAGGGCCCGGTCGGCACCGCGCAGGACATGCTCGACCTGCTGGGCGGGGACGCGGCGAAGCTCGCCGAGCTGGAGCAGCGGATCGCCGGGCACCTCGGCTTCTCGCAGGCCTTCACCTCCGTCGGCCAGGTCTACCCGCGCTCGCTGGACTACGAGGTCGTGACCGCGTTGGTGCAGCTGGCGGCCGCGCCGTCCTCGACGGCCAAGACGATCCGGCTGATGGCCGGGCACGAGCTGGTGACCGAGGGCTTCAAGCCGGGCCAGGTCGGCTCCTCGGCGATGCCGCACAAGATGAACACCCGCTCCTGCGAGCGCGTCAACGGCCTCATGGTCATCCTGCGCGGCTACGCCTCGATGACCGGCGAGCTGGCGGGCGACCAGTGGAACGAGGGCGACGTGTCCTGCTCGGTGGTCCGCCGGGTCGCGCTGCCGGACGCGTTCTTCGCGCTGGACGGTCTGCTGGAGACCTTCCTCACCGTCCTCGACGAGTTCGGCGCCTTCCCGGCCGTCGTCGCGCGCGAGCTGGACCGCTACCTGCCCTTCCTCGCGACGACCAAGGTCCTGATGGGCGCGGTGCGCGCGGGCGTCGGCCGTGAGGTCGCGCACGAGGCGATCAAGGAGAACGCCGTCGCCTCCGCGCTCGCCATGCGCGAACAGGGCGCCGAGCGCAACGAACTCCTCGACAAGCTCGCCGCCGACGAGCGCATTCCGCTCGACCGCGCGCAGTTGGACGAGCTGATGGCCGACAAACTGTCGTTCACCGGTGCCGCCGCCGACCAGGTCGCCGCCGTCGTCGGCCGCATCGAGGAGATCGTGAAGCAGCACCCGGAGGCCGCGGGCTACACGCCGGGGGCGATCCTCTGACGCGGCTCACTCCCGCGGACCTCGAGGCCGCCCGCGACCGGCTGGTGCCGGATGTCGTCGGGGACGGCCTCAAGGTGCTTTTCTGTGGCATCAATCCGGGGTTGATGACCGCCGCCACGGGCCACCACTTCGCCCGTCCCGGCAACCGCTTCTGGCCTGTGCTGCATCTGTCGGGGTTCACGCCCCGGCTGATGAAGCCGTCGGAGCAGGGCGAGTTGCCGTCGTACGGGCTCGGCATCACGAACGTGGTGGCGCGCGCGACCGCCCGGGCCGACGAGCTGTCCGCGGAGGAGTACCGCGAGGGCGGACGGCTGCTGAGCGCGAAGGTGGAGCGACTGCGGCCGGGGTGGCTGGCGGTGGTGGGGGTGACCGCCTACAGGGCGGCCTTCGAAGACCGGAAGGCCGTGATCGGCCCGCAGGAGCGGACGATCGGGGACACCCGGGTCTGGGCGCTGCCCAACCCGAGTGGGCTCAACGCGCACTGGACGGCGGCGACGATGGCGGAGGAGTTCGGACGGTTGCGGGTGGCTGCGGCCGAGGGGTAGCGGATCAGGTCACGGCGGGTCGATCTCGGTGATCACGGCCAGGAGCTGGAACGGCCATTCCTTGTCCCACTGCGAGACACCGAGGGCGACCCAGCGGTCGTGCCCGGTCGCCTTCCAGAGGTGCACATCGGGCACATGCCCGCTCACGATGCCCCAGGGCTCGGGTATGTCCTCCCCGTCCATCGTCCGGTCGAGCACGCTCGACAGGCTGAAGACCTGCGGAGGCCCCCAGCGGTGGGTGAGCAGCACCGAAAGACCGTCCCGGTCGGCCTCGTACTGCTCCGCCGTCTCCTCCCGTGCCGTGCCGTCGTCCTCCCAGAATTCCTCGCTCGTCGCTAACTCGGCGATGTGGTAGCCGGGTCCCGCGTCGCCGACGTCCGAACGGCCGTGCTCACGGGGGAAGTCCTCGGAGCACAGCCTCAGGATGGTGGCGAGGTGCTGCGCGCTGGTCATGAGGTCCAGTAAAGCGGCTGCCACTGACAATTGCCGTGCCGTCAGGCGTCCCTGCGCCGTAGGCACCACGCACCCGCCGCGAGTGCCGCCGCCGTCCAGGCCGCGGTCACCATGAGCCCGGTCCAGGGGCCGAGGGCGCCGTCCCACGTCTCGTGGAGCACCACTTGGCCCGCCCGGTCGGGCAGGAAGTCGGCCACGCCGCCCGACATTCCACCGATCACGAAGGAGACGATCAGGAGGAACGGGACCAGGATGCCCAGCGTGGCGACCGCGCTGCGCAGTACGGCCGTGAGCCCGGCGGCGAACAGGGCCATCAGCGCCAGGTAGAGGCCGCAGCCCACAGCCCCGCGTACCCCTTCGCCCCACGTCAGACCGCTCGCCCTGGTTCCGAGGACCGCCTTGCCCACGAGCAGGCTCACGAGCCCTGACACCAGGCCGACGGCCAGCGCGGGCACCCCGATCGCCACCACTTTGGCCGTGAACCACCGTCCCCGCCGGGGCACCGCGGCCAGCGACACCCGCAGCGCGCCGCCCCGGAACTCGGCCGCGACGGCCTGCGCGCCGAAGGTGATCGCCGCGATCTGCCCGAAGCTCACGCCGAAGAACACCGAGAACAGCGGGTCGAAGTCCTGGCCCCCGGAGTCGTCGAGACCGGCGAGCGCGGAGAACGCCGCCGTCGCAAGGAGCACCGCGAGCGGTCCCGCGACGAGGGACCGCAGCGTACGGATTTTGATCCACTCCGCGTGAAGTACGGGTGCGAAGGTCATGAGCGGGCCTCCTGGGGCCGGGTGAGCGACGGTACGGCGGTGAACTCGGCTTCCGCGGCCGTCAGGTCGAGGTACGCCTCCTCCAACGTGCCCTCCTCCGCCGCGAGTTCGAGAATCGGCAGGCCCGCGCCGGAGGCGAGGAACCCGATGTCCTCCACACGTGCGTGCGGGACGGTCCACCGTCCGTCCGCATCCTCGACGGCCTCGTGACCGTGGCGCGCGAGCAGCGCGCCGAGAGCGGCGCCGTCCGTGGTGCACACCCGTACCCGAGGCCGCACGCGCGCGTGGATGAACTCCCGCAGGGGTGTGTCGGCGAGGAGCCTGCCCCGGCCGAGGACGACGAGGTGGTCGGCGAAGGACGCGGTCTCGTTCATGAGATGGCTGGAGACGAGCACCGTGCGGCCCTCACGGGCCAGTCGGCGCAGCACCTCGCGGATCCAGATGATCCCTTCGGGGTCGAGCCCGTTCGACGGTTCGTCGAGCAGCACCACGGGCGGGTCACCGAGGAGCGCGGCCGCGATGCCCAGGCGCTGTCGCATGCCCAGGGAGTACGTCTTCACCCTGCGCCGCGCCACGGACTCGAGCCCCGACTCCTCCAGCACGTTGTCCACCCGCCGTTCGGGGATGCGGTTGCTCGCGGCGAGCGCCCGCAGATGGTCGCGCGCGGTGCGCGAGCCGTGCGCGGCCCCTGCGTCGAGCAGTGCTCCGACCCGGCGCAGGGGCTCGTCGAACGAGGCGTAGGGCCGGCCGCCGACGGTGGCGGCGCCGGACGTGGGCCGGTCAAGACCCAGGACGAGCCGCATGGTGGTGGACTTTCCGGCGCCGTTGGGTCCGAGGAAGCCGGTGACGCGGCCGGGAAGCACGCTGAAGGTGAGGTCGTCCACGGCGCGCAGACTGCCGTACTCCTTGGTCAGGTTCTGGACGTCGATGCTGGTCATGGCCCCAGCCTGGCGGCCTTTCCGCGGTCGGTACTCCCCCGCCGGTGGAGATCGTCTCCCCCGCTCGGGGGAAGCCGGTTGCCGGGGCCGGCTGGGACGATGGCGCGATGGCCCGCTTTCTGCGCCCGTTGTGCCTGGGGACCACCTACACGCGCCTGCTGCATCTGTGGGTGCCGATGCTGTTCGTCAGTGTGTGGCTGTTCATCGACATGTCGAGACCGTGGGTGCCCGCGGTGTTGTTGATCCCGCTGGGGCTGGTCCCGGCCGTGCGGCGGGGCGAGGGCGTGCAGGCGCGGTACATGCTGGCGCCGGACGAGCCGCGGGAGCGGGGCGACCGGGACGCGGCGATCTCGGTCGCGCCGTCTGCGACCTGGCGGGACCGGCTGCGGACCGTGCTGTGGCTCGAAGTACGGATGGGCCTCGGGGCGGTGACGACGGGGGTCACCGTCTGGATGCCGGTGACCGCCGTCGAACTGGCCGGGGCCGCCTGCGGTCGCCCCGTCGACATCACACTGCTGCCGGTGTCGCCCCCGCCGTGGGCCTGCGCCCTGCTCGTACCCGTGCCGCTGCTCGCGCTGTACGGCGCGGTCGTCGGCCTCGGCGAGCTGGTCACGGTCATCGCGCGCCGGCTGCTGGGCCCCTCCCCCGCCGAGCGCATCGCCGCCCTGGAGGAACGCACCGAACAGCTCCTGGAACGCACGCGCATCGCCCGTGAGCTGCACGACTCGATCGGGCACGCGCTGACCGTGGCGGTGGTGCAGGCGGGCGCGGCACGGGCGGCCGGCGACCCCGCGTTCACCGACCGGGCGCTGCTCGCCATCGAGGACACCGGCCGGGCCGCCCTGGAGGACCTGGAGCGCGTGCTCGGCGTGCTGCGCGAGGTGGGGCGCCCCGCGAGCGGCCGACCCACGCTGAGCGAGGCGGACCGGCTCCTGGAGTCGGCGCGCGGCTCGGGTGCGAAGGTGGACGCCGAGGTGACGGGTGCGTTGGAGACCGTGCCGGGACCGGTCTCCCGCGAGGGCTACCGCATCCTCCAGGAGTCCCTGACCAATGTGCTGCGGCACGCGGGGAGCGTGCCGGTGCGGGTCCGTATCGAGGTCGACGACGGCACTCTGGGCCTCGAGGTCCGCAATCCGCTGACGGCCGGGATATCGGGGCCGGGCCGCGGCAGTGGCCTGCGGGGCATACGGGAGCGGGCGGCGCTGCTCGGCGGGCGGGCGCGGACCGGGCCGGACGGGGGTGACTGGCAGGTACGGGTCGAGCTGCCGTTGCGCTGATCTACGCTGACCGGATGCCGGTCACCGTTCTCCTCGTCGACGACGAACCGCTCGTCCGCGCGGGTCTGCGGGCCGTCCTGGCGGCGCAGCCCGACATCGAGGTCGTCGGAGAGGCGGCCGACGGCGCCGCGGTGATCCCGCTCGTGCGGCAGTTGCGGCCGGACGTCGTCGCCATGGACGTCCGCATGCCGCTCATGGACGGCATCGAGGCAACGCGCGCGGTCCTGCGGATCGTGAGCGATCCTCCGAAGATCCTCGTAGTGACCACGTTCGAGAACGACGAGTACGTCTACGAGGCGCTGCGCGCGGGTGCCGACGGTTTTCTGCTGAAGCGGGCCAGGCCTGCCGAGATCGTGCACGCCGTGCGGCTCGTCGCGGAGGGCGAGTCGCTGCTGTTCCCGGCGTCCGTACGGCAGTTGGCGGCCGAGTACGGGGACGGCGGCGGGAATCCGGCGGCGCGGGCGGCCATGGAGCGGGCCGCGCTGACCGAGCGTGAGGCGGAGGTGCTGCGGCTGATGGCCCGGGGGCTGTCGAACGCGGAGATCGCCGGGCGGCTGATCGTCGGGACCGAGACGGTCAAGTCGCACGTCAGCGCCGTACTGGCGAAGCTGGGAGCCCGGGACCGTACGCAGGCGGTCATCGCGGCGTACGAGTCGGGGTTCGTTGCCCCCGGCTGAAACGGCGGTCCGCCGGTGGCCGAAGCGACCGGTCGGTAGCAAAGGAGGTCCCCGGCTCTCGCCGGGGCGCGCCGCGCCGAGTACGATCCGGCCAACACGCGCACGAGCTGGGAGGACGGACGTTGGGGCGGTTGACCGGCGGGGACCCCTCTCTGCTGCGAAGGATCAATTCCGCGGTGGTGCTGCACGCGTTGCGCGCCACGGACTGCGCGACGCTGACCGAGATCACCCGGGTGACCGGCTTGTCCCGGCCCACGGTCGAAGGTGTCGTGGAAGGGCTGATCGAGGCCGGGCTCGTGGTCGAGAAGGCGGCCGAGGAGGGCGCGGCACGGCGTCAGGGCCGTCCCGCGCGGAGGTTTCGGTTCCGGGCCGAGGCGGGACATCTGCTGGGCCTGGAGATCGGTCCCCATCGCGTCGCCGGGCTTCTCGCCGATCTGGACGGCCGGGTGCTGGGCGCCATGTCCAAGGAGGTGGACGAGACCGCGTCGGCGGACGAGCGGCTGGAACGGCTGCGCACGGCGGTCGCCGATCTGCTGCGTCGCGCGGGTGTCGCGCGCAGTTCTCTGCGTGCGGTCGGCGTGGGCAGCCCGGGGATCGTCGAGGCGGACGGCACCGTGCGCCTGGGCACGGCGCTGCCGGAGTGGACGGGGCTGCGCCTGGGCGACCGGCTGAACCGTTCCTTCAAATGCCCGGTGCTCGTCGAGAACGACGCCAACGCGGCGGCGGTCGCCGAGCACTGGAAGGGCTCGGCGACGGAGTCGGACGATGTGGTGTTCGTGCTGGCCGGGCTGAGCCCGGGGGCCGGTTCGCTGATCGGCGGGCGGCTGCACCGGGGATACGGGGGCGCCGCCGGGGAGATCGGGGCGCTCCATCTGCTCGGCCGCGGAGCCACTCCCGAGACGCTGCTGTCGACCACGGACGAGCCCCTGCACCCGCTCGACGAGCAGGCCGTCGCCGAGGTCTTCGCGCTGGCCAAGGGCGGTGACCAGCGGGCTCGCGCGGCGGTCGACCGCTTCATCCAGCGCCTCGTGCACGACGTGGCGGCCCTCGTCCTCGCCCTCGACCCGGAACTGGTCGTCGTCGGCGGCTGGGCGGCGGGTCTGGACGGCGTACTGGAACCGCTGCGGCGCGAGCTGGCGCGCTACTGTCTGCGCCCGCCCAAGGTGGCGCTCTCCCTGCTGGGCGAGGCGGCCGTCGCGACGGGCGCCCTGCGGCTGGCCCTCGATCATGTGGAGGAGCAGCTGTTCGCGGTCGAGGGGACCGTGACCGCACGCCGCTGACCAGCGGTCTCACGGGTACGGGAAAGCCGTCATGCCCCGGAGTGTTCCGGGGCATGACGGCTGAGACCTCGGGGCTGTCGTCTGGAGCAGGCCTGGGCCGCGGCTCAGGAGGCCCGGCGCTCGGGGTCGTGGTGGATCTCCACGCCGCCTGAGTCGCCGAAGGTCAGCCGGCAGGTGTCGGCGCGGTACGTGGCCACGGAGACCGCGGCGGTACGCCCCTCGGCGAAGTAACGGGTCGTGACGACGAGGACGGGCGCGCCGGGCAGCCGGTCCAGCTCCTTGGCGTCGTCCGCGCGGGCCGAGCCGAGCTCCACGGCGCGGTCCTGGCCCTCCAGGTCGAGGTGCTGCAGTTCGCGCAGCACGGCACGGGCGAGGGTCGCCCCCGACGGGGCGTCGATCGCGGGCAGGCCGGGCACCGAGGACGCCGGGATGTAGAGCAGCTCGGCGGCGACCGGCTGGCCGTGCGTCACACGGGAGCGGCGGATCGTGTGCACCTGGTCGTCGGGGTCCGTCTCCAGGACCTCGGCCACCGCGGCGGGCGGGACCGCCACCGCGCAGTCCACGGGCCGCCAGGCGTCGCCGACCGCGCCCGGCCACACATGCTGCTCGGTTCCGACGGCCACGCCCACGCGCGGCGGGGCGACGGTCGTGCCCACCCCGCGGCGGCGCTGCAGTCGCCCTTCGAGCTCCAGCTGCTCCAGCGCCTGGCGCAGCGTGGCGCGGGCGACGCCGAACCTGGCCGCGAGGTCGCGTTCGTTGGGCAGGATCTCGCCCACGGAGAACTCGGAGTCCAATGCCTCGGTGAGCACCGTCTTGAGATGCCAGTACTTCGGCTCCGGCACCGTTTCCAGCTGCGTGGTCCCCACCCTGTCCTCCGCAATCGCCGTGGCCCGGCGGCGTTTTAGCGCCCTTGTTTATTAAAGGTTCTTGCACTATCCCTGCGACCATAGGGCCGCCCCCACCCTTGGTCAAGACCAATCCTCGATCCCTTACGGATTGCGGAGGCGCGTTGCCGCACAGCGTTCACAGGGCGTTCGCGCGGGGTGACGTCCGTGACACAACGTCGAAAGCCCCCGTCCAGAAGACGGGGGCTTTCGAGGGGCCCCAAGGGGACCGCAGTGACTACTGGTTGCCCAGGGACACCAGCTTCTCGGGGTTGCGCACGATGTAGATGCACTGGATCCGGCCGTCCACGACATCCAGCTGGACGGTGCTGTCGGGCTTGTCGCCGGAGAGGACGAGGAGCGCGGCGCCCGCGTTGAGCTCCAGGGAGCGGTACGACAGGTCGGGAACACCCTGCTGGGCGACGGCGTACAGGAAGCGGCCCACCTTGTCGGCGGTTTCGATGACCCGCAGCGGCGCCTTGGACAGTCCGCCGCTGTCGCCGATCAGGCGGACGTCCGGGGCCAGCAGGGACATGAGCCCCTCCAGGTCTCCTCCGGCCGCCGCCGCGAGGAACCGCTCGGTCAGGTCGCGGCGTTCGGCCGGGTCGACCTCGTAGCGCGGGCGTCGTTCCTCGACGTGCTTGCGTGCCCGTCCGGCGAGTTGGCGCACGGCGGGCTCGCCCCGGTCGAGGACGGCGGCGATGTCCGCGTACGGGTAGCCGAACGCCTCTCTGAGGACGAACACCGCGCGTTCCAGGGGCGACAGGGACTCCAGGACGACGAGGACGGCGAGCGAGACGGAGTCGGCGAGCACGGCCCGCTCGGCGGTGTCGGGGGCGGTGTCCCCGAAGTCGGTGACGTACGGCTCGGGAAGCCACGGTCCCACGTACGCCTCGTTGCGCGACCGCACCTGGCGCAGCCGGTCGACGGCGAGCCGGGTGGCGATGCGCACCAGGTAGGCGCGTGGTTCGCGCACCTCGGTCCGGTCGGCGCCGGACCAGCGCAGCCAGGCTTCCTGGACGACGTCCTCGGCGTCGGCCACCCGTCCCAGCATGCGGTAGGCGACGCCCATCAGGACGGGGCGGTGCTCTTCGAAGACCTCGGTCGCGGTGTCGATGGTCACGGCTCCATCCCATCCCGGCACATCCCGCCGTGTCCAGGCGGCGCCGGCGAACGCTTCGGTCTCGTGGCTACCGGGGGCTACCCGTCGGTAGCAGTTGCTGACAAGCTGTCTACGAAGACGGTTCGTCAACGTGCCACCAGACGAGGAGCAGCATCATGTCCGCCACGGTCTCCTTCAGCCTTCCCTCCGCGCACGGTCCGCGGACCGTGACCATGTCCTACGCGCGCGTGGGCACCGGCGAACCGCTGCTCCTGCTGCACGGCATCGGCCACCACCGGCAGGCCTGGGACCCGGTCGTGCACATCCTGGCCGCCGAACGCGAGGTGATAGCCGTCGACCTGCCCGGGTTCGGCGAGTCCCCGGCGCTGCCCGACGGGCTCAGGCACGACCTCGGGACGGTGGTGCCCACGCTCGGCGCGCTGTGCGAGGCGCTGGAGATCGAGCGTCCGCACGTGGCAGGCAACTCCCTGGGCGGCCTGCTGGCCCTGGAGTTGGGCCGCGAGAAGCTCGTACGGTCCGTCACCGCGATCTCGCCCGCCGGGTTCTGGTCGCCGGTCGAGCGGCGTTACGCCTTCGGTGTGCTGCTCGCCATGCGGCAGGGCGCGCGGCGCCTGCCGCTCCCGGTGATCGAGCGGCTCTCCCGCTCGGCGGCCGGGCGGGCCGCCCTGACCAGCACCATCTACGCCCGGCCCGGCCGCCGTTCACCCGAGGCCGTGGTCGCCGAGACCCTCGCGCTGGCCCGCGCCGAGGGCTTCGCCGACACCCTCCGGGCTGGCACCACCGTCCAGTTCACGGACGACATCCCGGGACTGCCCGTCACCGTGGCCTGGGGCACCCGGGACCGGCTGCTGGTGCGCCGCCAGGGAATCCGGGCCAAGCACATTATTCCCCGGGCCCGGCTGGTGCGGCTGCCGGGCTGCGGTCACGTCCCGATGAACGACGACCCGGCGCTCGTCGCCCGTGTGATCCTCGACGGCAGCCGCTGACCGACGCCGGGTGAGGCGCCACGCGCCGGAGCCCAGGACGACGCCCGCGCCGACCAGGGCGCTGCCCGCGGCCTGCGCGGCGCCGTACGCGCCGGTGCCGACCAGCGGCGCCGTGCAGGCCGCGGCGACGGGGATGAGCCCGGAGAAGAGCGTGGCGCGCTCCGCGCCGATGCGCTGCATGCCCATGTACCAGCACACGAAGCCGACGACCGTGACGACCGCCGCCTGCCACAACAGCGCGGCGGCCTCGGTGGTGTCCGGAATCCGCAGCCACGCGCCGCCGGTGAGGCGCGCGGTGAGGATCCCGGCCACCGCCGACTCGACCGCGGCGATCCCGCAGACGGTGGCCGACAGCAGCCGGGGGCCGAGCGGGCGCAGCACCGGTACGGCGAGCACCGCGAAGCCCACCTCGCCCGCGAGCGCGCACACGGAGTACGCGATCCCCGTGCCGTCGGTGCGGCCCCAGCCCTGGACCGTGAAGGCGCCCACCGCGACGAGCGACGCCCCGTACAGGACCGGGCGTTGGGGCCGGCGGCCCTCAAGAAGGGGGACGACAACGGCCACGACCACCGGGGCGCAGCCCACGAAAACGCCCGGAACGGCTGGTTCCGCGGTGCGTTCGGCGGCGATCACGGCGAGGTTGAAGCCGACCATGCCGACGGCCGCGAGCAGCGCGAGGCGCCCCCACCGGCGTGCCGCGAGCCGCCGCAGCGGTGCCGTGCCACCCCGTCCGACCAGCGGCAGGAGCAGCACGCAGGCGAGACCGTAGCGAAGGAACTGACCCCCCGCGTACGGGTAGTGGCCCAGGACGCTGTTGGCGGTGAAGGAGCCTCCGACGAGGACGCAGGCGAGGGCGGCGAGCAGCGACCCGCGGAGGGTGGTGGTGTTCATGACGGTGACGCTACGAAGGGCGGCGGTCCGGTTTAAGGTCCACTTTCATGACGCCATCGGGGACCACATGACGCCGTCGGGGGCCGCATGGGAGCTGCTTGTGCCGGCCGCTTCGGCACCGGCACGCGCGCGTGGGCGCGCTTTGCAGGCCGCGCTGCGCGAGGCGGTCCGCACGGGGCGGCTCGCGCCGGGCACCCGGCTGCCGTCCAGCCGCGAGCTCGCCGCCGACCTCGGGGTGTCGCGGGGGCTGGTCACGGAGGCGTACGAGCAGTTGACCGCGGAGGGGTATCTGCGCAGCGACCGGGGCGCGGGGACCTGGGTCGGCGGCGCCGCCCGGGCGGCCCACCCGCGCGCGCGTGACCTCGCACCGCGCCCCGCCGGGGCCCGCGCCGACTTCCTTCCCGGGACACCGGATCTGTCCCTGTTCCCGCGCGCCGCCTGGGCGGCCGCCCAGCGCGGGGTCCTCACCGAACTGCCCCACCAAGCCCTCGGCTACCCGGATCCGCGCGGTCTGCCCCGGCTGCGCACCGCCCTCGCCGAACTGCTCGCACGGCGCCGCGGCGTGGTCGCGGACCCCGAGCGCGTCATCGTGGTCTCCGGGGTCGCGCAGGCGACGACCCTGCTCGGATTCGTGCTCCACGCGCGCGGGGTGCGCGCGATCGGCGTCGAGGACCCCGGAAGCCCGGAGCACGGCGCCCTCTACGCCTCGGCCGGCCTCGACGCCGTACCGCTGCCGCTGGACGGCGAAGGGCTGGCCACCGGGCCGCTGAAGGAGTCGGGCGTACGGGCGGTGGTGACCACGCCCGCCCACCAGTTCCCGTCGGGGATCGCCTACTCGGCGCGGCGCCGCACGGAACTCCTCGACTGGGCGCGCTCGGTGGACGGTCTGGTGGTCGAGGACGACTACGACGGGGACTTCCGCTACGACCGTGCTCCCGTGGGGGCGCTTCAAGGGCTCGATCCCGAGCGCGTCGCCTACACGGGGTCGGTCAGCAAGTCGCTCGCGCCCGGGCTGCGGCTCGGCTGGCTGCTCGTACCGGCGGCGCTCGCCGAGGAGGTCGTCGAGCGCAAGCGCACCATGGATCTGGGGAACCCCGTCGTGGACCAGGCGCTCCTGGCCCGCTTCGTGGAACGGGGCGACTACGACCGGCAACTGCGCCGCTGCCAGCGCGCCTACCGGGAACGGCGCGACACCCTCGTATCCGCCCTGGAGGAGCACTTTCCCGGTACCGAGGTGTCCGGGATCGCGGCGGGTCTGCATGTCATCGCCGCGCTGCCCGGGAGGTACGGGCCGCCGGAGTACTTCCTGGAGCGAACCGCGGCGGCGGGGGTGGCCGTGCGCCCGCTGGCGGACTACGGGCGGACGGTCGAGCGCGCCGACGTACGGCTGGTGCTCGGTTACGCCCATCAGTCCCCCGCGCGGATCCGCGACGGCGTACGTCTGATGGCGCAGGCGCTGCGCGCCTGACCGCTGAAGGGGCGTCCGGGTGAGTGGGTAGCCGGAGCATCCGTGGGACGTGCGCGCTCGGAGGCGGACGTCGCCGCCCTTGTCGGCGGGGCCAGTTGTTCACTTGTGGTTTCCGTGTGCGCTGCGGCGCACCCGTAGTTGTGGCTAGGCACACCGGCCGACTCCGTCCCTGGAGGCGCATTCATGTCACACCGCCCGCAAAGCCCTCTCCCTCTCCCCGGTCGCCGCGGCGTCCTGCGCGGATCCCTCGCCGCTTCCGCGGCCCTGGCTCTGCCCACCGCACTCGGCTCGGCCCCGGCGTTCGCGCTGTCCGGGCGGCCCAAGGCGGGGTGGGGTGTCCAGGCCGGAGACGTGAGCGCGCACTCCGGCCTGGTGTGGGTCCGCTCGGACCGCCCCGCCCGGATGATCGTCGAGACGTCCGCGACCGAGGCGTTCCGCAACCCGCGCAGATGGCACGGTCCGCTGCTCGGCGCGGACTCCGACTTCACCGGTACGACACGGCTGCACGGACTGCCCTCCGGCGAGCAGATCCACTACCGCGTACTGCTGGCCGACCCCGACGACCCGCGCCGTACGGGCGAGCCGGTGACCGGCACCTTCCGCACCGCGCCCGCGAAGCGGCGCCAGGACGTCCGGTTCGTCTGGTCCGGTGACCTGGCCGGACAGGGCTGGGGCATCAACGAGTCCATCGGCGGTTACCGGATCTTCGACGCCATGGCGAAGGTGGACCCGGACTTCTTCCTGTGCAGCGGCGACAACATCTACGCCGACGGCCCGATCTCCGCCACGGCGCCGCTTCCGGACGGCAGCCTGTACCGGAGCATCACCACCGAGGAGAAGTCGCACGTCGCGGTCACCCTGGCCGACTACCGTGGCAACTTCCGCTACAACCTGCTGGACTCGGCGCTGCGCCGGTTCAACGCCCGGGTTCCGAACATCATCCAGTGGGACGACCACGAGGTCCGCAACAACTGGTACCCGGGTGAGGTCATCGGGTCCGGCACCCCCTATCCGGCCGGCACGAAACTCGACGACCTGGCCGTCCGTGCCCGGCGGGCGTTCTCGGAGTACTTCCCGATCTCCACCGTCGGCGGACGCCCGGACGGACGGATCTACCGGACCGTCCACCACGGCCCGCTCCTGGACGTGTTCGTCCTGGACATGCGGACCTACCGGAACGCCAACTCGCCCGACGACCAGACGACCGACCCGCAGGGCATCCTCGGCCGCGAACAGCTGGAGTGGCTCAAGCGCGAGCTGGCCGCGTCGCGCGCGGTGTGGAAGGTCATCGCCGCCGACATGCCGCTCGGCCTGGTCGTGCCCGACCCGGTCGAGGGCAAGCCGAACATCGAGGCCGTCGCCCAGGGCGACCCGGGCGCACCGCTCGGCCGCGAGCTGCAGATCGCCGAGCTGCTGCGGTTCATCAAGCACCGGCGGATCACCGGGACCGTGTGGCTGACGGCCGACGTCCACCACACCTCGGCACAGCACTACGACCCTTCGCGGGCCGCTTTCAAGGACTTCGAGCCGTTCTGGGAGTTCGTCTCCGGACCGCTCAACGCGGGCGCCTTCCAGGCGAACGCCCTGGACGGCACCTTCGGCCCCGACCGGGTCTTCGTCAAGGCTCCCGCCACCGCCAATGTCTCGCCGGCGGACGGTTACCAGTTCTTCGGCGAGGTCGACATCGACGGCGACAGCGGGGAGCTGACGGTGCGGCTGCGCGACCTGGACGGCACGGTGCTGTTCACACAGGTGTTGCAGCCTGGGCGCGTGGGTCAGTAACGGCGTCCAACTCCCGTACCCTCGAAGGGTCGGGCCGCGCACCGGAGTCATCCCCCGGTGCGCGGCCGCTCTCGTGACCAGCCACGTAAGCCAGGTGATCCGAGGCAGGCAAAACAAGGGCAAAAAGAACCGCAAAAAGGATAGAACGACACTTTACCGATCAGTCACAGACCGTTCGTGATCACGCAACACCATTCCTTCACAGTGGTTGCATGACTCCAGACATGTCTGATGTGACCCGGGCGAAGCACGGACGCCCCGTCCACCACTGGCGACGCGACGTGGTCGAGCTCGCCGCCCTGTTCACGGCCGTCGCGGTCGCCGACGCCGTCGCCAACCTGATCGGACACGGCCCCGACGGCCCGACCCTGCTGGTGATCTCGTCCGCGGTCCTGGTGGCCACGGCCGGATTCCACACATGGTGGGCACGCCGCCACGGTCACGCGCCTCCCGCGGGCGATACCGGTGCCCGGACCCTCGCCATAGGGCGAGAGGCCGGGCAGGCCCACCGGGCCACGGCGGCCCCGGAGGCCGTCACGGGAGAGACCGTCCTGTGGCGGATGCGGACGACGGTGAAGGACGAGCCGGGTTCACTGGCCGCGCTGTGCGTGGCGCTGGCCCACCAGCGGGTCGACATCCTGAGCCTGCAGACGCACCCGCTCGCCGAAGGCACGGTCGACGAGTTCCTGCTGCGCGCGCCCGTCGAACTGAACGCGTCCGAGATCACCCGCTCCGTCTCGCTGGCGGGCGGCACCGGGACCTGGATCGAACGGGCCGACGCCCACGACCTGGTGGACGCTCCGACGCGCGTCCTGGGGCTGGCCACGCGCACGGCTTTGGACGCCGCGGAACTTCCGCTCGCCCTCCGGCAGTTGCTCGGTAGGTGCACCATTCGTTCGCTGCCCGCCCGCTCCCCCGGGTCGGGTCGGGCGGAAGAGGGTGCGCCGGTCGAAGGAGTGCTGGAAGACACGGTGATGCGGTTGCGCGCACCGGAGGGTGGGGTGATCACGGTGGAACGGCCGTATCTGCCGTTCACGCCGACCGAGTTCGCTCGGGCGCGGGCGTTGGTCGAGCTGGACGCGCGGCTGGGTCCGCGCATCCCGCTCCACCAGGACATGCTGACACTTCCGGAGGGCAACGCGATCACCGTGCGTCGCGCCGACGTCTCCGATGTCGCCGCGGCGAAGGCGATGCACGAGCGCTGCTCCCCGCGCACGTTGAGCATGCGCTACCACGGGCCGGTCGGTGACGCGGACCGCTATCTGAACCACCTGCTCAGCCCGCGCTTCGGACGCACCCTCGCCGTGCAGACGGCGTCGGGACGCGTCGTCGGGCTCGGCCATCTCCTCTGGGACGGCGACGAGACGGAGATCGCGCTGCTCGTCGAGGACGACTGGCAGCGGCGCGGGATCGGCGCCGAACTGCTCGGCCGGCTCGTGACGATGGCCGTCGAGGCGGGCTGCGAGAGCGTGTACGCCGTCACGCAGGCCTCCAACACCGGCATGGTCGCCGCCATGCGCGGCCTGGACCTCCCCCTCGACTACCAGATCGAGGAGGGCACCCTCGTCATCACGGCCCGCCTGGACGCCACACCGGTGACCTCCCGACTGCCGTACGACCAGGAGCAGAAGCAGGGCCAGAAGAAGTAGGACGGACACCGGGAGGCCCCGGGCACCCTGCCCGGGGCCTCTCCCTGGTCACCGCCCCAGCGCACCGTCCAGATCGGCCCACAGGTCCTCCACGTCCTCCAGTCCCACCGACAGGCGCAGCAGCCGGTCACCGACCCCCGACTCGCGGCGGTCGTCCGCGGCCACGATGCGGTGGCTGATGGACGCCGGATGCTGGATCAGGCTGTCGACACTGCCGAGGCTCACCGCCGGGGTGATCAGGCGGACCCCGGCGATGACCTCGTGCGGGTCGCCGTGGACCTCGAAGGCGATCATGGCACCGCCGATCCGCGGATAGTGGACGCGGTCGACGCGCGGATCGGCGGCGAGCCGGCGGGCGAGTTCGGCGGCGTTGGCGGACGCGGCCCGGACCCGTACGGGCAGGGTCGACAGGCCGCGCAGCAGCAGATATCCGGCCAGCGGATGCAGCACGCCCCCGGTCGCGAACCGCACTTGGCGCAGCCCCCGGGCGAACTCCTCGTCGCAGGCGACCACTCCGGCCATGACGTCCCCGTGTCCGCCCAGGTACTTGGTGGCGCTGTGCAGGACCAGGCGGGCCCCCTGCTCCGCGGGGCGTTGCAGCACGGGTGTGGCGAAGGTGTTGTCGGCGAGCAGCGGAACGGACCCGCAGGCGTGCGCCACGGCGCGCAGGTCGAGTTCGGCGAGCGTCGGATTGGCCGGGGACTCGACCATGACGAGGCCGGTGTCGGGGCGCAGGGCGTCCGCGATGCCCGCCGGGTCGACCCAGGTGACCTCGGAGCCCAGCAGCCCGGCGGTGAGCAGGTGGTCGCTGCAGCCGTACAGGGGCCGTACGGCGACGACATGGCGCAGGCCGAGCGCGTTGCGCACGAGCAGGACGGCGCTCAGCGCGGCCATGCCACTCGCGAAGGCGACCGCGCTCTCGGATCCTTCGAGGCGGGCGAGGGCGGTCTCGAAACGGGCGACGGTCGGGTTGCCGAGGCGCCCGTAGACGGGCGGGCCCTCCGGCTCGGCGCCGTCGGCCGCGAACGCGTCGATGCGAGCGGCTTCGCCGCGGCTGTCGTACGAGGGGTAGGTCGTGGACAGGTCGATGGGCGCGGCGTGCAGTCCCAGCCGGGCGAGGTCCTCCCGCCCTGCGTGCACGGCCTCGGTGGCGAGGGCACGCGGCGCGAGGGCACGGGTGCCCTGAACGTCGTAGAGGTCGTCCCGACCGTCATAGGAGTCGCCCTGAGCGTCGCAGGAGCCGTCCTGAACTTCGTATGCGTCGTGCACCACGGATTCCATGCACAGCAGACTGAACACCGGCCGGGACCCCGGACGCACACTCCGTGTTACGTTCGGGCCATGGCCGAATCTGTCGTACTCGATCCGGTGGATCTTCATCTGCTGCGGCTGCTCCAGAACGACGCACGGACGACGTACCGCGATCTCGCCGCGCAGGTCGGAGTCGCGCCCTCGACCTGCCTGGACCGGGTGACGAGGCTGCGCCGTGCCGGGGTGATTCTCGGCCATCAGCTGCGCCTCGATCCGGCGAAGCTCGGGCGGGGCCTGGAAGCCCTGCTGTCCGTGCAGGTCAGACCGCACAGCCGCGAGTTGGTCGGGCCGTTCGTGGAGCGGATCAGGGCGCTGCCGGAGTCCCGGACCGTCTTCCACCTCACCGGGCCCGACGACTACCTCGTCCTGGTCGCCGTCGCGGACATGGCCGACCTGCAACGGCTGGTCCTCGACGAGTTCACGTCCCGGCGCGAGGTGGCCCGGGTGGAGACCCGGTTGATCTTCCAGCAGTGGGACTGCGGCCCGCTGCTCCCGCCCTTCCCGACCTCGGCTTCGTCCTCATCCTCGGCCCCGACCTCGGCTTCGGCCTCGGCAAAATCAGGCTGATGCCGGCCCCATGCCCGGTCGACCGGGCTGACGCGGCACCCGTCCTCGTATGAGGATGTCGGCATGTCAGAGACGAAGAGCCCGCTGCCCCGCGAGGTCGCCGACGCGTATGTCGACGATCTCATCGCCCTCGATCCGGTCCTCGGTACCTACCTCGGTGTGAAGGAGAGTGCCGACAAGCTCCCCGACACCTCGCCCGCGGGGCAGGAGGCCGTCGCGGAGCTGGCGCGGACGACGCTCGCCCGGCTCGACGAGGCGGAGCGGCAGCCGGGGGCGGAAAGCGACATCGAGCGCCGCTGCGCCCGGCTGCTGCGCGAGCGGCTCACCGCCGAACTGGCCGTCCACAACGCCGACGAGGGCCTGCGGGCCGTCGGCAACATGCAGACGGCCGCGCACTCCGTGCGCCAGGTGTTCACCATCGCCCCAACGGAGACGGACGAGGACTGGGCCGCGATCGCCGAGCGGCTGCGCGCGGTGCCGACCGCCCTTACGGGGTACCGCGAGTCCCTCGCCCTCGGCCTGGAGCGCAAGCTGTACGCGGGCCCGCGCCCCACCGCGACCTTCATCGAGCAGCTCACCGAGTGGTCGGACCCGGACGGGCAGGGCCGTGGCTGGTTCGAGGACTTCGTGTCCGCGGGGCCCGACGCCCTGCGGGACGAGCTGGACACGGCCGCCCGGACGGCCACGCAGGCCCTGGTGGAGCTGCGCGACTGGATGCGTGACGTCTACGCGCCCACGATCGAGGGCGCGCCGAACACGGTGGGCCGCGAGCGGTACGCGCGCTGGGCACGCTACTTCAACGGTACGGATCTCGACCTCGACGAGGCGTACGCGTACGGCTGGTCCGAGTACCACCGGCTCCTCGCGGAGATGAAGTCCGAGGCCGAGAAGATCCTGCCCGGCGCCGAGAACCCCTGGGTGGCGCTCGCGCACCTCGACGAGCACGGCAGGCACATCGAGGGCGTCGACGAGGTCCAGACGTGGCTCCAGGGAGTGATGGACCGGGCGATCGACGCGCTGGACGGCACCCACTTCGAACTCGCCGAGCCGGTGCGGAAGGTGGAGTCGCGCATCGCGCCGCCCGGCGGTGCGGCGGCCCCGTACTACACCGCGCCGTCCGCGGACTTCTCGCGGCCCGGCCGCACCTGGCTGCCCACCATGGGGCAGACCCGCTTCCCCGTCTACGACCTCGTCTCGACCTGGTACCACGAGGGCGTCCCCGGCCATCACCTCCAGCTCGCCCAGTGGGTGTACGTGGTCGACGACCTCTCGCGCTACCAGGCCACCGTCGGTCTCGTCAGCGCCAACGCCGAGGGCTGGGCGCTGTACGCGGAGCGGCTGATGGACGAGCTCGGCTTCCTGGAGGACGCGGAGCAGCGGCTCGGCTACCTGGACGCGCAGATGATGCGCGCGGCCCGGGTCATCGTCGACATCGGCATGCACCTGGAACTGGAGATTCCGGCGGACTCCCCCTTCCACCCGGGCGAGCGCTGGACCCCGGAGCTGGCGCAGGAGTTCTTCGGCGCGCACAGCAGCCGTCCGGCGGACTTCGTGGAGAGCGAGCTCACCCGCTACCTCTCCATCCCGGGTCAGGCCATCGGCTACAAGCTCGGTGAGCGGGCCTGGCTGCTGGGCCGCGAGAACGCGAAGAAGCGGCACGGCGCCGCCTTCGACGCCAAGGCCTGGCACATGGCGGCCCTGTCCCAGGGTTCGCTGGGCCTGGACGACCTGGTGGACGAACTGTCCCGGCTCTGACGGACACCGACGACGGCCGGGCTCACCACGACGACCGAGCCCGGCCGCCGCATATCAAGTACGCCGCGTATCAAGTACGGGGAGTACCGGAACTACTGGGCGTGTTCGGCGTGTTCGGCATGCTCGGAGCACAGGCAGCCGACGCCCTTCTCGATCCACTCCCGGCCGACCCACTCCGGGTGCCGTTCGAGCATCAGCGCCGAGATCTCCTCGACGATCGTCCGCTCGTCCACGGCGGAGTCGCGGCGGGCCCACGTCTCGTCCCGCAGCAGCCGCAGGTAGTCGCGCACGTCGGCCAGCAGCCCCGCACCGCCGACCTCGCCGTGGCCGGGCACCACGATCCGGGGAGCCTTCGCCGCCAGCCTCTCCATCACCGCGATCCAGCGGGTCCCGGACACGTCGGTGTCGTACGGCGGGAACCAGGGGAAGATGGCGAACTGCCCGGCTTCCACGAGGTCCCCCGTGAACAGGACGTCCGCATCCGGCACCCTGACCACCTGGTCGCCCCTGCTGTGGGCCCGGCCGGTGGCCCGCAGCTGCACCACCCGCCCGCCCAGGTCCAGGTCGTACGCCTGGTCGTAGACGACATCGGGCCGCGCCGGTTCGACGCCCTGGAGCCGGCGCTCGACCGGCTTGCCGAGCCCCTTGAACATCTCCAGGTAACCCGGCCCCTTCACCTTCAGGTCCTCGGCCTGGTCCCGGTTGAGCAGGAACGTCGCTTCCTCGGCGAAGACCTGCGCCCCGAAGGCGTGCTCGGGGTGAAAATGCGTCGTCGTCAGGTAGATCCGACGTCCCTTGGCATAGTCGGCCGCGAACTCCAGCACCCTTTCGGCGTTGCTCGGGCCCATGCCGGTCTCGACGACGAGCACGGCACCATGACCGCCGATCACGCCGATGTTGGGCACGAGCTGCACCCGCCGGTCGGGGATGACCACCAGGTCACGGGCCAGCTCCTGAACACCCTCGACGTGCACGACGGGATCCGTCGTCACCGCTTCCTCAGACACTGCGACTCCTCGGTGTTGCGCTGAGCCACCAGTCCAGCGCGGGACGTCCGGGGGCGTCCAACACCGATCTCGCAACCCCGATACCGCGCGGGTATCGTCGCAGTTGAGCGAACTCGAGGGAGCGGCTCGGGACGGCGATGGAGCGATGATGGAGCTGCGGACCTTGCGCTACTTCGTGGCGGTCGCCGAAGAACTCCACTTCGGCCGGGCCGCCGCGCGACTGCACATGACCCAGCCCCCGCTGAGCCGGGCCGTCAAGCAGCTGGAGACCGACCTCGGCTGCGAACTGCTGCGCCGCTCGCCCACGGGCGTCACCCTCACCCCGGCCGGGGCCCTCCTCCACGACGAGGCGTGCACCCTGCTGGCGCGGGCCGACCAGGCCCGGGCCCGGGTGGCCGCCGCGGCCGGCACGGCCACCCTGACCATCGGCACCCTCGCCGACAGCGCCGAGCAGGTCGGCACCCGGCTGGCCGTCGCCTACCGGCACCAACACCCCGCCGTGCGCATCCGCATCCGCGAGGCCGACCTGACCGACCCGACCATCGGACTGCGGGCCGGCCTCGTCGACGTGGCCCTGACGCGGGCGCCGTTCGACGACACCGGCATCAGCACCCGCGTGCTGCGGTCGGACCCGGTCGGTGTGGTCCTGCGCGCCGACGACCCGCTGGCCGACCGCGACCGACTGCGCCTGGACGAACTCGCCGACCGCCGCTGGTTCCGGTTCCCGGAGGGCACGGACCCGGTGTGGCAGGCCTTCTGGACGGGCCCGCCCGGCGCCGACGGCCGCCGTGACGGTCCCGTCATCCGCACCGCCCACGAATGCCTCCAGTCGGTCCTGTGGAACGACACCGTCGGACTGATGCCCCTCGCCCACTCCCAGACCCTGCCCGAGGGCCTCACGGTGATCCCCTTGGCGGACGCGCCGCCCAGTGACCTGGTCATCGCGTGGAACAGCGCCCACACCACCCCGCTCATCCGCTCGTTCGTCAGCCTCGCGACGGCCCTCACGCGCTCCTAGGAGCGGTCAGCAGCCACAGTCCGGCGCGTCCACCGGAGCCGTCAGCGGGTCCGCCGCGCGCCGCGCGCCTCCCTCCCAGGTCTCGTACGCGAAGCCTTCGCGCACCCAGTACTCGAAGCCCCCGAGCATCTCCTTGACCGGGAAGCCGAGTTCGGCGAGGGCGAGAGCGGCACGGGTCGCGCCGTTGCAGCCGGGTCCCCAGCAGTAGGTGACGACGGGCACCGACCTGTCGAGGAGCTGTTCGGCCTGCTCGGGGATGAGCGCGGTGGGGAGGTGGATCGCACCGGGCACGTGACCCTGGTCCCAGGACGCGGTGGAGCGGGAGTCGAGGACCACGAAGCCGGGGTCGCCGCCCGCCGCGAGGGCGGAGGCGACGTCGGAGACATCGGCGTGGAAGGCGAGGCTCGCGCCGAAGTGGGCGACGGCTGCGGCCGGGGACGCCGGGGCGACCCGCAGCACGGGGTTCGTCCTGGTCGCGGCGCTGGTCACAGTGGTGTCGACGGTCACAGTCATGGTCCGGCCTTCCCTCCCTGCCCCGCCTGACCGGCACCCTCGCGGCACCGGCCCCACGGGGCCTCCTGGCCAGAAATCTACGGCCGGTGGTCCTCTTCCTGAAGTGGGGATCCACGGCATCGCTCTTGATCGGCCGGGGTTTTCCCTGCTATCCATCGCTCATGACCGCGTATTCCCCGGACGCCACCGACTGGCACATCCTCGACGTCCTCCAGCGCGAGGGCAGGGCCAGCTTCGCGGAGCTGGCCCGTGCCGTCTCGATGTCCGCGAGCGCGGTCACCGAGCGGGTGCGCCGCCTGGAGGAGGCGGGCGTCATCCAGGGGTACGCGGCCGTCGTCGACCCGGAGAGCCTCGGTCTGCCGATCCTGGCCTTCGTCCGGCTGCGCTATCCGAACGGCAACTACAAGCCGTTCCACGACCTCGTCGAGGCGACGCCCGAGATCCTGGAGGCGCACCACGTCACGGGCGACGACTGCTTCGTCATCAAGGTCGCGGCGCGCTCGATGAGCCACCTGGAGAAGATCTCCGGCCGGATCGGCACCCTGGGCTCGGTGACCACGAGTGTCGTGTACTCCTCACCGCTCCCCCGGCGCCCCCTGGGTCACTGATCCCCCGGCGATCCTTCGACTCAGTCCTGGACGCCCCGCTGCCGTACGACCGATCCCGTTCTGCCCTTCACGACCTCGAGCTGGGCGTGGATGCGCCGCCGCAGGTCGGCGACATGGCTGACGATGCCGACGCTGCGGTCACGCTCCCGCAGGGAGTCGAGCACGTCGAGGACCTCGTCCAGGGTCTGGTCGTCGAGGCTGCCGAAGCCCTCGTCGATGAAGAGCGTGTCCAGCCGCACCCCGCCGGCCTCGTCCGTGACGACGTCCGCGAGGCCGAGGGCCAGCGCGAGCGAGGCGAAGAACGTCTCGCCCCCGGAGAGCGTCGCCGTGTCACGCTCCCGGCCGGTCCAGGCGTCCACGACATGCAGTCCGAGCCCGCTGCGGCCACGGCCCGCGCGGTCGTCGGAGTGGACGAGGGTGTAGCGCCCGGAGGACATGCGCTGAAGTCGTACGGTCGCGGCGGCGGCCACCTGTTCCAGGCGGGCGGCGAGGACGTACGACTCCAGGCGCATCTTGCGCTCGTTCTCCGCCGAGGTGCCCGCGGCCAGCCCGGCCAGGCGTGCCACCCGGTCGAACTCCTCACGCAGCGGCGCGAGCCGACGTACGGACGCGCCCGCGCGCGTGGACAGCCGGTCCAGTTCCGTGCAGCGTCGGGCTGCCTCGTCCTGGGCGGAGGCGGTCTCCCGCAGCCGTCGGGCGGCGGACTCGGCGGCCCGTTCGGCGGCGGCCAGGTCGGCGGCCGGCCGCTCGGCGGCGGCCGCCGTGTCGGCCTCGGCGAGCACGGCGCGCACCGCGCCGTCCTCCAACTGCCAGGCGTCCAGACGTCGTTGCAGGTCCCGGTGGGCCGCGTTGTCGAGGAGCGCGGCGGCCGCGGCCTGGGGGGTGTCGAAACCGGCGCGGAAGGCCGCGTCGGACAGGCGGGCGTCGGCGTCCTTGAGACGCTGCGCGGTGTCCTCGGCCACGCGCACGGCCTCGGCGGCCTCCGTGAGCAGGGCGGCCTGCCGCTCCAGCTGCGCGGCGCGCACGGCGACGCTCTCGGCGGCACCCCGCGCCTGCGCCAACTCCTCCTCCAGGGAGGCCCTTTCGCGGTCGTTCCGGTCGCGGTGGGAGACCCGGGCGGCAGATCGCAGCGCGATCTCCTGCTGGGCCGCGACCCGCCGCTCGTGCTCGAGTCCCGCCTGCGCGAGCCGCTCCCGCGCGGCGTGCAGCCCGGATCCCGCAGCCCGCGCCTCGGCGTACCGCTGCTCCAACTCCTCGGCCTGTTCGGCGAGTTGCGCGGTCGGTGTGTCGCCCGCCTCGGCGGTCGCTGCCGCCAGCGCCTCGCGTACGACGCCGAGCCCGCGCTCGTCCTCGGTGGCCTGTTCGTCGGCGCGCTGGTACGCGGCGAGGGCGCGCTCCTCGGCCTCCCGGTCGACGTGTCCGGCGTCCTTGCGCGCGGGTGCGGGGTGCGCGGAGCTGCCACACACGGCGCAGGGCTCGCCGTCGACGAGACCGGCGGCGAGTTCCGCGGCGATGCCCTGAAGACGCTGTTCCTTCAGATCGAGCCAGTGGACCCGGGCGTCCGTCGCGTGTTCACGGGCGGCGAGGGCCCTGGCGTGGGCGGCGTCCGTGTCCCGGGCGAACTCGTCGCGCTGCCGGGCCGCCCTGAGCCGCGCCTGGGCGGGATCGCGCCGCTCGGCGAGCTGCTCCGCACGTGTGGTGGCCTCCTGCGCGGACTCGATGCGCGCCTGGAGGTCCGCGCGGGTCGCCTCCCAGGTGGCGAGCCAGCTCTCGGCGTCCTGGCGGACGTCCTCGTCCTCGCGCTCCTGGCGGTCCAGGGAGGCGCGCTCCCGGGTGAGTTCACCGAGCCGGCGCTCCGCCCTGCGGGCCGACTCCAGTCCGCCGAGCTCCTCGGCCGCCTTGCGCGCGGCCGCCGCGAGCCCGGGCGCACCGGCTCCTGCAAAGGTGTCCGGCAGGGCGAGACGCGCGCGTGCCTCGGCCGTGGCCGCGCCGCGGTGTTCGGCCTCGGCGGTGTCACGCAGATCGAGCGCGGGGGCGACCATCTCGGCCTTGCGCGCCCGCTCCATCCGCGCCTGCGCCTCCCGATGGGCGTCGGCACGCTCCTCCAGCCGCGCGGCGCGCTCCCGCGCCTCGGTGAACCTGCGCTGCAGCCGTGCCACTTCGCGTACGTCGTCGAGTACGCGGTCGGCGGCGGCCTGCGCGGACTCGGCCGCCGTACGCGCGGTGCGCGCGAGGGTCAGCCGCTCGCGGGCCGTACTGCGGGCCACCGCGGCCCAGGTCAGGACGGCGTCGGCGAGGCCGGGCTCACCGGGCGCGAGAGCGGGCGGCGGCACCTCGACGATGTCCCCGGCGGCCTGCTGCATGCGGTGCGCGTCGGCGAGCAACGCGGCGTCGCCCTCGCGTACTTCGGCCTCCGTGGCCCGGCGCCGCTCGGCGAGCCGCTTCTCGACCTCGGCGAAGCGGTGGGTGTCGAAGAGCCGGCCGAGCAGCTTGCCGCGGGCCTCGGCGTCGGCCCGCAGGAAGCGGGCGAAGTCGCCCTGGGGCAGCAGCACGACCTGGCAGAACTGCTCACGGCTCATGCCGAGCAGTTGGGTGATCTCCTCGCCGATCTCCTGGTGGGAGCGGCTGAGGTCCTTCCAGGTGGCCGTCGACGCCTCGTACTCGCGCAGCCAGCTCTGCGCCTTTTCGGTGGTCGTGCCCGTGCCGCGCTTCTTGGGGCGGGCCCAGGGCGGTTGCCGGGTGACCTCCAACCGGCGCCCCGCGACGGTGAGTTCGAGAGTGATCTCGGTGCGCGTCGCGGGTGCCGCGTGGTCGCTGCGCAGGGTCAGGCCCTGGCCGCTCTGGCGGGCGCCCGGGACCGCCCCGTACAGCGCGTAGCAGACGGCGTCGAGGACGGACGTCTTGCCCGCGCCCGTCGGGCCGTGCAGCAGGAAGAGCCCCGCGGCCGACAGCTCGTCGAAGTCGACGCTCTGGGTGCCGCCGAACGGCCCGAAGGCCGTGATGTCCAGGCGGTGCAGCCTCATCGGGCCTCCTTCGGGTCCTGCGAGTCGTGCGGGTCTCGCGTGTCGTTCGTATGAGGGGTCACCGGGCGACCTCCCGGGCGGCCTCGTCGGCGCGGACGTCGTCGAACGCGTCCCTCAGTACGGCCTGTTCGTCGGCGTCGGGGCCCGCGCCGCGCACATGGGCCACGAAGTCCTCCGCGATCTCCTGCTCGCTGCGGCCCGCGAGCCGCCGGGCGTAGGAGACGTCTGGGTCCTCGGGGGCCCGCTCCGGTTCGAAGACGAGGCTGAGCGTGTGCGGGAAGCGCTCGGTCAGCCGGGCCATGGGCTCGGTGGGGCGGACCGGGTCGGTGAGGGTCGCCTCGACCCACGCCTCCTCGTGGCGCGCCAGCCGCGGATCGGCGAGCAGGTCTTCCAGGTGCCCCCGGACACGGGCGAGCTTCCGGGGAACGGGACAGTCGACCCGCTCCGCGCCCACGAATCCCTCCGGCCCCAGGTCCACCAGCCACATGCTCTTGCGGTGGTCGACCTCCGAGAAGGAGTACGGCAGCGGGGAGCCGGAGTAGCGCACGCGCTCGGTGATGGTCTGGCTGCCGTGCAGATGGCCCAGTGCGGTGTAGTCGACGCCGTCGAAGACCCCGGCGGGTACGGCGGCCACCCCGCCCACGGTGATGTCCCGCTCGCTGTCGCTGGCCGCCCCGCCGGTGACGAAGGCGTGGGCGAGGACCACGGAACGGGTGCCCGGCGCGCGCGTGGCCAGGTCGGCGCGGACGCGGTCCATGGCGGCGGCGAGGACGGCCTCGTGCCCCGCCTTCTCGACACCGAACTCGGTCTTGACCAGGGCCGGTTCGAGATAGGGCAGTCCGTAGAAGGCCACGTCGCCGTGGTCGTCGGCGAGCAGCACCGGCGTGCCGCACGCGGAGGGCTCGGTCCGCAGATGGATGCCCGCGCGGCCGATGAGCCCGGCGCCGACGCCGAGCCGGCGCGCCGAGTCGTGGTTCCCGGAGATCATCACCGTAGGCACTCCGAGGTCGGCGAGCCGGTGCAGCGCGTCGTCGAAGAGCTCGACGGCGGCCAGCGGCGGCACCGCCCGGTCGTACACGTCCCCCGACACGACCACCGCGTCGACGTCGTACTCACGCACGGTCGCGACGAGGTGACCGATGAACCCGGCCTGGGCATCGAGCATGTTCACCCGGTGGAAGGCCCGGCCGAGATGCCAGTCGGACGTGTGCAGAATCCTCATGATCCCCGAGACTAACGGGCGGGTCGGACATCACGGGCGGCTACTCCCGTATCGGTCCGCGCCGCCCGCCTATGCGTCCCCGTACGCCTCTCCACCCAGTTCGAACCCGGCCGTCCCGGCCGTCGCGTCGGCGAGCCACGCCCGGAAGGGCTCGACGTCGGTGTCCGGCAGCCCGATCTCGATCGTGACGGCCTCGCCGTACCGGACGTCACGGACCTCGCGCCCGGTGGACCGCAGGTCGTTCTGTATCTTGCCGGCCCGCTGGTGGTCGACCGTGACCGTGGCCAGCCGGAAGCGTTTGCGCGTGAGTGTGCCGAGGGCGTCCAGTGCCTCGCCGACCGAGCCGCCGTAGGCCCTGATCAGTCCGCCCGCGCCGAGCTTGACCCCGCCGTAGTAGCGGGTGACGACGGCGACGACGTACCGCATGTCGCGGCGCAGCAGCATCTGGAGCATGGGCACGCCCGCGGTGCCGCCGGGTTCGCCGTCGTCGCTCGCCTTCTGAACGGCGGCGTCGGCTCCGATGACGTACGCGTAGCAGTTGTGCGTGGCGTCGGCGTGCTCCTTGCGGACGCCCGCGATGAACTCCTGGGCCTCCTGCTCGGTGGCCGCCGGGGCGAGGGCGCACAGGAAGCGGGAGCGGTTGACCTCGGTCTCGTGCACGCCCGCGTGGGCCACTGTGCGGTACTCGTCCTGCATCACGCCAGCGTATGCGCTTCCCGCGCGCGTGCGGCACGGCGGACCCGGGTCGGGCCGCACACGCGTGTGCGGCCCGACCCGGGGATCTCATCGGCACGGCGAGAGGGCGCGGATCGTCCGCACGGCGGTCGCGACACGTTCGACCCCGCGCGACGCGTCCCGTCCCGGCGCGGCCCGTCCCGGCGCAGCCCGTCCCGACGCAGCCCGTCCCCACGCAGCCCGTCCCCACGCAGCCCGTCCCGGCGCGGGCGGCCTCGGCGGCCGCGCGCCCGACGGACCCGAGATCGCCCTCTGGGCGCCCCCGGCAGCGACGGGCCGACCTCACGGCCACCGACTCCGCCGCGCACCGCGCCCGACCGCGACGGCGGGTCCGCCGATGATCGCCTCCGGCGGGGGCACCACGCGCCCCGGGCGCCCAAGGACCCCCGTGGAGGCGCCGTCGAGCCCCACGCCATCGCCCCGGCGACAGCACGACGGCCCCGGTCGCCTCGCGGCCAACCCGCGTCACCCCGCGGCCAACCCGTTGTCGCCCCGCGACCGACCCCTGTCGCCGCCCCGGGCTCGGCGGGGTCCCTCCGGACGTCCGGACCCGGCTCAGGTGCGCGGGGCGGGGTGGTGGATACTCGCTCCTCGTTGCCCGAAGCCGGATCGCCGGCCCGACCGATCGCAGGGAGATCGCAGCATGACCGGCACCCAGGTGGACAGTTCGGACTCCGCAGAGCCCCTCGAACGGGAGCCCTCCACAGCCGCGCCGCGCTGGCGGGCGTGGCTTCTGGAGGGACTCAGCGAGCAGTCGGCCAAGCACCCCGGCCCGCACGCCACCCCGGATGCCGAGCACCAGGGCCACAAGTGGTGGCGGGTGATGTGCCTCACCGGCGTCGACTACTTCTCCACGTTGGGCTACCAGCCGGGTATCGCGGCCCTCGCCGCCGGACTGCTCTCCCCGCTCGCGACCCTCGTCCTGATCGGGCTCACCCTGCTCGGCGCGCTGCCGGTCTACCGTCGCGTCGCCAAGGAGAGCCCGCACGGCGAGGGTTCGATCGCGATGCTGGAGCGGCTGCTGCCCTGGTGGGCCGGGAAGATCTTCGTCCTGGTGCTGCTCGGCTTCGCGGCCACCGACTTCCTGATCACGATCACACTGTCCGGAGCGGACGCCTCCGCACACGTCGTGGAGAATCCTTTCGCTCCGCACTGGATGCACGGCGGGAACACCTGGATCACCCTCCTCCTCATAGCCGCGCTGGGCGCGGTCTTCTTGAAGGGCTTCAAGGAGGCCATCGGCATCGCGGTGGCGCTCGTGGCCACCTATCTCACCCTCAATGTCGTCGTTCTGGCGGTCTCCGCCTGGCAGGTGCTCAGCCACCCGGTCAAGATCGGCGACTGGACCGACGCGATGACGGCCGAACACTCCTCGCCGCTCGCCATGATCGGCGTGGCGCTCCTCGTCTTCCCGAAGCTGGCGCTCGGCATGTCCGGCTTCGAGACGGGCGTGGCGGTGATGCCGCAGGTCGAGGGCGACCCGACGGACACGTACGAGAAGCCGACGGGCCGGATCCGCGAGACCCGCAGGCTGCTCACCACGGCCGCCGTGATCATGAGCTGTTTCCTGCTGCTGTCCAGCCTGGCGACGACGATCCTGATCCCGCAGGACGAGTTCAAGAACGGCGGCCCGGCGAACGGCCGTGCCCTCGCGTACCTGGCCCACCAACACCTGGGCGAGGCGTTCGGCACGCTCTACGACCTCTCGACCATCGCGATCCTCTGGTTCGCGGGTGCCTCCGCGCTCGCCGGTCTCCTCAACCTCGTCCCGCGCTATCTGCCGCGCTACGGCATGGCCCCCGAGTGGACGCGCGCCGTCCGCCCCCTCGTGCTCGTCTTCATGGCGGCCGCGGTCCTCATCACGCTGTGGTTCAACGCGAACGTCGACGACCAGAGCGGCGCGTACGCGACCGGTGTGCTGGTCCTGATGCTCTCTGCTTCCTTCGCCTCGGCGGTCGCCGTGCACCAGCGGGGCCACCGCGCCGCCGCGATCGGCTTCGGCGCGATCACCGCGGTCTTCGGCTACACCCTGGTCACCAACGTCATCGAACGCCCCGACGGCATCAAGATCGCGCTGATCTTCATCCTGGCGATCCTGATCACCTCGTTCGCCTCGCGGGTGCGCCGCGCCTTCGAACTGCGCGCCGCCGAGGTCACGTTCGACGAGGCCGCGACCCGTTTCGTCGACGAGGCCGCGGCGAGCGGACCGCTGCGGCTGATCGCGAACGAGCCGCACGAGCACAGCACCCGGGAGTACCGCGCCAAGGAGTACAGCCAGCGCGAGCAGACGCACATCCCGGACGGCCGTCCCGTGCTGTTCCTGGAGGTGTTCGTGACCGACTCCTCGGACTTCACCGCCGACCTGACCGTGCACGGCGACGAGAAGCACGGGGTACGCAGGCTGCGCGTCGAGGGCGCGACCGTGCCCAACACCATCGCGGCCGTCATGATGCGGCTGCGCGACCGCACCGGCCAGGTCCCGCACGCCTACTTCAACTGGACCGAGGGCAACCCCCTCAGCCACCTGGTCCGCTTCCTCGTCTTCGGCGACGGCGAGGTCGCCCCGGTCACCCGCGAAGTGCTGCGCCGCGCCGAGCCGGACCCCGAGCGCAGGCCCCGGATCCACGTGGGCTAGCCCTTCCTCCTCAGTCCTTCTTCTTGCCCCGCGGCACGGTCATGCCCGTCAGCAGCGCCGTGCCCGGGGCGAGCGCGTCCCAGGAGTCCCCGTGCCAGGCGAGGACCGCCGTCGCGGAGGTCGGGAACTTCGTCCGTACGTCGTCCAGCGCGTCGTCGAGGCTGTCCCCCGCCAGTTCGAGCACGAGTTCCTCCAACCCGGGGTTGTGCCCGATCAGCAGCAACGTCCTGATCCGGTCGGGGACTTCGTGCAGGGCCGCCAGCAACTCCGGTACCTCGGCGCCGTACAGCCGCCGGTCGAACCGTACGGGCGGCGGGGTGCCCCACTGCCGAGACGCCAACTCCCAGGTCTGGCGGGCGCGTACGGCGGTGGAGCACAGGGCGAGGTCCGGCAGACAGTCCGACTCTGCGAGGGCGCGTCCGGCGGCCGGGGCGTCGCGGCGGCCGCGCGGGGCGAGGGGCCGCTCGTGGTCGGCGACGCCCGTGGGCCATGCCGACTTGGCGTGCCGCAGGACGACGAGTCTGCGCAGCGGGCCCGCGCCGGCGCGCGCGATCACCGCTGCGCCCCGATGTCACGCGTGAGTTCGAGCCCGAGGAGTCGGTCCGCGTAGGCGTACGTCTCGAAGCGGGCGCCGTCCGGCACGTCGTCCGCGTGCTCGACGCGCCGCAGCACCTCAAGTACGGCGGGTACGTCGAGGTCGTCCTCCCAAGCGGCGCGCAGTTCCTGGCGTACGCGCTCGGGGACGGGCTTGGACGGCCGGGTGGCCCAGGAGGCGACGGCCTTGCGCCAGCGCGCGAGCGTCTCGCGGGCGCCGTCGAGGTCGGCGGCGGCGAGGTCGACGGGCTGTCGGCGCGGGGCCGCGAGCAGAACCATCCTCAGCAGCGCCGGGTCGGCCGTGCCGAGCACCGGGGCGACTTCGATGCGGATGCCCTCCACGCTGGTGGCGTCGGGCGCGAGCACATGCAGGGCCGGGCCCGCACCGCTCCGGTCGCCCTCGGCCCGGCGGATCCCGAGCGCGTCGGCGCGCGCCCGGAGCTCCGGGGACGGGTCGGCCACCGTGACGACGGGGGTTCCACCGAGTTCCAGGGTCCTGGCGAGCACGTCGGCGACCAGTAGCACCCGTAGTGCGGACAGATCGTCCCGCTCCACGTGCGCCTCGACGCGGGTCAGGCTCCGGCGGGCAGGGACGGCGTCGATGGGCTCGCCCGTTCGGGCGTCGGTGATTCGCAGCACGGAGCGAGCGTAGGCGGGCGGGAGCCCGGGCGCAGGGAGGTCGGACCCATTCCGGACACGCGGGCTTCCCCCGGCCGTCCCGCGTACGGGAGGTGGGTGGTTCCACCCCGGGGGTGTAGCCCACTGCACCAGGGGTTCGGGAGATCGCTCTCTCGTGGGCGCGGCCGGGGGACGGGAGGGTTGATCCCGACGGACAACAGCCCGTCGACCTCGGAGATCCCCGCTCCTCACGCTCCTTCGGCCTGGAAGAGGACCTCACCCCCATGACCATCCGTGTCCTGCTCGCCGACGACCAAGCCCTGCTGCGGGCGACGTTCCGCATCCTGATCGACTCCTGCTCCGACATGGAAGTGGTCGACGAGGCCGCAGACGGCCGGGCGGCGGTCTCACTCGCGCGTACCCACCGCCCCGACGTCGTCCTCATGGACATCCGTATGCCGGGCGCCGACGGCCTCACCGCCACCGCCACCATCTGCGCCGACCCCGACCTCTCCACCACCCGCGTCCTCATCCTCACGACGTTCGAGACCGATGAGGACGTGGCACGGTCCCTGCGCGCCGGAGCCAGCGGCTTCCTCGGCAAGGACGTCACCGCGGACGAACTCCTGAGCGGCATCCGCACCGTGGCAGCGGGCGACGCGCTCCTCTCCCCCCGGGCCACGCACACCCTGGTCACCCGTTTCCTCGCCACCCCCGCACCCAGCGCCCAGCAGGCGCTGCCAGGTCAGCTGGCGGCTCTCACCGCCCGCGAGCGAGAGGTGACCGTGCTGGCGGCCGAGGGAAAGTCCAACGACGAGATCGCCGAGGAACTCGTCGTCAGCCCGCTGACCATCCGCACCCATGTGCACCGCGCCATGACCAAACTCCACGCCCGCGACCGCGCCCAACTCGTCGTCATCGCCTACCAGTGCGGACTCGTACAGGTCTCACGGCCCCCGGAGTGAGCGAGTCCGGCCTGCGCGTCGACCCCCTGGCCACAGCGCCCCACCGTGAGCGAGAATGCCATATGCCAGAATTGGAGAATGTGACTTATGTCACTCACTAGGGGGCACGACTCGTGGACCTGGACTTCACGGACGACCAGAGTGCGCTTCGCGACACGTTGCGCACGTTCTTCGAGAAGGAGTCGTCCACCGCGGCCGTACGGGCGGCGGAGCCACTCGGGTTCGACGCGGCGCTGTGGCGGAAGGTCGTCGACCTGGGGCTCGCCGCGATCGCCGTACCCGAGCACCTCGGTGGCGGCGGTGCCGGTTTCGTGGAACTGGCCATCGCGGCGGAGTGCCTCGGGCAATCCCTCGCTCCGGTGCCCCTGATCGAGGCGGCGGTGACGAACGACCTCATCGCGTCGCTCTCCGACGGAGGTTCGTCGCTGCCCGAAGCGGGCCCGTCGTCGTCCGGCGCGCCGGATGCCCGCCTGGAGTCCCTCACCGCACGCGCCGTCGCGGGCGAGCTCCTGGCGACCCTGGCCCTGCGCCCGGCGACGGGCGACCTCGCGCGGCTGGTGCCGGCGGGCGCGGTGGCCGATCTCGTGGCCGTCCTGCGGGGTGACGAACTCCTCCTGCTGCGGCAGCAGGACCGCGGCCCCGCCGCGCCGGGCGGGGCCGTCCACAATCTAGGGGCACTTCCGCTCGCCGACTGCCCCATCGACACGGAACACGCCCTGGTGCTGGCGCGCGGACCGGCCGCCGTCCGCGCCTATCGCCGCGCCCTGAGCCGGTGGGAACTGCTGACCGGCGCGGCGCTCTTCGGCCTCGGCTCGAAGGCCCTCGACATCGGCGTCGACTACGTGATGCAACGCAAGGCCTTCGGCGTGCTCATCGGCACGTTCCAGACCATCCAGCACCGCCTGGCCGACAACGCGATCGCCCTCGACGGCGCCCGCCTGCTGGCCTACGAGGCGGCCTGGGCTCAGGACGAGAACCTGCCCACGGCCGACACCTCGGCGACCATGGCCTTCCTGTTCGCCGCGGAAACCGCCCACAAGACGGCGTCGGAGGTCCTGCACTTCCACGGCGGATACGGCTACACGCTGGAGTACGACATCCAGCTCTACTTCCGGCGGGCGAAGGCCTGGTCACTCGTCGCGGGCGACTCCCGCGCGGCGTACGCGCGGCTCGCGCACCGCGTCTTCGGCGCGGCACCGGCACAGGCCCAGGCACCGGCAGAGAGGGCGGGCTGACGATGGACTTCCGCGAATTCGACGAACTGGCCTCGCACCGCGAGGCGGCCCGCGCCTGGGTCGAGGCCCATGTACGACCGGAGTGGGTGGAGGAACAGCGCCGCTCCGGCACGCATCAGACGGCCGAGCTGCACACCCTGCTCGCGCGCGACGGGATCCTCGCGGCCGACTGGGCGCCCGAGTACGGCGGGAGCGGGGTCGATCCCGGCTTCGCCCGGGCCGTGTTCGACGAACTCGGCCGCAGGGGGCTCGCCTCCGACGGCTGGTCCACGACCTCCATGGTGCTGCGCACCATCGAGCACGTGGGAACCGAGGAGCAGAAGCGCGAGTACATCCCGGCCGCGCTCCGCGGCGACAGGCTGATCGCCCTGGGCTACAGCGAGCCGGACTCCGGCTCGGACGTCGCCGCGGCGAAGACCACCGCGGTCCGGGACGGCGACGAGTGGGTCATCAACGGCCAGAAGATGTTCACCAGCACCGCCCAGCTGTGCAGCCATGTGTTCGTGCTGGCCCGCACCGATCCGGACGTGCCCAAGCACAAGGGGCTGTCGATGTTCCTCGTGCCGACCGACAGCGCCGGGTACGACATCCAGCCGATCCACACGCTCGGCGGGCAGCGCACCAACGCCACGTTCTACGCCGGCGTGCGGGTCCCGGACTCCGCGCGCCTCGGCGGGGTCGACGGCGGGTGGGGCGTCATGCACGTGGCGCTGGTCCACGAACGCTCCGCGTCCAGCCCCGGCTCGGACGGCGGTTCCCTGGTCAGGGACCTGGCCGCCTGGGCACGCACCGCGCGACGCCCCGACGGGACGACGGTCCTCGACGACCCGCTGGCCGCCGAGCGGATCGGCAGGATGGCGGTCGACGAGGAGGTCACGCGCCTGCTCGCCCTGCGCAACCGGTGGCGCGCCCAGAAGGGCGACCTCCCCGGTGTCGAGGGGTCGATGTGGAAGCTGTTCGCCACAGAGGCCGCGCAGCGCCACTCCAGCGACATCCTCGACATCCTGGGCCCCGAGGGCGTACTGGCCCCGGACGCGGCCGGCGCCCCCGCGGGCGGCAGGTTCGAGGAGGGCTTCCGGGCGGCGGTGGTCGGCACCATCTACGGCGGGACCAGCGAGATCCTCCGGGAGATCATCGCGGAGCGCCACCTCAGGTTGCCCAGGAACCGCTGACGGTACGGGGGCCTGCGGGGCGGCGGGAATCGTCGTACGGCAGGCACACCTGACCGGCGGCGCCGAGGCTCGGCCGGGCCTCGGCGCCGAGAAGTCGGACCCAGGAGCGCGGAACCGGTCCCGGCCCCGAGGGCCGCAACAGCGTTGTGGCCAGAAACTGCCCCCGCGTCCGTCCCCCCGCGTCCGTCCGTCGGGCACGGCCCCCGCGCAGGCCCGCGCCCCCGGCGTCAGGCCTTGCGAGGAACCTCGGGCGTCAGGTCGATCTCGTCCTCGGCGTGTTCGAAGAAGTCGTCGACCAGCCGATGGCACAGCGTGGCGAGCTGCTCCAGGTCTTCCGGTGACCAGTCCGCCAACGCGACCGACATGCCTCGGCAGCTCGCCTCCCGCACGCGGTCGACCGCGTCCCGGCCGGCCGGCGTGAGCTCGATGCGCTGGGCCCGGCGGTCGTTCGGGTCCGGGACGCGCGTCAGATAGCCGGTCTTCTCCAGCTGCTGCACCTGCCGGGTCACGTGGGACGCCTCGACGGACAGCAGGTTCGCCAGCTCACTGGGCCGCAGTGAGCCGGAGTCGGCGACCTGTCGCAGCAGTGCCACGGCGGCCCGGTCCAGCGGCAGCCCGGCCAGCGCCATGAGGCGCTCATGCTGACGAACCCTGCTGGTCAGATACGAGATACGGGTGAGCGCACGCTCGATCTCGGCCACGTCCGTCAACGCGGGATCGGCTGCTCTCGGCGGTGGTGTCGACATGGGACGACTCTAACGTCTACTTGCATAAGTTAAGCAATACCGAGTGGGGCCGGGGGCCTGAGGGCCGCTCGGGCCCCGCCCCCTCAGGAGTCGAGGTCGTCGGCGAAGTGCCGGTAGCCGTGCCGGTCCTGGTGGATGTTCCAGATGGTCTCCGCGAGTGCGGCGGGGTCCTTCCTGGGGTGTCCGGGGCTGATCGCGCCGGGGATGACGAGTTGCGCGACGTGGATGCCCTCGTCGGCGAGCGCGCCGTGCAACAGGTGTCCGTAGGCGCTCTCGGCGGCGAAGGCGAGGGAGGTGCCGGCCCGGTCGGGGTGGGGTACCGCGGCGGTGCCGCCGTTGACGAAGAGGATGGTGCCGCGGCCGAGGGCGCGCATGCCGGGCAGCACCTGGTGCACGGCGGCGACGGGCCCGTACACCGAGAACTCGATCGGTCCCACGAGGTCGGCGGGGGTGGTCTCCAGGACAGGCCGCATGAACTCCCGTTGCGGGACCGGGCTGTACTGCATGACCTCGATGGGCCCCAGGGTCGCGGTCGCCGCGTCCAGCGCCGCTTCGAGGGCCTTCGGGTCGCGTACGTCGGCCGCGAAACCGCGCGCCGTCAGGCCCTCGCCCGCCAGCTCGGCGGAGAGGGTCTGCGCCCGGTCCGTGGTGCGCGTGATGAGGGCGACGTCGAACCCCTCGCGGCCGAACCGCCGTGCGACGGCGACTCCGAGGCCGGGTCCGGCTCCGATAATGGCGATGGTGGTCATGGTCTTCCTTGGGGCCTCGTGGGGTGGAGCAGCCTACGAGGGGCAGCATGCCCCCAGTGGGCCCCCGCTGCTCGTCGTTCACGGCGCGACGACGTACAGAGCGGCGTTCTGGGGTGTGACAGGGCCCCCACGCCACGGGGAATCACCGTGTGCCTCATGCTGTTCTCCGGCTGAGCGCGCATGACAGGCCACGCGGGCCCATGACAGTCCTTGACACCAGACCCAGGAGGCCGACCGTGTACGGCGACCCGGCAACGATCCGCAAGATCCTCACCGAACTCGGCGACACCTGGGCGATCGTGGGCCTCTCGTCCAACGAGCGGCGCGCGGCGTACGGAGTCGCCGACGTTCTCCAGCGTTACGGCAAGCGGATCGTCCCCGTGCACCCGAAGGCGGAGACCGTTCACGGCGAGAAGGGCTATCCGTCGCTGGACGCGATCCCGTTCGACGTCGATGTCGTCGACGTCTTCGTCAACAGCGACCTCGCGGGGCCCGTGGCCGACGAAGCCGCCGCCGTCGGTGCCAAGGCCGTCTGGTTCCAGCTCGGAGTCCTCGACGAGGGTGCGTACGGCCGTACCCGCGCCGCCGGACTCGACATGGTCATGGACCGCTGCCCCGCCATCGAGATCCCGCGCCTCGGCTGAGCGTCGTCCGCACGGCAAGCCCGGTCGGGGCAAACCCGGTTGACGGCCGGTGGTGGGGATCGGTTTGCTGCTCCGGTGTCCACACTCACCTTTCAGCAGTCGGACGACGAGGCCGGTCTCAAGGACTGGCAGTACGTCCACAATGTCATCGTGCCACCCGCCGCCATGTCGCTCGACGAGGTCCGCGAGCGGGCCGGGCGCAACCACCTGGAGGTCGCGTACCTCGGCGACGTCCTGGTGGGCTGCTCGACCGTGCGTCCGCCCAAGGACGGTGGCTCGACGGCCACGGTGATCGCCCGGGTCCTGCCCGGACACCGTCGGCAGGGGTTCGGCGAGGAGCTCTACGAGCGCGGGCTGAAGCAGGCGCGGGCGCTGGGCGCGGACGTGATCGAGACGGTCGTGCTGGCGTCCAACGAGGACGGGCTGCGGTTCGCCGTGCAGCGCGGGTTCGTCGAGATCGAGCGGTATGTGCTGCCGGGCGAAACGGCCGAGTGGGTCGATCTGCGGCTGGCCTGAGCGCGGCCGGCCCCGGTCACCGCGTCCGGTCGAGGAAGGCCGTCACCGTTTCCGTGAAACGCCGGGGGTCGTCGAGCCATGGGTGGTGGCCGGCCCCCGGCTGGACGATCAGCTCCCCCTCGGGGAACAGCTCCGCCACGGTGGCGGCCACGCGCGGCAGTGGGCCACTGTCGAGTTCGCCCGCGAGCAGTAGGATCCGGGCGTCCAGCGTGGCGACGGCGGCGCGGGCCACGGCGGGTTCGAAGGCACCGGCGGACGCGTACAGGTCCGCGGCCTCCTCGTTGGTCTGTTCGACCTCGGTCTCGGCGTGCGCCTGCGCGGTCGCGTCCCAGCGGCCGTAGAAGAACGGGGCGACGGCGTCCCAGTCGGCATCGGCCGTCGAGCCCGCCCAGATCCGTTCGTAGGCGTCGTACGCCTCCGCGAACCACGGCTCGGCCCCGCGCCGCGCGGCCGCCTCCCGGCGGTGCTCCTCGGTGAAGTCGACACCGAGGGCCCGGGCGCGCCCGGTGACCGAGGTGAGGGTGCGGATGCGGTCCGGATACCGGGCCGCGTAGAGGAGCACGAGGTCACCGGCCGCCGAGTGGGCGAGGAGATCCACCCGCTCCAACCCGAGGTGCGCCCGGAAGGCCTCGACGTCGTCCACCTGCCGGTCGCAGCGGTACGTCGCCGGGTCGGCCGGGACGGCGGAGTCACCGGTCCCCCGCAGATCCAGCAGGAACAGCCGACGGTGCCGCGACAGCCCGCCGAGATCGCCGAGATAGGCGGAGGCACGCATGGGCCCACCGGGCAGACAGAGCAACGGCTCGCCCTGACCCGTGACGTGGTAGGCCAGTTCGGTCCCGTCGGGGGCGGAGAAGATCGGCATTCCGTCATCCTCATGACGACGGGACGCTCGGGGCAAGCGTTTTTACGCGGCGCCGAGGGAGGTCCCCCGGACCAGAAAACGTCCAGGCCGGCCGGTACGGGCCGACCTGGACGTCCTGGCTGGGATGATCAGACGAGGTCGAACCGGTCGAGGTTCATGACCTTGTCCCACGCCGCGACGAAGTCCTTCACGAACTTCGCCTTGGCGTCGTCGCCCGCGTAGACCTCGGCGAGCGCGCGCAGCTCGGAGTTCGAGCCGAAGACGAGGTCGGCACGGGTGCCGGTCCACTTGACCTCGCCGGTGGCGTCGTCGCGGGCCTCGAAGGTGGTCGCGTCCTCGGACGTCGGCGACCACGTCGTGCCCAGGTCGAGCAGGTTGACGAAGAAGTCGTTGGTCAGCGTTCCGGGGGTCGCGGTGAGGACACCGTGCGCCGACTGCTGGTGGTTGGCGCCCAGGACGCGCAGGCCACCGACGAGGACCGTCAGCTCGGGAGCGCTCAGGGTCAGCAGGTTCGCGCGGTCCAGCAGCAGGTACTCGGCCGGGAGGCGGTTGCCCTTGCCGAGGTAGTTGCGGAACCCGTCGGCGGTCGGCTCCAGCGCGGCGAAGGACTCCGCGTCGGTGTGCTCGTCCGTGGCGTCGACGCGGCCCGTGGTGAAGGGCACCTCGACGTCGTGACCGGCGTCCTTGGCGGCCTTCTCGACGGCGGCGCTGCCGCCGAGCACGATCAGGTCGGCCAGGGAGACCTTCTTGGCACCGGTGTTGAACTCCCGCTGGATGCCCTCAAGGGTGCGCAGCACCGCCGCGAGCTGGTCGGGGTCGTTGGCCTCCCAGCCGCGCTGCGGCTCCAGGCGGATGCGCGCGCCGTTGGCGCCGCCGCGCTTGTCGCTGCCGCGGAACGTCGAGGCCGACGCCCAGGCGGTGGAGACCAGCTGCGGGACGGTCAGACCCGAGTCGAGGATCTTCGCCTTGAGGGCGGTGACGTCGTCGGCGCCGATGGCCTCGCCCTCCGCCTCCGGCAGCGGGTCCTGCCACAGCAGGGTCTCCTCCGGGACCTCCGGGCCGAGGTAGAGCGACTTCGGGCCCATGTCACGGTGGGTCAGCTTGTACCAGGCGCGGGCGAAGGCGTCCGCGAACTCCGCGGGGTTCTCGTGGAAGCGGCGGGAGATCGGCTCGTAGATCGGGTCGAAGCGCAGCGACAGGTCCGTCGTGAGCATCGACGGGGCGATCTTCTTCGAGGGGTCGTGGGCGGCCGGGACGGTGCCCTCGCCCGCGCCGTCCTTCGGCTTCCACTGGTTGGCGCCGGCGGGGCTCTGGGTCAGCTCCCACTCGTAGCCGAAGAGGTTGTCGAAGAAGCCGTTGCTCCACTGGGTGGGCGTGGTGGTCCAGGTGACCTCAAGGCCGGAGGTGATGGCGTCCGCGCCCTTGCCGGTGCCGTACGTGCTCTTCCAGCCCAGGCCCTGCGCCTCGATCGGGGCGGCCTCGGGGTCGTCGCCCACGTGGTCCGCCGGGCCCGCGCCGTGGGTCTTGCCGAAGGTGTGACCGCCCGCGATGAGGGCGACCGTCTCCTCGTCGTTCATCGCCATGCGGCGGAACGTCTCACGGATGTCGCGGGCCGCGGCGATCGGGTCCGGGTTGCCGTTGGGGCCCTCGGGGTTGACGTAGATGAGGCCCATCTGGACCGCGCCGAGCGGGCTCTCCAGCTCGCGGTCACCGGTGTAGCGCTGGTCGTCGAGCCAGGTGGTCTCGGGACCCCAGTACACGTCCTCCTCGGACTCCCAGACGTCCGCGCGGCCGCCGGCGAAGCCGAAGGTATCGAAGCCCATCTGCTCCAGGGCCACGTTGCCGGTGAGGATCATGAGGTCGGCCCAGGAGAGGCTCTGGCCGTACTTCTTCTTGACCGGCCACAGCAGGCGGCGGGCCTTGTCGAGGTTGCCGTTGTCGGGCCAGCTGTTGAGGGGGGCGAAGCGCTGCTGGCCGGCGCCGGCGCCGCCGCGGCCGTCGCTGATGCGGTAGGTGCCCGCGCTGTGCCAGGCCATCCGGATCATGAACGGGCCGTAGTTGCCGAAGTCGGCCGGCCACCAGTCCTGCGAGGTGGTCAGCACCTCGGCGATGTCCTGCTTCACGGCCGCCAGGTCGAGGGTCTTGAACGCCTCGGCGTAGTCGAAGTCCTCACCGAGGGGGTTCGCCACGGCGGGGTTCTTGGCGAGGATCTTCAGGTTGAGCCGCTCCGGCCACCACTGGCGGTTTCCGCCGCCCTGGGTCGGATGCGCTGCGCGCCCGTGCGCGACGGGGCAGCCACCTGCGCCCTCCGACTTCGCATCGGTGACGATTGCATCATGGTTCTCGGACATGGGAATCCTTCCGGACGGGGCGGATCACTGTGCTCAGGAACTGCGGGCGGTGGAACAGTCGGTCAAAACAGTCGAAACAGCCGGGGCACTGACCCCCGGGGACGTCGTCGACGACACCGTACGACCGGCGCATGACGTAGTGGTGGCAGTCGCCGACGCGTCGCTCGAACCGGGTCGGGCTGCCGGGCTCCGGGATGCGCTCGCGACTGAAGTGGGCGAGCTCCACCCGTCTTCTGAACGTCACGTGCCTTTCCCTGCTGTTGTCCGGTCCCTTGGCTGTCGCCGGAACTGATCCTACGATGGACTCAGTCCAAGTCAATACGAGAACCAGACCCGTACGGATTCATTCGTCGGACGATGCACGATGAGGCTGGTGAGCATGAGTGACCTGCTCGAACGACTGCGCGGACGCGGCTGGCGGTTGACCGCCCAGCGCCGGGTGGTCGCCGAGGTACTCGACGGCGAGCACGTGCACCTCACCGCGGACGAGGTGCTCGCACGCGCCACCGCCCGGTTGCCGGAGATCTCCCGCGCGACCGTCTACAACACCCTCGGCGAGCTCGTTTCGCTCGGCGAGGTGATCGAGGTGGCCACCGACGGCCGCGCCAAGCGCTACGACCCGAACGCCCACCGCCCCCACCAGCACCTGGTGTGCTCGGGCTGCGGCGCCGTCCGGGACGTCCACCCCAACGGCGACCCCCTGTCCGATCTGCCCGCCTCCGAGCGGTTCGGCTTCACCGTCTCCGACGTCGAGGTGACCTACCGGGGGCTGTGCCCCGACTGCGGCCGCACACCGACCGGCCCCTGAGCGCACCGCGTCGAGGCGCGATCCCCCGTCCCGTCGCCTTCACTCCGGCTCACACCGCCTTCGCCTCCGGTTCGCCCGGCGTACGCCTGCGCTCGCTTCCATGAGGGGATGGACCACATCACGTTCCTCGTGGCGGTCGTCATCGTCACGGCGCTGGCCTTCGATTTCACCAACGGATTCCACGACACGGCGAACGCGATGGCCACGTCCATCGCCACCGGGGCACTCAAGCCGAGAACAGCGGTCCTCATCAGCGGCGTCCTGAACATCGGCGGAGCGTTCCTTTCCACCGAGGTCGCCAAGACCATCTCGGGCGGCATCGTGGACGACACCCTGGTCACCCCGGGGATGATCTTCGCGGGCCTGGTCGGGGCGATTCTCTGGAATCTGCTGACCTGGCTGCTCGGGCTGCCCTCCAGTTCCTCGCACGCCCTGTTCGGCGGACTGATCGGGGCGGTCTGGGTCGGCGCGGGCGAGCACGGCGTGCACGTCGACAAGGTGGTCGAGAAGGTGCTGATCCCGGCCGTGGCCTCGCCGATCGTGGCGGGCGTGGCGGCGCTGCTGGCCACCTACCTCGCGTACAAGATCACCGCACGGGCCCGTCAGGACTCGGTGACCAAGGGCTTCCGGCTCGGCCAGATCGCCTCGGCCTCGCTCGTCTCCCTGGCGCACGGCACGAACGACGCCCAGAAGACGATGGGCGTCATCACGTTGACGCTGATCTCGGCGGGGGCGCTGGGTCACGACGCCGGTCCCCCGGTGTGGGTGATCGCGTCCGCCGGTCTCGCCATCGGACTGGGCACCTACCTCGGCGGCTGGCGGATCATCCGCACGATGGGCAAGGGGCTCACCGACATCCAGTCGCCCCAGGGCTTCGCGGCCGAGGCCGCCGCCACCACCGTGATCCTCACCTCCGCCCACCTGGGTTTCGCGCTCTCCACCACACAGGTCTGCTCCGGCGGCATCCTCGGCGCCGGCCTGGGCAGGCGGCTGGCCGAGGTCCGCTGGGGCACGGCGGGGCGCATGGTGATCGCCTGGCTGGTCACGCTGCCCGCCGCCGCGCTGGTCGGCGGGGTCTCGGCGAGCGTGGTGAAACACGGCGGCACCTTCGGCACCGTGGTGATCGCCCTGTGCGCCGCCGCCGTCGCCGCGTTCATCGTGCTCGCCTCGCGCCGCAACCCGGTGCGCGCCGACAATGTGAACGACGCCCACGAGGTCACCGTCCGTGCCGCTGTGCCGACGACCGTCGGCACCGTCGCCTGAGCCAGGGGGGAAGTCGTACGATGCATGTGGACTGGACCGCGCTCGGCGAGGTCACCGCGGTGAGCATCGCCGTCACTGTCGGAGTGGTGGTCGTCTTCGCGCTCGGCGTGCTGGGTGTCTCCCAGGTCGAGGCGGCACGCGAGAAGGACGCCGACGGCACCCACGCCCTCGGCTTCGCACAGGCCGGACTGTGTTTCCTGGCCTGCGCGACGGTCGTCGCGTACGGAATTTACCTGATCGTGCCGCAGTTTCACTGAGATGAAGCCGGGGAGGCCGCGATGACGCCATTGCTGACGGGTTTGACCGTCGATTACAGCGACCACGACGACCCGGTACTGATCCGGTCGGACGGCAGTCCGGTGGAGACCTGGCGTGAGAACTACCCGTACCACGAGCGCATGGAGCGCAAGGAGTACGAGTGGCACAAACGCCTCCAGCAGATAGAACTGCTGAAGCTGCAGAGTTGGATCAAGGCAACCGGCCGCCGCCTGGTCATCGTCTTCGAGGGACGTGACGCGGCCGGCAAGGGCGGCACGATCAAGCGGTTCACCGAGCACCTCAATCCGCGCGGCGCCCGGGTGGTGGCGCTGGAGAAGCCGACCGAGCGCGAGCGCGGCCAGTGGTACTTCCAGCGGTACGCGGAGCATCTGCCGACCGCGGGCGAGATCGTGATGTTCGACCGGTCCTGGTACAACCGGGCCGGCGTCGAGCGGGTGATGGGCTTCTGCACGGACGACGAGTACCACCGCTTCATGCGGCAGGCGCCCGCCTTCGAACGGATGCTCGTCGACGACGGGGTGGACCTGATCAAGTTCTGGTTCTCCGTGTCGCAGGGCGAGCAGCGCACCCGTTTCACGATCCGCCAGGTCGATCCCGTACGACAGTGGAAGCTCAGCCCCATGGACCTGGCCTCCTTGGACCGCTGGGACGACTACACCGCCGCCAAGGTCACCATGTTCCGCGAGACGGACACCGAGCAGGCCCCCTGGACCGTGGTGAAGAGCAACGACAAGAAGCGGGCGCGTGTCGAGGCGATGCGCAGCGTCCTGGCCCGCTTCTCCTACACGGACAAGGACGAGGAGGTCGTCGGCAGCCCGGACCCGAGCATCGTGGGCGCTGCGGCGAACCTGCTGGAGGCGGGCGAGGACGACACCGGCCACTGAACGCGGCGAGGGTTCGCTTGAACGCGGCGAGGGTTCGCTCAGTCGTGCGGCGGGCGGTCGGTGAGGCGGTGGTCGGCCAGGTTCAGCGCCTCGTCGACCACCCGGCGCAGATGGCCGTCACCGAGTGAGTAGATGACCCGGCGGCCCTCCTTCCGGGTGTTGACCAGACCGGCGAGACGCAGCCGGGCCAGATGCTGGCTGACGGCCGGGCGCGCGGCCCCGCACGCCTCGGTGAGCGTCGTGACATCGGCCTCTTGGCCGGTCAGCGCGTGCAGGAGGGTGAGCCGGGTGCGGTCGCCCAGGAGGGCGAGGAGTTCGGCGGCGAGCGCGAACTGTTCCTCGCCGGGGGTACGCGGATGCGCATCATGCGCAGGTGATAGGTGCATGCGTGCGCTCATACGCACATAATGGTCCCGTGGACGCCGACACGTCCACTCCCGCGCACCGGAAGGGGACCCCCGTGAGCGACCGGCACGACGAGCACGGCCACGGCCACGACAACAGCGGCGGTCACGGCCACTCCCACGATCACGGCACGCCCCACTCCCACGATCACGGCACGCCCCACGGCCATGACCACGGTCACGGCCACAGCCACGGCCGCTTGGGGCACGACCACCCGCAGCCCCATCCCCATCCGCACCCCCACGCCCACAGCACCTCTTCCGGGCCCCTCCCCCGTCTCCGTCACCTCCTCACCCCCCACTCCCACGAGACCGGCGACAAGCTCGACTCCGCGCTGGAGTCCTCGGCGCGCGGTATGCGAGCCCTGTGGGTGTCCCTCGTCGTCCTCGGTACCACCGCTGTGGCGCAGGCGGTCGTGGTCGTGGTCTCCGGATCGGTCGCGCTGCTCGGCGACACGGTGCACAACGCCGCTGACGCGCTCACGGCCGTCCCCCTCGGCATCGCGTTCGTCCTGGGCCGGCGCGCGGCGACGCGCCGCTTCACCTACGGCTACGGCCGGGCGGAGGACCTCGCGGGCATCGTGATCGTGCTGACGATCGCCGCGTCCGGCGCCTTCGCGGCCTGGACCGCGGTCGAGCGGCTGATCGACCCGCGCCCCCTGCACCACATCCCGTTCGTCGCGGCGGCCGCCCTGATCGGCTTCCTCGGCAACGAGTGGGTCGCCCGGCACCGCATCCGGGTCGGGCGTGAGATCGGCTCGGCCGCCCTCGTCGCGGACGGCCTCCATGCCCGTACGGACGGATTCACGTCACTGGCGGTCCTGGTGGGGGCGGGCGGCGCGGCACTGGGGTGGCAACTCGCCGACCCGCTGGTGGGCCTGGCGATCACGGCCGCGATCCTGCTGGTGCTGCGCGACGCCGCCCGCGAGGTGTTCCGGCGTGTGATGGACGCCGTGGACCCGGAGTTGGTCGACTCGGCCGAACGGGCCCTGCGGGAGATCCCCGGCGTGCGCGGGGTGGGCGAGCTGCGGCTGCGCTGGATCGGGCACCGGCTGCGCGCCGAGGTGGCGGTCGTGGTGGACGGTGAGGCGAGTGTGCGACAAGCGCACCAGATCGCCGTCGAGGCCGAACACGCCCTGCTGCACGCCGTACCGAAGCTCACCGCGGCCCTCGTACACGCCGATCCGGCCCCCGCGCCGGGCGAAACGGACCCGCACCTGGCGCTGGCGCATCACATGGTCGCCTGACCGGTCAGGCGATGCCCAGCCCCTCCAGCACCACCACGTTCGGCAGTTCGGCGAACGCCTTGCCCGGCACCAGCAGCTTCCCGCGCCGTCGGCCACTGCCCACCAGGACGTACGGGAGCTCGACGACCGCCGAGTCCACCAGCACCGGCCAGTCGCCCGGCAGTCCGATCGGGGTGATACCGCCGTACTCCATGCCGCTCTCGCCGGTGGCGGTGTCCATCGGGGCGAACGAGGCCTTGCGGGCGCCGAGTTGGCGGCGGACGACGCCGTTGACGTCGACGCGGGTGGCGGAGAGGACCACGCAGGCGGCGAGCGTGGTCTCGCCGCCGCGCTTGCCCGCGACGACCACGCAGTTGGCGGACTGGTCCAGCAGTTCCTTGCCGTAGTGCTCGACGAAGGTCGCGGTGTCGGCCCACTCGGGGTCCGTGTCGACGTACACGATCTGGTCGGCGGGGACGGTGCCACGCCAGTGGCGTACACCGTCCGCGACCGGGCGGATGAGCTCGTCGAGGCAGTCGGGGGCGGCCGTGGCGTGGTCGAAGTGTCCGATGGGAGCGCGCATGACGGCACGCTAACAGCCGCTCCGGTCCGCCCGGTGGGGTGTCTCAGTGCACGAGCGGGACCGACACCGCCATGACCATCTCCACCGGCACGTCCCCCTTGTTGGCGTACGTATGGGGGGTGTTGGCCTCGAAGGACACGCTCGCGCCCTCGGGGACGCGGTAGTCGGTCCCGTCGACGACGAGAGTGAGGTCGCCCGCCATGACATGGACGAGTTCGACCGTCCCCGTGGGGTGCGGGTCCGAGGGGCTGCCGTCGCCCGGCATGAGCCGCCAGTCCCACATCTCCAGCGGTCCGGGCGCCTCGGTACCGGCGAGGAGGCGGTTGTAGCTGCCCGCGTCCGTGTGCCACAGCCGTACGGCCTGCTCGGCCGGGACGATCCGGACCTTGGGGCCCTGCTCGTAGTCGAGGAGGGTCGTGATGCTGACGCCGAGCGCGTCACCGATCTTCACGACGGTACCGATGCTGGGGTTGGTCCTGGCCTGCTCGATCTGGATGAGCATGCCGCGGCTGACTCCGGCGCGGCCTGCGAGCACGTCCAGGGTGAAGCCGCGCTCGGTGCGCCATCGCTTGACGTTGCGCGCCAGCGACTGGGTCAGCAGGTCGAGATCCGACACATTCCGTCCATTAGTCTGCGTCCAATATTTTAGATTACAGAGTTCAATAGAATGAACTATGCTGTGGTGCACCTGATCGTTCACTGAACTGTACTGCGAGGCGACCCATGACAGCGCTCTTCGCCCTGGCCACCAGCCTCCTGTGGGGCCTGGCCGACTTCGGCGGAGGGCTGCTGACCCGGCGTACGCCCGCGCTCACCGTGGTCGTCGTCTCACAGTCGATCGCGGCGGCGGTACTGGGCGCGATCGTGGTCGTGACCGGCGGCTGGAGCGCGGCGGGACCGCAGCTGTGGTTCGCGTTCGCGGCGGGACTCGTCGGACCGGTCGCGCTGCTCGCCTTCTACAAGGCGCTCGCCCTGGGCCCGATGGGCGTCGTCTCCCCACTCGGCTCCCTGGCCGTGGCCGTCCCCATCACCGTGGGACTCTTCCTCGGGGAGCGCCCGGGGCTGACGCAGGTGGCGGGCATCGCGGTCGCCGTCGTGGGCGTCGTACTCGCCGGCGGGCCCCAGTGGAGAGGCGCCCCCGTGCAGCGGCAGGCGGTCCTCCTCACACTGATCGCCGCGCTCGGCTTCGGCACGGTGTTCGTGCTGATCGCGGAGGCGTCCTCGTCGGTGACCGGGCTGTTCCTCGCGCTGTTCGTGCAGCGCCTGACCAACGTCGCCACCGGTGGCGCGGCGCTCCTCGTCTCCGTGCGGCGCGGCGCCGCGGCCCTTCCCGAGGGTGGCTTCCCCTGGCGCTCCCTGCCCGCGCTCGCCTTCGTGGGCCTCGCGGACGTCGCGGCGAACGGCACGTACTCCGTCGCCGCCCAGCACGGCCCGGTCACGGTGGCAGCCGTCCTCGCCTCGCTCTATCCGGTGGTCACGGCCCTCGCCGCACGGGGCTTCCTCAGCGAACGGCTGCGCGGAATCCAGGCGGCGGGCGCGGGCCTGGCGCTGGTCGGCACGGTACTGCTGGCCACCGGCTGACCCCTGCCGATCGGCCTCAGGACGACTCGGCGTCCAGCTCCGCCAGCCGCTCCACGGTCTCCTCGTCCAGCTCCGACAGCGCGAGCAGTTGCTCCGGGGTCACCCCGTCGGGAATCGGGACCGGCGCGGGCGTCCGCAGCGGCGGCTGCCAGCCGTCGACCGCGTCCCAGCGCCGTACGACCCGGGCCGGAGCCCCCGCCACGACCGAGTGGTCCGGCACCGCGCCGCGCACCACCGCGCCGGCCGCCACCACGACGTTCCGCCCGATCCGCGCCCCCGGCAGGATCACCGCCCCGGTGCCGATCCAGCAGCCGGATCCGATCTCCACCGGCTCCATCCGGGGCCACTGCTTGCCGATGGGCACGTGCGGATCGTCGTACGAGTGGTTCGTGGACGTCACGTACACATACGGCCCGAAGTAGCAGTCGCTGCCGATCGTGACCGTCGTGTCGGCGATGACGTGGCTGCCGCGGCCGAGCACGACACCGTCGCCGACGCGCAGGATCGGGTCGGCGCCGAGGTCTAGGTCGGGCATCAGACCGGCAGTGAGGGTGACCTGTTCGCCGACGATGCAGTGGGCGCCGAGGTGGATCCAGGGTTCACCGAAGACGGTGCCGAGCGGGAAGGCGAGTCTGGTACCCGTTCCCATCGCGCCGAAGCGCAGCCGCCCCGGGTGCTCGGCCGTCACCGAACCCGTGCGCTGCACCCAGGCCCAGCACGCGTGGACGGCGCGCTGCGCGAGGCGGCGCCGCCATGATGAGAACACGTTCCTGTTGCTGGGCACACGCTCACCGTACTCAGGGCGGCCTGGGCCCAGCAGAGATCACCGCTGTGATCTTCGCCCCACCGGGGCCGGGAGCGATGGCATACGGTGCCGCTGTACCGCCGCCGCCGACGACAACGAGGAGACGCTGATGACGCAGCAGGCGCTGATCATGGGGATCGGCGGCAAGGACCCGCAGGTGGACCCGGAGGCGTTCACGGCACCGACGTCCGTGGTGATCGGGGACGTCACCCTGCACGCGGGCGCGAGCGTCTGGTACGGCGCGGTACTGCGCGCCGACTTCGGTCCGATCGTCATCGGCGCCGACAGCAACATCCAGGACAACTGCACCCTCCACGTCGACCCCGGCTTCCCGATCACGGTCGGCGAACGCGTCTCGGTCGGCCACAACGCCGTGCTGCACGGCGCGACGGTCGAGGACGACTGTCTGATCGGCATGGGCGCCACGGTCCTCAACGGCGCGGTGATCGGCGCCGGTTCCCTGGTGGCGGCCCAGGCCCTGGTCCCTCAGGGGATGCGGGTCCCGCCGGGCTCCCTGGTGGCCGGAGTCCCCGCCAAGGTCAAGCGCCCCCTGACGGAGGAGGAACGCCAGGGCCTCACCCTGAACGGCACCTTCTACGTGGACCTGGCAAAGACGCACAAGGAAGCACACGGGAGCTGAAGCGCCCCCTCAGCGGCGCGGGGCCGTGTTCACTATGCGGCTCCGCCGCGTGGGCGCGCCCAGCCACGTACAACCTGCAGACACACGACGACGGAAACCTACTCGGCGGCCGCCACCGGCTCCCGCTCCCCCGTCTCGATCTCCGCCGCCGCCTTCTTCGCCTTGCGCTTCACGATCAGCATCGAGGCAAGCCCGATGAGCACGGCCACCACGAGCCCGACCCACGAGAACCGCTTCAGCCAGGACTCGGCGACGACACCCACGTAGTAGATGACCGCGGTGGTGCCCCCGGCCCAGATGATCCCGCCCAGCACATTGGCGATCAGGAACTTCCAGTACGGCATCTTCAGCACACCCGCGAGCGGCCCCGCGAAGATCCGCAGCAGCGCGATGAACCGGCCGAAGAAGACGGCCCACATGCCCCACTTCTGGAAGGACCGCTCGGCGGTCGCGACGTGCCCCTCGCTGAAGTGCCTGGGGAACTTCGCGCCCAGCCAGGCCAGCAGGGGGCGCCCGCCCTTGCGGCCGATGGCGTAGCCGATGGAGTCGCCGACGACCGCGCCGATGCTGGCGCACGCCCCGAGAATGACGGGATTGATGCCCGAGTGCTGCGAGGACAGCAGCGCCGCCGAGACCAGGATGATCTCACCGGGCAACGGGATGCCCAGGCTCTCCAGGCCGATGACCAGGGCCACCAGCGCATAGATGCTGACCGCGGGCACCGTCTCGAGCCAATGCTGGACGTCCAACGCCGGTTCCTCCCGAATCGCACACTTCCCGGCGTGCGCCCGCGACGACGGGCACACGCCGGGAAGCCTACCGCTCAGCCTCGCGCGGCGGCGTCCCACAGGTCGCACCGATGCTCCCGGTGGACGGTCGTGCTCACGAAGTCTCCGCCCCGGGAGGCGGTCCGCAGCGAGAGCACCGGACCGGCTCCACCGGGCATCGCGGGCTGCCCGTCGGCACGCGGCACCCCGCCCCTGACGAAGGACCCCCAGTACTGGATCATCTGCCGCGACAGCACCCGCTGCTCCGCGTTCAGCGGGGTGGTGAGCCCGAAGTGCTTGAAGAGGTACTGCACCTCGTTCACATGGGTCGCCCCGAAGTCGAAGCCCGTGTGCAGATCGCGCAGCGAGGCGAACGGCGGCGAGGTGCGGTCGGCGAACTCGTACGCGTACACGGGCCCGCGTCCGGCGAGCACCGCGTCGAGCCGCAGCGCCGGACACGCCATGAGGTAGTCACCGAAGGCCGTGGCGTAGGCGAGGATCGGCGACGCGTAGCCGTCGAGCGGATAGCGCTCGAGCACGCGCTCGCCCGGATCGGCGCCCCAGGCCTCCTTCACGACCGCCGGGTACCGCTCGGCGGTGAGCGGGGTGCCGGCATGGTCGAACCGGGCGAACGCGAACAGCCGCCCCTCGTCCTCGTTCGCCCCGTTCAGTACGGGGACCCGGGCCGCGGCCCCCTTCGCGTAGGCCTCGAAGGGCTGTACCGGCAGGAAGGCGCCGCCCACGACGGGCCCCCAGTCGAATCCGCCCTGGGCGGCGAGGATCTCCGCGGACGACTTGCCGCGCAGACACGCCGCCGACAGATCGGCGCAGCCCACCTTCCGCGCGAAGGCCGCGCCTGCGGCCACGGCCGCCTCGTGGGCGCGCGCCGCGCAGTTCCCGTACGCGCCGCTCTCGACGATCCCCGCCCGGTACAGGCCCTTCGAGGTCGGCGAGGCCAGCTGGGTGCAGACCGAGCGGCCGCCCGCCGACTCGCCCGCGACGGTGACACGGCCGGGATCACCGCCGAAGCGGCCGATGTCGGCGTGCACCCAGCGCAGTGCGGCCTGTTGGTCGAGCATGCCGAAGTTGCCCGAGACCCCGTCGCGCGCCTCGCCGTCCAGTCCGGCCGTGGCGAGGAATCCCATGGCGCCGAGGCGGTAGTTGACGGTCACGACGACCGTGCCGGTCTGCCGGGCGAAGGTGTCGGGCACGATGTCCTCGCCCGCGCCCGCGGTGAGCCCGCCGCCGTGCAGCCAGACCATCACCGGTCGGCTTCGGGCGCCTTCGGGGACGTACACGTTGAGGTCGAGGCAGTCCTCGGTGTGGCTGGGCCGCTCGTAGCCGGGGTCCCAACTGGCCGTCTGCACACACCGGTTGCCGAAGTCCCGTGCGGTGCGCACACCGGGCCAGGGTGTGACCGGCTCCGGCTTCTTCCAGCGGAGAGCGCCGACGGGCGGCTGTGCGTACGGGATGCCGAGGAACTGGCGTCCCTCGGCGGTGGCTTCGCCCCGGACCAGCCCGGCGGTGGTACGCACGACGGTCGGGTCCTGCGCGGCGTGCGCCGGGGCCGAGGCGGCAAGGGCCGGTGCCGAGGCCGGGGCGGCGTTGGCCGGGGTCGGGGTCGGGGCGGCGAGCGCGGCGGCGAAGACCGTCGCCCCCACCAGCAGCGTGCGCAGGCGGCCGGATCGGACGAACCGCCCCCTGTTCACGCGCCCACCTCCACGCTGCCGCGCAGCCGCAGATCCCGCGACGACGAGCCCACCCACACCGCGCGCCGCCCGGTGCCGAGGACCCAGTCGTGCCGCCCCGCGTCCCAGGACGACAGCGTGCGCGGGTCGAGGCGCAGCGTCACCCGTCGCCGCTCCCCCGCCCGCAGCGCGAGCCGCCGGTACCCGGCCAGCACCCGTACGGCCTGGTCGAGCCGGAGATCGGGCGACGGCCCCAGGTAGACCTGCGCCACCTCGACACCGTCGCGCCGCCCGGTGTTCCGCACGGTGAAGCCGACCTCTCTCCCCCGGACCCGCAGGTCCTCGTACGCGAACGAGGTGTACGAGAGTCCGTGCCCGAAGGGGAACAGCGGACGCACGCCCTGCGCGTCGTACCAGCGGTAGCCGACGTGGATCCCCTCCGAGTACTCCTCGGTGCCGTTCACGCCGGGATAGCGGTGCGGGTCACCGGCGACCGGGTGGTGGGCGTCGTCCACCGCGAAGGACTGGGTGAGCCGGCCGCCGGGATCGCAGTCGCCGAACAGGACGGCGGCGGTGGCGGCCGCGCCCTCCTGGCCCGGGTAGTACATCTGGAGCACGGCGGCCGTGCCGTCCAGCCAGGGCATCGAGGTCGAGGAGGAGGTGTTGAGGACGACGGCCGTCCGGGGGTTGGCCGCGGCGACGGCCCTGATCAGCCGCTCCTGGTTGCCGGGCAGTGCGAGGGTGCCGCGGTCCAGGCCCTCGGTGGCGTCCTCGTAGGCGAAGAGGACGACGCTGTGGGCGGCGCGCGCGGCGTCGACCGCCTCGGCGACGTCCTGCGCGCGGGTCGCGCCGGTGATGCGCCGCAGCCGGAACAGCTGTCCCGTGTCGGCGCCCTGGGCGGTGATGGAGACCTGGTGCGCGCCCCGGGAGAGGTTCAGGGCCTTGCGGCGTACGGCGAGTCCGTCGGGCGCCGCGGAGACCAGACCGCCGCTGAAGTACTCGCCGTAGCCGGGCAGCGGCGGGAAGAGCTCGACGCCGTCGACGAGCACCGTGGGCCGGATGCCGGAGTAGTGGATGACGAAGGTCCACTCGTCGGCGTCCGCGACGGTGAGCGTCCCCGTGTACGTCCAGGCCCCTCCGGCGGGGACGTTCTGGCCCTCGGTGTCGATGCCCGCGGTCAGCGCCCCGTCGGGGATCGCCTTGCCGAAGAGGTCCTCACCGAGCGCGTACGACACCCGGGCGCCGCCTCCCGCTCGGGAGCGGATGGCGTCGAGCGGGCTGTCGGCGTGGTCCGGGACGACGTGCGCGCTGCCGCCGCCGCTGATGAACGGCAGGGAGCCGGTGGGGCCGACGACGGCGATGCTGCGGGCGGCGGCGCCGGTCAGGGGCAGTGCGTGTCGCTTGTTGCGCAGGAGCGTCGCGCCCGCCTTGGCGACCTCCAGGGCGACGGTCGCGCCCGCCTTCGGGTCGCGGGCGGGACGGGGCAGGACGCTGCCGTCGAGCAGCCCGAAGCGGTCCATCACGGCGAGGACGCGGCGTACGGCCCGGTCGACGTAGGACTCGGGCACGGCGCCGCTCTGTACGGCCGTCTTCAGGGCGGCCCCGAAGTACGTCCCGTCCGGCATCTCCATGTCGAGGCCCGCGGTGAGGGCGGTGCCGGTGCTGTGGGCCGCGAACCAGTCGGTCATCACCCAGCCGCCGAAGCCCCACCGCTCGCGCAGGATGTCGGTGAGGAGCGTCTTGTTCTCGCAGGCGAAGGTGCCGTTGACCTTGTTGTACGCGCCCATGACCGCGCCGGTGCGGGCGGCGACGGCCGCCTCGAAGCCACGCAGTTCGACCTCGTGCATGGTCCGCTCGTCGACCCGCACGTCGATGGACATGCGGTCCTGCTCCTGGTTGTTCAGCGCGAAGTGCTTGACGGTCGCGATGAGGCCCTCGCCCTGGATGCCGCGGATCTCGGCCGCGACCAGGTCGCCGGCGAGCAGTGGGTCCTCGCCGAAGGTCTCGAAGTTGCGGCCCGCGTACGGGGTGCGGATGAGGTTGACCATCGGGGAGAGCAGCACGTCCTGGCCGAGGGCACGGCCCTCGCGCCCGATGACCTGCCCGTAGCGGCGGGCCAGGCCGGGGTCGAAGGCGGAGGCGAGAAGCACCGGGGCGGGCAGGGCGGTGGCGTGCCGGGTGACACGGACTCCGGCGGGGCCGTCGGCGAGGCGGAGCGGGGGGATGCCGAGGCGGGGTACTCCGGGTACGTATCCGGCCTGGCCGAGCGAGGCGGGGTCGGTGGCGCCGTGCAGCAGGGAGATCTTCTCGTCGAGTGTGAGCTTGACCATCAAACCCTCTACGCGAGGGCCGGCGCCGGATCTGGACTCCGCCCGGGCGAGCGGGACGGGGCCGGTGGCGGTGGTGGCCGCCGCGGCGACCGCGATGGCGCCGCCCAGCAGACGCAGGGTCGAACGCCGGGAAAAGGTGTGGGACATGAGCCGTCACTCCTTCGGTGCGCGGGCACGTCGTCGTGAACCGCGGGTACGCGCGCCGACGACAGCGGCCGCGTTCGGCCCTTGAACACACCAGGCATCAGACCGGACGTGACACGCCGTCACACGGCACGGGTACGGCGCGAAAACTATGACCGCCGGTGACTCGTGTCAATGAAATGAACAAGAACCGCCGACACCCCGACAACAACCGAAGGGACCACAGCAGAGGTCACGGCAGGGACCACGGCAGGGACCGAAGTAGGAACCGCGGTAGGGACCGCGGCGAGGGTGGGTTATGCCGCCGCCGAGCCTCCCGCCACCACCAGTTCCGCGTTGCGGTCCCCGGGACCGCCCGCCCAGCCCTCCTGGACGCCGCCCTTCATGCTCTCGGCGAGGCCGGGAGCGTTGTAGGCCACTTCCCGGTACAGGGAGGCGAGTCCCACCGCCGACAGGTCGTCGAAGTCCCGGGCGGTGCGGTGCGGCGCGGCGGACTCGACGAGGGTGGTGAACAGGGACACCGTCCCGTCCCCGTTGTCGGTCAGCTCGATCAGCCGGGCGTGGTGCGGATAGTCCACGTGGGAGGCGGTGTTGACCTCCCAGAAGGAGCGGGCGGGCGTCGCGTGCGCGTGCGGCGTGATCCGGTTGACGTGACTGTGCCCGTTGATCCAGGCCACCACGTTCGGGAACCGGCTGAGCAGGGCGATGACCTCCGCTCCGTCGTGGCGCGGCTCGTCCGTGCGGGCGGCATCGGGACGGCGGGTCATGCTGGGGCTGTGGTGGTGGCTGAAGACCAGGATGTGGGCGTCGTCGGCCCTGGAGTTGCGGACGAGCCGGCCGTCCGCGTCGTAGGACCGGGAGCTGTGCGCGGCCAGGGTCCTTTCCAGCCAGCGGAGTTGGTCGCTGCCGAGTGAACCCTCGTAGTGGCCGCTGCGGTACGTCGTGTCGATGCTGATGCCGAGGACGTTCTCGGCCACCTTGAAGGAGTAGTACATCCGCTCGCCGTCCAGGTTGTCCTGGGTGTAGCCGTGGCCGACCGGACCGGCACCGGCGTGAGCGGGGTCGAGATGCGCGGCCAGATAGTCGTGCGGGGTGCACAGCCGGCGCCGCTCGTCGGCGGTCACGGTCCGCGCCGAGGCCGCGTTCCTGGTCAGGATCGCCTTGAGCACCTCGCTCTTCGGATCGTCGCCCGACCCGAGCGCCTTGGCGTAGGCGGCCGCGTCCCCGGCGGACACCGACAGCAGTTTGCGGGACCCGACGGCGAAGTCGTTCAGCGCGGGCGACAGGCAACCGCCGGGCAGATCGTCGTGGTTGCCGACCGTGGAGTACCAGGGGATGCGCAGCCCCGGGCTGGTGATCGGGCGGGTGGCCGCGGCGAGGAAGCCGGGGATCAGGGGCAGCCCGCGCCGCTTGTCCAGGTCGCGCAGGTGGGGGTCCCCGGGGTGCCAGAACAGGGGGAGACCGGAGTTCTGGGCACCTTCGTACGCCCGCGGGTCACCGGTGTTCGGCGTGATCCGGCCACCGCTCATCACGGTCAGGAACCACTCCAGCTCGATCGCGGAGTTGTTGTCGACGTTGTCGCCCGTGGTCATCACGAAGGCGGGACGAAGCCTGGTGTTCGGCCCTCCGCCGAGCGCGTTCACCTGCTCGACGAGCGCGACCGCCCCGGCCACCGTCAGCGCCTCCTGCGCCCGCCACGACGAGGCTCCGCGCGAGCGCAGGAACTCGGTACGCAGCGGGTTCTGTACGTCGGCGAGATGGAGGTCGGTGAACTGTACGAAGCACGCGAGCGGGGTACGCCGGTCCTGGCGCCCGGCACCGGGCGTGGCGAGCTCCTTGCGGACGACCAGGGGCCAGCCGGGGCCCGAGACCAGCCGTCGGTAGGTGCCGGTGTGGGCGCTGCCGCCGAGGCGGGCCGTCGTCTCCAGGGTGGTCAGGGCGTACGGCGCCGCCCGCGGGGCGCTGCGGGGCGGCCGCTGGGCGACGGTCCGTGCGGCGGGCTCGACGGCGGGGTTCTGGCGCTGGCGCGGCAGGAGCGCCCCCGCGCTGGTTCCGGCGACGCCGGCCGCTGCCGTGGCGCCCGAGGCGAGCAGAATTCGACGACGGTTGACGGCGGCGGATACGGGTTCGGTTCCGGCCATGGGGCGACCCTCCGGTGCCTCCGAGCGATTCACTTGCTGGAACCACTCAGCCAGGCCGCGGGGACACGGGCGTGGCCTCGCCGTGAACGCCTCCGGAACAGGCGGAACGCCACTTGGCCCCGGTGTTTCCGAGGACGTCGCCCGGCCCGCGGGAGGTCCGGCGCGACGCGGACCGCGGCCTTCCGGGGCCGTTCCGCCATCGCCCCCAAAGTCCCTTGACGCGCGTAATGTTACCGATAACATCACTGAGCCTGGGAACGCTCCCAAGCCCCAGGCTCGGGAGCGGGAGCGGGAGCGGGAGCGGGAGCGGGAGCGGGACCGGGGACGAGTGACCGCGCCCCACCGCGCCCGTACTTCGCTGCACCGCACCCCGCACCCCCAGCCACACCCCGCCGAAACCGACGCCCGCCCCCCAACCCGGACCGGAGAAGTCCCGATGCCGCACCTCCTGCGCGTCCCCGCGCCCCCCGCACCGCCCCTGACCGGCCATCTCCCCTTCACCGACGCCCCGGGGGCGCCCGACCCCATCGAGGTGACCAGCCGCTACCTCACGCGCGGCGGCCGCCCCTGGTTCCCGGTCTCCGGCGAGTTCCACTACGCGCGCTACCCGGCCCGGGACTGGGAGGAGGAGCTGCTGAAGATGAAGGCGGGCGGGGTCACCGTCGTCGCCAGTTACGTCATCTGGATCCACCACGAGGAGGTCGAGGGCCGCGTCCGCTTCGACGGCGACCGCGATCTGCGGCGGTTCGCCGAGTTGTGCGCCCGGCACGGCCTGGACTTCATCCCGCGCATCGGCCCCTGGTGTCACGCGGAGGTCCGCAACGGCGGCTTCCCGGACTGGCTGCTCGCCCGCACCCGCGCGCCCCGCACCGACGACCCCGCCTATCTGGAGCCCGTACGCGGCTGGTTCACGGCGATCGCGCAACAGCTGCGCGGACTGGACCGGGCGCACGGCGGTCCGATCGTCGCGATCCAGATCGAGAACGAGCTCTACGACCAGCCCGGCCACCTCCTCACCCTGAAGCGGATGGCCCAGGAGGCGGGTCTGAGCGCGCCGCTGTGGACGTCCACGGCGTGGGGCGGGGTCCAACTACCGTCCGACGAACTGCTCCCGCTGTACGGCGGCTACACCGAGACGTTCTGGACGGAGGCGGACGACGGCTGGCCGGACACCTGCCGCAAGCACTTCTTCTTCACCCATCAGCGCGACGACGAGGGCATCGGCGCCGACCTGCGCCCGACGACCGTACGCGGCGGCGACCCCACGCCCACGGACCGCTTTCCCTGGGCCACCTGCGAGCTCGGCGGCGGCATGGCCGTCGCCTACCACCGCAGGCCACGCGTCGAGCCCGACGACATCGGGGCGCTCGGCCTCACCAAGATCGGCTGCGGTTCGGTCTGGCAGGGCTACTACATGTTCCACGGCGGCACGAACCCGGCGGGTGAACTCACCACGCTCCAGGAGTCCCACGCCACCGGCTACCCCAACGACCTGCCCGTCCTCACCTACGACTTCCAGGCGCCGCTGGGCGAGTACGGCCAGGTCCGGCCCTCGTACCACGCACTGCGCCTCCAGCACCTGCTGCTGGCCGACTTCGGCGACGTGATCGCCCCCATGGAGTCCGTCCTGCCCGAGCGGCAGCCCGCCTCCCAGTCCGACCGGGACACCCTGCGCTGGGCCGTGCGCGGCGACGGCACCTCCGGCTTCCTGTTCGTCAACAACCACCAGCCGCATGAACCGCTGCCGGCCCACCCGGGCACGACCTTCACGGTCGACTTCCCCGACGCTCCCGCCCTGACGTTGCCCAGCGCCCCTGTCACCGTCCCGACCGGCGCGTACTTCTGCTGGCCGCTGCGTCTGAACGTCGCCGGTCTACGGCTCGACTGGGCCACCGCCCAGCCGGTGTGCCGGGTCCAGGACGACGGGCGTACGGTCCTGGTGCTGGCCGCCACCGACGGCATTCCGGTCGAACTCGCCCTGGACGCGGGCACGGTCGCGTCCGTCGACACGCCCTCCGGCGAGGTCACCGAGACCGGCGACCGGATCCTGATCACCGGTCTGCGCCCGGGCACCGACGCCCTGGTCCAGGTGAAGACCGCGGACGGCGACGACATCGGCCTGCTCGTGCTCGACGCCGACAGCGCGCGCACCGCCTACCGCGGCACGGCCTGGGGCGCCGAGCGGCTGGTGCTCTGCCCGGACGGGGTCGTCTTCGACCAGGACGGACTCCGCGTGCACAGCTCGGCGACGCGGCCCTCCTTCGCCGTACTCCCCGCGCCGGAAGGGGTGTTGACGGTGGCCGGCACTCCGCTGTCGACGACGGCCGACGGCCCGTTCACCCGCTGCACGATCGCCGAGGGGGTCGACGCCGAGGACACCGCGCTCGCCGCCACCCTGGTGCGCCCCGCGGGACCGCCGCCCGCGCTCAGGAAGGGCCCCCTGGGGCGGGCGAGTGCCCCGGCGGACGAGCACTTCACGACCTCCGCGGCCGAGTACCGCGTGGAGGTCCCCGACGAGCTGCTGCGTGAACCGTCCGGCACGCTGCTGCGCTTTCACTGGACGGGCGACGTGGGGCGCGCGTACGTCGGGGACACCCTCGTCGCCGATCAGTTCTTCTCCGGCCGCGTCTGGGACCTCGGTCTCGACCGGCTCCCCTCCGAAGCCCTGCGCACCCACGGCCTGACGCTGCGGCTGCTGCCCCGGGCCGCCGGTGCTCCGGTGTACGTGCCCGAGCAGGCGGGCGACGTCACGGGACGGGCGGCCGTGTGGCGCGTCGAGTGGGTGACCACCCGCGCCTGGACGATCACGACGGACAGGCCCTAGAGGCGGCCGACGCGGCAGGCGGGCCTATCCTGTGGGCCTGCCGGGCGGATCGGGACAGACCGCCGCCGAGACGTCGGAGGAAGCGCCCCCATGACCCGAGGTGCCACGGACGGCGCCGTCCCCCAGGGAGCCGAGGGCCCCAAGGGACGCAGCCGGCGCAGCTTCGCGGGGGCGCGCCCGGTGATGGACGACGTGGCCCGTCTGGCCGGTGTCTCGAAACAGACGGTCTCCCGGGTGCTCAACGACAGTCCCGCGGTGCGGCCCGAGACCAGGGAGGCGGTCGTGGCCGCCATGCGCACACTCGGCTACCGGCCGAGCCGCAGCGCGCGTTCCCTGGCCAGTGGCAGGACACGCATGCTCGGGGTGATCTCGTTCGACGCGGCGCGCTACGGGCCCGCCTCCATCCTGACCGCGATCAACTCCGCCGCCCAGGAAGCCGGTTACCTGGTCAGTTCCATCGCGCTCGACACGGCCGACCGGGACACCCTGGTCCGCGCCGTGCACACGCTGTCGGCCGAGGGGGCGGACGGCCTGCTCGCCATCGCACCGCAGCGCTGGGTGGGCAGGGCCCTGGCGGAGGCGGCGCTCGACGTCCCCCTGATGGTCCTGGAGAACGACCTCGGGGACGACGCCTCCTACGTCACCGCGGACTCCCGCGACGGGGCGCGCCAGGCCACCGAGCACCTGCTGAAGCTCGGCCACGGCACGGTTCACCACATCGCGGGCCCCACGGGCTGGCTGTCCGCCGAGCGCCGATTGGAAGCGTGGCGGGACACCCTCCGGGCGGCGGGGGCCGAGGTCCCCGAGCCGCTCATCGGCGACTGGAGCGCGGACTCCGGGTACGCGCTGGGCCGCCGGCTGGCCGCGCGCCCCGAGGTCACGGCGGTGTTCGCCTCCAACGACCAGATGGCGCTCGGCGTGCTGCGCGCCCTGCACGAGGCCGGACGGCACGTTCCGGACGACGTCAGCGTCGTCGGCTACGACGACATCCCCGAGGCCGCCCACATGCTGCCCCCGCTGACGACCGTGCGTACCGACTTCGCCGCGACGGGCCGGCGTTCGCTTCAGCTGCTGCTGTCGCGCATCGACGGTTCGGCGAAGCCCCGGATCGATCACATCGAGCCGGTCCGGCTCGTCGTACGCCGCAGCACGGGCCCCGCGCCGCGGGAGCGGTGACACGGGGGCGGTGACACGGCGGCAAACGCCGGGCGACCCCGCCCGGCGCCAGGGGGTGGCGTTCGGATCACCGCGGGTCCGCGGCGATCCGAACGACGCCCTCTGGGCCGAGCGGACCCGCCGCCGTTCCGTTCGCTCGGCTCAGCCGTTCGGCCGCAGGGTCCAGACAACGGTCATCTCGCCCGTGACGGCGCCGTCCGCGCGCTGGATGGCGATGGCCACGGGGAACTCGGGGCGCTGACCCGCGTCGAGCTCGGCGACGACCTCCGCGGCCGGACGGCCGAGGGTCGCGGTGGCCGTCACGGGGCCCATCGCGAGCTTCTTGTACGCGATCTCGGCGCTGACCGCGAGCGGCACGGCGCGCGACAGCTGCTCCCCGAACGCGGCGAGGACGATCGCCCCGCTCGCCGACTCGCCGAGGGTGAACATCGCTCCGGCGTGCGGCCCGCCGACGTGGTTGTGGTAGTCGCTCTGGTCCGGCAGGGCCACCACGGCCTTGTCCGGCGTGGTCTCCACGAACTCGAGGTTCAGTGTCCGGGCCATCGGCACGGTGGCGGCGAGCATCTCGCCGATCGTCATCTGGTCTGCGCTCATGGCGGCATGTTACTCATGAGTAGCCCGCTCTGGCCAGATTTCGATGCGTCCCTGACAAGGAGCAGTGACCGAATCGTTTCCCTCGTGCCACTAGGGTTAACGCCCATGTGGCCAGGACAGCAGCCGCCCGGGGGCGAGCAGAACCCGCAGAACAGCCCGTACCAGCAGCCGAATCCGTACCAACAGCCCGGCTATCAGCAGCCCAACCCCTACGGGCAGCAGCCGCAGTGGGGCACCCCCGCGGGCATGGGCGCGCCGCAACCACCGCAGGGCGGGGGCGACGGCGGCAACCGGACGAAGCTCGTGGCGATCGTCGCGGCCACGGCCGTGGTGGTGGCCGCAGGCGTGACGGGATTCCTGGTCCTCGGCGGAAACAAGGACGACAAGGCCGAGGGCGGCACGAACGACACGTCCGGCCCGTCGACGTCGGCATCGGCGGACCCGAGCGACTCGGCCTCCGCTTCGGACGACAACCCGCGCGGCACGGAGACGGAGAAGCCGACCATCGCCGGCTGGAAGGTCGTGGTGAACCCCAAATGGGGCATCGCCTTCGACGTGCCCGCGGACTGGGAGGTCCAGTCCCCCGGCCTCGGGATCGGCTTCGAGTTCCCGAAGGAGGAGGACAAGGGAATCACGATGTCGGGCACCGCCGAGTACAAGTCCAAGTGGTGCACCTCGGACGACGACAAGGACGGCCGGACCGAGGACACCCCCCTGGCCGTGGTGGGCACCAAGGGCGCCAGCGGTGCCAAGAACAGCGACGAGGTCGCGATCAACACCCCCGCCTGGTGGGTCTTCGGCGGCTACACCCAGCCCGACAAGAAGAGCCTCTCGTACGACAAGAAGGCCACGCCCTTCACGACCACCTCGGGCATCACGGGCAGCGTCGGGTGGGCCCAGTCGACCAACACACCCGACAAGGGCAAGTGCGCGAGCGACGGCAAGGCACTCACGTTCGGCTTCAAGAACTCCGCCGCCGATTTCGTGTCGTTCAACTTCTACGGGGCCAAGGGCGTGAAGGACGAGGTCGCCAAGGCGACCATCATGAAGATCCTCGGCACGGTCCGGCTGCACGGGACCCCGACCGGCGGCTGACCCCGGTGGCACACCGGCCCGCCCCGACGGGCGGGCCGGAACGCCGGGAGCCTCAGCCCTTCAGGTAGTTGCGGAAGACCCAGCGGCCCGTGATCGACTCCTCGTCGACGTGGCACTGGCCGATGCACACCCAGTTGCCGGTGCTGTTGCTGCAGGCATAGTCGGCGTGCACCTTGTTGTCCTTGTACTTGTAGCCGACCACGCTGCCCCGAGGCGACGGCGTGGCATGGACAGCCACCTTCTCCTGACTGACGGTGTAGCTGTGGCTGACCGGCTGACAGGAGAACGAAGCCGCCGAGGCGGGCATCGAGGCCGCGACGGGAAGGGCGGCGCCCACCAGCGCGGCCGTGGCGAACAGAGATGCAACATGCTTTCGCATGACGCTCCTTTCCTTGGGAACAAAGCGTTCCTGGGGGTGGCGAATCATCATGAACATGACATGATCACCATAGGAGACACCGCGACCAGCGTCAAAGAAGCCGCCGGTGCGGCGAGTCGGCCCGCGGCCAGGCACGATGTTGCGCGCGGGGACCGCGGCAGCGACAGTCGGCCGGTGATCTCCGCCGCCGACTCCTCCCGCCGCTCCCGCCGCCCTGCCCGGGCGGGCCGCAACTACACCCTGCTGACCGCCGCCGCGGTCGTCACCAACCTGGGCAGCCAGTGCGCGCTGATCGCCGCGGCGTTCGCGGTGCTCGAGACGGGCGGCGACGGGGGTGACGTGGGGCTGGTGGCGGCGGCTCGGACGCTGCCGCTGGTGCTCTTCCTGCTGATCGGCGGAGCGGTCGCGGACCGGTTGCCGCGTCATCGGGTGATGGTCGCGGCCAACGCCCTGAACTGCGTCTCGCAGGCGGTGTTCGCGATCCTCGTCCTCGCCGGTGAGGCGCGACTGTGGCAGATGACGCTGCTGTCCGCGCTCGGCGGCACCGGGCAGGCGTTCTTCAGCCCGGCGGCCGAGGGCATGCTGATGTCCTCGGTGAGCGGGGAGCAGGCGAGCCGCGCCTTCGCCATGTTCCGGATGGCGATGCAGGGCGCCGGCCTGGGCGGCGCGGCCCTGGGCGGGGCGATGGTGGCCTTGGTCGGGCCCGGCTGGGTGCTCGCCGTGGACGCGGTGGCGTTCGCGGTCGCCGGGGCGCTGCGGTCGTTCCTGGACGTGAGTCACATACCGCCGCGCGAGCCCGGCGGCGGGCTGCTCTCCGATCTGCGCGAGGGCTGGCGGGAGTTCGTCGGACGGCCGTGGCTGTGGACGATCGTCGCCCAGTTCTCCGTGGTGGTCGCGGTCGTCGGCGCCACCGACGCGGTCTACGGTCCACTGGTCGCCCGGGACAGCCTCGGCGGGCCGGGGCCATGGGGGCTCGCGCTCGGCGCGTTCGGTGCCGGAACCGTCGGCGGCGCACTGCTGATGACCCGCTGGAAGCCGCGCCGCCTGCTGCTCGCGGGCACCCTCCGCGTCTTCCCGCTCGCCGCCCCGGCCGCAGCACTCGCCGTGCCGGTCCCGGTGGGTCCGCTGTGTGCCGTGATGTTCGTGAGCGGTGCGGCGATCGAGGTCTTCGGGGTGTCGTGGATGACCTCCCGGCCCCAGAACATCCCGAGGGTTGTAGGAAACGGTCTGCGAACGCGGCTTGGTATGGATCAAGCCGTCGTTCCTGTGGCTGGGATCTGAAGGATGGCCAGGGTGAACGGACCCCAGTCCCCGCTGCCGAGTCTGGAGCCGGTGGGGCACGGGCATGATGCGTACCATGCCGAACGAATCTTCAGGCCCGCGCCGTCCGCCCTTGCTGTGGGAGCAACACTGCTGCCTGCCGTTGGAGCGGCGCGCGGATGTCGGCGAACTGGCCCGCTACCGCAGACCGGGCGGCAGCTTCGTTTCGGTGAACGTGGGCTATGTTCCCCACAGCGCTGAGGACGTCACCGGCCTGATCGCGAGTTGGCGACAGCGGATCGCCGCGGATGAACGTTTGCGGCTCGCTGCGAGCGTCGACGACGTGGAAGCCGCAGGGCGTGCGGGGGACGTGGCGGTGGCCTTCGACCTGGAGGATTCCGGCCCGCTCGATGGGCAGTTGGACCGGGTGCGCCACTTCTACGATCTCGGTGTCCGCACGATGCTGCCGAGCTACAACAACCGCAACGCGGCCGGCGGCGGTTGCCTGGACGAGGTCGACGAGGGGCTCACCGCCTACGGTCGGGCGCTGATAAGGGAGATGAATGTCGTCGGCATGGTGGCAGACGGATCTCACTGCGGTGCCCGTACCGGGCTGGACATGTGCGAGGTCTCCGAACAGCCGGTGATCTACAGTCACTCATGCATGCGCTCGGTGTGGGAGCATCCCCGCAACATCAGCGACGAACAGGCCAAGGAGTGCGCCGCCACGGGCGGGGTCATCGGCATCACCGGTGTCGGTATCTTCCTCGGCCTCAACGACGCCACCATCAACGCGCTTGTGCGGCACATCGATTACGCCGTCGATCTCGTAGGCCCGGAACACGTCGGAGTGTCGACCGACTACCCGTTCGACCACGAGGACTTCAACGCGATGCTCGAACAGAGCCCGGAGTCGTTCCCCGACTGCTACACCCGCTGGGGGCCGATCAACTTCATGCCCCCGGAAAGTCTGCTGACTGTCGAAAACGCGCTGCTCGCCCGGGGATACCCCAACGACGCCGTCACCGCGATCCTGGGCGGCAACTTCCGCCGCGTCGCCGCGCTGGTGTGGCAGTAGTCCGGGCGTGCTCCTCGTCCTCTTCGGCGCCCGGCTGTGGCACCGGCGGCCGAAGGATCCCTCCTCCATCGGCTCAGCCGGACTGCCGGTCGGGCAGGAGATGGCATCGCTGGCGATCTTCGTCCTGATCGCCGCCCTCGGCCTGCTGGCCCCACTGGGGGTCTACATGCTCGGCGGAGAGCGAGCGAAGACCACACTCGGCAACTGGAAAGACTGGGCAGCTCAGCACAACGTCGCCGTGATGGCGGTCCTGTTCTTCGTCATCGGACTGAAGCTGCTCGGTGACGGCATCGGCATCCTCACCTCCTGACGGGTCTACTCACGCGTTGTGCGCTGCGACGGTGGTCACGAACGCGTGGACGCCGCTGTGCTCCTCAACTGACCGTGACTGACCGTTCGATCTGGCACGTATCTGGCACGCGCAGCAGATCTACCCGAGGCAGGGTTCGCTGTGGAGACGCCCTCAGAGCCAGCAGGTGTGTGCAACCGGGGAGCAGAGGTGCGTCAGTAGCCGGTGCCGCGCTTGACCTGAGCCCGCTCGATCTCATGGGTCGCACCCTTGTCGTCCAACGTGCGACACGCGTCGGCAATGTCCTGGCTCAGGCGATCGATCTGCTCCCGGCTCAGGGTCTCCTTGACCAGGGCACGCATGATCTTCACCCGCTCCGCGTTGGGCGGGAGCGTGTACGCCGGCACCATCCAGCCGCGCTCGGCCGAGAGTTGCCAGGCGACGTCGGACTCGTCGTAGGCGTGCTTGCCGGCGAGACGGAAAGCGACCAGCGGCAGCTGTTCGAGGTCGCTCCCGATCACTTCGAAGCGGTCGCTGCTACGCAGGTTGTCCGCCAACGCGTGGGCGTTCTCCTGCAACATCTTCATGACGTAGGTGTAGCCCTGGCGACCGAGCCGGACGAAGTTGTAGTACTGCGCGAGCACCATCGACGCGCCGGTAGAGAAGTTCAGCGTGAACGTCGCGTCGGTCTTGCCCAAGTAGTTCTCGTGGAACACGAGGTCCTTGGGCAGGTCGGACTCCTCGCGGAAGACCAGCCAGCCGATGCCGGGGTAGACCAGGCCGTACTTGTGTCCCGAGACGTTGATCGAACGGACCTGCTCAAGCCGGAAGTCCCATTTCGAGTCCGGGTAGAGGAAGGGCCACACGAATGCGCCACTGGCTCCGTCAACGTGGATCGGGATGTCGAGGTCCCGCTCCTTGCGGACGTCCCGCAGAAGCTTGTCGATCCCGACGACGTCGTCCTTGTGGCCGGTGAACGTGGTGCCGAGGACGGCGACGACGCCGATCGTGTTCCCGTCGAGGAGAGGCTCCACGTCCTCCGGGCCGATCGTGTACTTGCCCTCGGCAAGCGGCACGATCCGCGGCTCGACGTCGAAGTAGCGGCAGAACTTCTCCCACACGACGTGGACGTCCCCGCCGAAGATCAAGTTAGGTCGGTCGACCGACAGATTGGCCGCCTGGCGGCGCTCCCGCCACTTCCACTTCAGCGACAGCGCCCCGAGCATGATCGCCTCGGACGAGCCCTGGGTCCGACATCCGGTTGTCTTGCCCGGCGCATTGAAGAGGTCGGCGAGCATGCGCACGCAACGCTGCTCGATCTCGGCGGAAATCGGGTACTCCGCATGGTCGATGAAATTGCGGTGGAGATTCTCGGCGATGATCCGTTGCGCCTCCGGCTCCATCCAAGTGGTGACAAACGTCGCGAGGTTACGCTGCGGGTCACCCTCCATGGCGAGGTCCACATCCAGCAGCCTCATTGCGTCCGTCGCAGCCATGCCCTCCTCGGGGAAGCTCTCCGAGGGAGCGGGCACGGTCAAGAATCGGTTGCCGAACAGGGCCGCATCGTCACCCTTAGTCATATGACGATTCAAACAGCGCCGGTGCCTGTCTCGGCGAGGGACACGCCGAGACAAATAGCGAGGCTCCGAACGGAGGTGACCTGCGGGCCGGCGAGGGAGCTGCAGCCACCGGACCACATGCGGCAGCCGATCTGGAGGAGGCCGCTGGCCAGTGGTAAGACTGGGTGACTTTGGTTGTAGAGCCATGTCTTGTTGGTGCTGAGGAGGCGGGCATGTTCGATGAGGCCAGCGAGAACGAGCTCCTGCTCGCCGCGATGATGCAACTCGGTGCGAAGGGCGGCTCGATAGGAGCTGCCGCTGGAGGCGCGGCCACCGGAACGCACGGTTTGGGCAGAGCAGGGGCACGGGGCGGTGCTCGTGGAGGCGCGCGAGGCTTCAAATGGACAAAGAAGGACGTCAGTACCACTCTTGTCGAGTTGTCCGGAACGGTGACGGCAGTCTCCCAGCTGGTCCACACGACTCTGGCCGACATGGGGAGTCTGCTAGGCGCGGAGGCCCGAGACAACGGGGACATCGCCGTACGGGCAATGGTCGGTGTAGGGATTGGGGGCCTGAACCCCACCGTTGTGACCGTTGTTGTGGCCGCAGGTCCCGAAGGTGTAGCGGTGGTGGAGCTCCGCGCCGCAGGTCGTGAGGGGCTCATCAAGCAGCACCCCGCCGAAAAGGCTCTGGCCAAGATCACCGCTCAGCTCAAAGCTGCCTCGCAGTAACGACGGCCACACGGACCCAGCCCAGCGGGCGCCCCGACGTGTGCCCGGCTCTCTACGCCGCGTAACGCAGCTGGGTCGGCCCACCGATGGTCGTTTGCCACCCGGGGGCGGTAACACCCCAGACCTTCATACGTGCTGGAAGGTTACGTTCGTCAAGGTGTTGCGCGCAGTCCCGGGAGATCTCTGAGTTTGCCGGGCATACAGCGGACCGATGGTCTGCGGGGGCGCTGAGCCCAAAGGTCTGTGAGCGAGGCTTGACGTGGATCAAGCCGTCGTTCCTCTCACGGACGGCCGTCGGCCGTTCGGCCGGCTTGTCCGGTCATGGACGGAGATGGGCCAGCAGTTCGTCCCCGGCGGGGTAGGGGTGTTCCTGGGGCAGCAGCACGGTCGCAGCGTCCATCTCGTTGCGGCCTACGAGGTCGTGGATCTCGCGGGCGAGCGGAGTCACGTCGCTGATGGCCACCGTCCACTCGTCCGCGTAGCGCCCTACGGCCTCGCCGGACAGCCCGAGTTGGAGCGAGCGGTACGTCAGGGGGCGCAGGTGCAGATCACGCTCCGGATCCCACTGGACGCGGGCCGGTGCGCGCTTGAGCTGACGTTGCCAGGTGCCGCGGTCAGGGTGACAGCCCGCGCACATAGCTCGACAGGCACGCGTGACGCAGTGCCCACTCGAAGCCGTCGCGGGTGATCTCGACGGCCAGAACAGTCTCCTGCCCGGCCTTCGTCGCCCAGCCACAGCGGTACATCATCCACAGAAAAGACGGCTTGATCCAGGTCAAGGCGTGTTCACAGTCCTGTTCGGCGCGCTCATCCACACCGCTGACTGCTGATTGCCGGTGCACCGGGCATCAGGAGGCGATCAACGGGGTGCCCGACGAGCCGCGGACTCCGGGGCGTCCGCTGCTGGATGCGCCGTCGTCGTCGCCGTTTGCGGAGGAGAGAGCGCTGAGCGGAGGTGTCTGCGAGAGCTGACTCCGAGCTTGGTGAATACGTTGCCCAGGTGCCACTCCACCGTGCGTGGGCTGATGAACAACTGGGCGGCGATCTCGGAGTTGGTGTGACCGTCTCTGGCCAGGCCGGCGATCTGTGCCTCCTGGCCGGTGAGTTCGGCGACGGCGTCGACCGACCGCTTGCGTACGGTTTCTCCGGTTGCCAGAAGCTCCCTGCGGGCCCGCTCGGCAAAGGCATCGGCTCCGATCCGGCTGAACGCCTCGTAGGCGGAGCGCAGTTGAGCACGGCTTTCCTGACGGCGGTTCTGGCGACGCAGCCACTCGCCGTACAGCAGACGGGCACGGAACAGCTGGACGGCGACCCGGCAGCGTCCGAGATGCTCGATCCCCTCCCGGTAGAGCGCATCGGCAGCTTCGCCGTCGCTCAGTAGCGCGCGTGAGCAGGCCTCCATGCCCAGTGCCCACTCTGTTCCGCTGGTGTGTGTGCGTTCGGTGAGCTTCTCCAGCGCCGACGCGGCGGCCGCCGGCTGTCCACTTCGGGCGGCCGCCTCGATCAGTTCGGCAAGCGTCCAGCCGAAGAAGCCCAGATCCTCGTATTGACATGCACGCGTCGCCGCTGCCAGGGCTTCCTCGTAGTGGCCGAGGCCGTTGTGCAGCACTGTGGTCGCGTACTCGGCCAGGCTGAGAACACGCCCCTCACCCCGGGCGCGCACCTCTTCGATGGTCGTCTCGATGAGGCCCCGTGCCTGGGATTCCTGTCCTCGCCAGGCGGCGAGCACCAGGGACGTGTACATCATGGGTACGCCGCCCGCCGCCTCCGAGATCGCCGTCGCCTCGTCGATCAGAGCCGCCGCAGTGCCGAATTCGCCGGCGTGCACGTGGCAGCACGCCTGGTAGGTCAGCACCATCGGGAGGACGGCGAGCGCGCCCACTTCGCGGGCGATTCCGACGGCGCCGGTCGCCAGCTCGTGCCACGCGTCGTCGTCCCACAGCTCCGGGGCGAGAGGCTCGGGTGTCACCCGGAACGCCAGCCACAGCCAGCGCCTGTCCGCATCCGTCGTGCCGGATCTCTGCTCCTGCCGGACGGCGCGCAGGGCACGCCTAAGAGCGTCGACGCTGGAGGCGTGGCCGTCGATGATCAGGTCGGCCATGCTGTCCAGCAGGACGTCGACCATCCGCGGCGGCGTCGACGGCGGTGGTCCGGCGCGGGCGGCCTCGGCCACCTCGCGCTGCCCGGGGCCCGTGCTCAGGCGGCCGGCGAAGAGCGCCGCGCCGACAGCTTCCAGCAGGGTGTCACGGGCAAGGGCGCTGTCGAGAGGCGCAAGCCGGCGTGCCGCGTCGAGCAGAAGCCCGGGCGCCTCGCTCCCGCGCTGCTGGGAGAAGACCAGTCGGGCTCGCAGCCGATCCAGCCGGGCGCGCTGCAGGTCGTCGAATGGGCCGGCCTCCGCGGCCGCCAGCAGGTTGTGCGCATGGTCGGCCCCGCCGGAGTCGATCGCGGCCTGAGCGGCGGCCAGTGCACGGGTGACGCGGTGCGCGGGATCGGGTGTCAGCTCCGCCGCCCGCCGCAGGAACGATGCTGCCGCGACGACTCCTCCCCGGCCTCGCGCCCTGTCGGCCGAGCGTTCCAGGTCGACGGCGACGCTCTCGTCGGGCCGGGTGGCGGCGTGAGCGCGATGCCAGGCTCTGCGATCAGGATCAACGCGGGGATCGGTGGCTTCCGCCAGTGCTCGGTGCGCCGTCCGGCGGTCCGGCGCGGGTGTCCTCTGGTAGACGGCCGAGCGGACCAGGGGGTGACGGAACCGCACCCTGGTGCCGAACTCGACCAGTCCCGCCGCCTCGGCCGGCGCTGCGGCCTCCGCCGGTATCCCCTGCAGATCAGCCGCCCGCCACAACAGATCCATGTCTCCGGTCGGCTCGGCCGCGGCGGTCAGCAGAAGCCGCCGACTGTCCTGCGGAAGTGATCGGAACTGCTGGTGGAAGGCGGTCTCGATACAGCTCGCCACGGAGCGTCTGCCGGGGAGTCCGAAGCCGCCCGCCAGCTCGGCAGGGGCGAGCGCGTGCGTCACCTGCAGCAAGGCCATCGGGTTGCCGTGCGCCTCCGACACGATCCGGTCCCGTACGAGCGGGTCGAGCGGCACGCGCACGGCCGAAGCCAGTAGGGCACGCGCGTCGGGCTCGCTGAGGCCCTCGACGATCAGCTCCGGCAGACCTGCCAGCTCACGATCGCCATCGGGCTCCCGCAGGGCGAAGATCAAAGCCACCCGCTCGGCTTTCAATCGCCTGGCGACAAACGCCAGCACCTGCCGGGACCCGTCGTCGAGCCACTGCGCATCATCGACGAGGCAGGCAAGCGGCTGATCCTCGGGGGCGCCGGCCAGCAGACTGAGCACGGCCAGGCCTACCAGGAACCGGTTCGGCGCATCGCCCTCCCGCAGTCCAAACGCGACGGACAACGCATTGCGCTGCGGTCCAGGCAGCTCATGAAGCCGACCCAGCATGGGCGCGCAGAGCTGGTGAAGGCCCGCGAACGGTAGCTCCATCTCCGACTCGATGCCTGCGACGCCGACCGTACGAAATCCGACGGCCCGGCCGGCTGCGTAGTCCAGCAGTGCGGTCTTGCCGATCCCTGCCTCACCACGAAGAACCAGGACCGCGCTGCTGCCCGCCCGCGCTGTGGCCAGTACCCCCTCCAGCGCGGCCAGCTCCTGGCTCCGGCCCCGCAGTGCGACCTGCGCTTCACTGGCGGGCACGCCCATGGGTCGATCTCCCTGGTCCGCTGCTTGGTGCATTGCGCATCCAACGCGGTCATTCTGGTCAGGTCGAGCCGGTTGGCCTTCCGGTGCGAGCCTCACCGCACGACTCGGCCTCGCAAGGGCTTTCGGCCGACCGCTCGTAGGGTTCACAGCCCACCGAAGCGGCAGGAACGACTAGGCATGCTGCCCTCGGACACCGCTTGACACCTGATCTATCACCTTAGTGCGCTTTTGGGGCTTTCAGCAGCTATGCGGGGTCCAGGCGCGCACGGCGCTTGGTGCACTCCGATCACCGCTCGGCCCGCCGATGATCCTCCGCCTTGGTCCAGTGCTTTCAACAAGCCGTTGCAGGCAGCGACTGCTTCGGACCGTACGTGACCCAAAGGTCCGTGGTTTCCGGCGCGAACAACATGCCCCCGGGTTCAGCCACGGGTTCGACCCCGGGGTTTCTACAGGGGCGAGGCACGAACGGCGATGTCAGCGTGGAGGAGTCAGCGGCACGAGGCCGCTGATGTTGAAAAGGAGACCCCCACGCATGTCTGCAACACCAGAAGAGACAGCGATCCGTCCGTTCACGTTCGAGTTCCCCGAGGCGGAACTCAAGGATCTGCGTGCGCGTATCGAGGCGGCGCGGTGGCCGGAGAAGGAGACCGTCACGGATCAGTCGCAGGGCCCACAGCTGGAGACGATGAAGGAGCTCGCGCGGTACTGGGCGTCGGAGTACGACTGGCGCAAGGCCGAGGCGAAGCTGAAGGCCCTGCCGCACTTCATCACCGAGATCGACGGGCTGGACATCCACTTCATTCACGTCCGCTCGAAGCACGAGAACGCTCTGCCGATCATCGTGACGCACGGATGGCCGGGCTCGATCATCGAGCAGCTGAAGATCATCGAGCCCCTCACCAACCCCACTGCCCACGGCGGGAGCGCGTCGGACGCCTTCCACGTGATCATCCCGTCGATGCCCGGCTACGGGTTCTCGGGCAAGCCGACCTCGACCGGCTGGGGTCCCGAGCGTATCGCCCGTGCCTGGGGCGAGCTGATGAAGCGCCTGGGCTACACGAAGTACGTCGCCCAGGGCGGCGACTGGGGCGCGATCGTCACAGACCTCATGGGGGCGCAGGAGCCCGAAGGCCTGATCGGCATCCACACCAACATGCCCAAGGTGATCCCGGCCGCCATCGACGCCGCGCTCATCGCGGGCAACCCGCTGCCGGCGGGCCTGTCGCTCTCCGACGAGGAGAACGCGGCGGTCGAGCAGCTGGACTTCGTGTACCGGCACGTCTACTACGCCTACATGATGGCGTCGCGTCCGCAGACGCTGACCGGGCTGGTGGACTCCCCCGTCGGGCTGGCGGCCTTCCTGCTCGACCACGACAAGGCCAGCCTGGCCCTGATCTCCCGGGCCTTCGCCGGGCACACCGAAGGCCTCACCCGGGACGACGTCCTGGACAACATCACGCTCTTCTGGCTGACCAACACGACGATCTCCGCGGCTCGCCTCTACGCGGAGAACAAGACCTCCTTCTTCGGTATCAATGGCGTCACCCTGCCGGTTGCCGTGAGCGTCTTCCCCGATGAGCTCTACCAGGCCCCGAAGAGCTGGGCGGAGCAGGCGTACCCGAACCTCGTCCACTACAACAGGCTTCCCAAGGGCGGCCACTTCGCCGCCTGGGAGCAGCCGGAGCTGCTCGTTGAGGAGATTCGCGCGGGCCTCCGGTCACTTCGCTAGATGTCCGCGCCCGACCGACGGCACAAGCCTTAGCTCGGCGGGGCGGCCGAGTGCCTCATCTCCGAGGGGCTCGGCCGCCCCGAGCTGCGTGGCCATGCCGTCTTTGTACTTCCGGACGCTGAGGTACTTCAACCGGCTGCGCGCGCAGCCGTACATTTGTGTGTGGTCACATGCCTGCCGAAACGACTGGTCGGTCGTCATCGGAGTCCACACGCCGGAGTTCTCGTTCGAGCACGCGATCGATCGCGTGCGGCGGGCGACGACGGAGCGAAAGATCCACTATCCGGTTGTGATCGACGACGACGGAGTCCAGAGGGAGGCGGAGGCTGAGTGGGACCATGTGCATACGCCCTAGGCGTGCCTCGCCTGGAGGTATCTCGGCTACGGGCGCAGCCTGCACTTCGTACGAGCTCCCCGAGCGACTGCGCTTCAACCACTGCGCCTTCGTCGGCCCGTGGACGATCGAGCGTGAGAACGTCGTGCTCAACCAGGGTGGCCGGAGCATCTGCTGCGGGTTGGTGCGGCTTCACAGCCCTCCGAACGATGTCCGGACAGCGCATCAGATCCTACGAGCTGTGGGGTGTCGATCACACTGCGGGAGTCGTCTGTACGTGACCGCGGGAGCCACCTTGATCATGTCTTCCGGCCCCGGTGAAGCGCCCACTGCGACCCCGTGGAAGCCTCGCGGGTAGCGGATCACGCTGCACTCTCTCATGTGCATGCCGATGCCCCCTTCGGGCCATGGACGATCACATCTCGCCGGTCACAGCAGCATGGATGGGAGCTGTGAACGCGGCTTGATGACTCATGTCATACGGTCCCGCTTCCACGCAGCGGTAAATCGGCCCTGGCGAACTGCGGGCATACCGATCTCCGGGGAGTACGCCTGGTAGACGGTGATCGTGGATGCCGTGTGGAGCGCACGGATGCCGCCCAGCGGTTCTTCCATGGCGTACAGGGTGGGGTCGACCGGTTCCCGTCGGCCATGGCGGCGCGCGAACGGCGATCGACACCACGGCCGGTTGGGCTCGACTCAGGCCGGTCCGGTTTCTTCTCCGGCGCTTCGGGCGCGGGGGCGATGCCGGTCGGGCACGACGCTCCCCAGTTCGTTTCGAACGGGTCACCCAGCTTGACGCCCGTCCCGCCCAGGCTGCAGTGCCCGTTCGGGTCCACGGGACGACACCCGTGGCGATCTTGCCATGACCCGAGCCGGTAAGGGCTCCCAGGCTCAGCAACTCCCGGTAGAGGTTACTTTCGTTCAGGCGTTGCTCGCTGCACCAGGAGATCCCCGAGGACCTGTGGGGCTGTTCGGCGCTGGTCGTCGTGGTCACGGCAGCCGTGCTGTGCGTGCCGGACGTACGGAATCTGACCCGGCGGACCAAGGCGGTGGCCCACGGGTCACCGGTGGCGGAGTTCGAGCTCCGGTCAGCCGATGCTGAAGGCACCGCCGGGCGGCTCGGGTGAGGGAACCGCGTCCTCGTCACGCACGGGTGCGGCGGAGCCGATGAACTCCCGCAGCGCGGCGCCGCTTTCGACGCGAGCCGGGAAGGCGTCGGCGGCCGTGCGGCGGGCGAGGACGGCCGTGTCGAGCGGGCGGTGGGAGGCCACGAGTACCGCGTTGCCGAAGCGCCGGCCACGCAGCACACCGGGTTCGGCGATCAGGGACAGCTCCTCGAACACGGTCGCGAACGTGGCGAGTTGAGAGCGCAGGAAGGCGAAGGGAGCGGCGTCGGCGAGGTTGGCCAGATAGACGCCGTCCTCGCGCAGCACGCGCACGGCGGCGCGCGCGTACGCCGTGGACGTCAGGTGCGCCGGGACGCGCGCGCCGCCGAAGACGTCCGCGATCACGATGTCGGCGGAGGCGGGCGCGGCGGATTCGAGCCAGCCCCGCGCGTCCGCGCCGTGCAGCGTGATGCCCGCGTCCTCGGGCACGGGCAGGTGCTCGCGGACCAGGTCCAGCAGACCCAGGTCGGCCTCCACCACGTCCTGCCGTGAGCCGGGGCGGGTCGCGGCCACGTAGCGGGGCAGCGTCAGGGCTCCGCCGCCGAGGTGGAGCACGTCCAGGGGCCGTCCCGGCTCCACGACCGTGTCCAGGACGTGCCCGAGCCGTCGGGCGTACTCGAACTCCAGATGGGTCGGCTCGTCCAGATCGACGTACGACTGCGGTGCGGCGTCGACCGTGAGCAGCCAGGCCCGCTTCCGGTCCACGTCCGGCATCAGCTTGGCGGTTCCGTGGTCCACGGTCCGTATCACGGGTATCGGCTCGTCCACGGGTCCATTGTGCCGCCCCTTTCAGGAGCGCGGTCATCGCTGCCGGGCTTCGCGCGGGCCGCGGACTCTGCGACGGCGCTCGGTACGAGCCGGTGCCCGCTCCCCCGTAGCGGGAGCGGGCACCCTCGTCCTGCCCCTCGGCCGTCAGTCCACCGAGGTCACCGTCCCCGCGCCGACCGTCCGGCCGCCCTCGCGGATCGCGAAGCCGAGCCCCGGCTCCAGCGGCACCTCACGCCCGAGCTCGACCGTCATCGTGACGGTGTCGCCGGGCCGGGCGACCGCGCGTTCGCCGAGGTCGACGTCGCCGACCACGTCCGCGGTGCGGATGTAGAACTGCGGCCGGTACCCGGTGGAGACGGGCGTCGTACGACCACCCTCGCCCGTCGACAGGACATACACCTGGGCCGAGAAACGGCGACTGGGGACGACGCTGCCGGGCGCGGCGACGATGTGCCCGCGGCGTACGGCGTCGCGGGGCACCCCGCGCAGCAGCAGCGCCACGTTGTCCCCTGCCTGCGCCTCGTCCATGGGCTTGCCGAAGGTCTCCAGGCCGGTCACCACCGTGTCGACGGCCGCGCCGAGCACTTCGACGCGGTCGCCGACCCGGATCGTGCCGCGCTCGACCGCTCCGGTGACGACCGTCCCGCGCCCGGTGATCGTGAGCACGTTCTCGACCGGCAACAGGAACGGCGCGTCGAGGTACCGCTCGGGCATGGGCACATAGGTGTCCACCGCGTCGAGCAGCGCGTCGATCGCCGCCGTCCAACGGGGGTCCCCCTCAAGAGCCTTGAGGCCGGACACCCGTACGACGGGTACGGACTCGCCCCCGTAGCCGTGCGCGGAGAGCAGCTCGCGGACCTCCAGCTCCACGAGGTCGGTGAGCTCCTCGTCGCCCGCGTCGGCCTTGTTCAGGGCGACGACGATGTGGTCGACGCCCACCTGCCGGGCGAGCAGCACGTGCTCGGCGGTCTGGGGCATGATCCCGTCGAGCGCGGAGACGACGAGGATCGCCCCGTCGAGCTGCGCGGCGCCGGTGACCATGTTCTTGACGTAGTCGGCGTGACCCGGCATGTCCACGTGCGCGTAGTGGCGGGTGTCGGTCTCGTACTCGACGTGCGCGATGTTGATGGTGATGCCGCGCGCGGCCTCCTCCGGCGCCCGGTCGATCCGGTCGAACGGGACGAAGGTGCCGGAACCGCGCTCGGCGAGGACCTTGGTGATGGCGGCGGTCAGGGTGGTCTTGCCGTGGTCGACGTGACCCATCGTGCCGATGTTCAGGTGCGGTTTGGTGCGGACGTATGCCGTCTTGGGCATGGCGGTACCTCGAAGCCTCTTGAGTGTCAGCGGAGCTGAGTGATGGCCCCGGCGCTCAGCGGCCGGGACGGGGACCCCAAGGACTTGCCGACCCTCCCCCTGCGGGGTCCGCCGGACGATCCGGGAAGGGTCAGCTTCGGGCGCCGTCGACGGCGGCCACGATGATCGGGACGGCAGCCTTCGGCGCATCCGCGACTGCGGATGCTGCGAGGAGGAAGGCGAGCCGGAACATGAGGCGATCATCGCCGACGTATCCGGCCACGTCGAATGGTTTTTCTCGCCACGCAGGCGGGTGTGGCGGGCGTTTCTGCTGGTGCGTCAGCGGCCGATGTTCTTGAGTGCCTCACGTACGGAGAGGGGAGCGAGCCGCTCCCGTTCCCGGGCGACGAAGGCCCGTACCGCCTCCGGATCCGTCTTCGCGTACTCGCGCAGACACCAGCCGATCGCCTTGCGAACGAAGAAGTCGGGATGTCCGGACTGCCGTACGCAGTAGGCGAAGAGCCGCTCGGTGTCGGTCGTCTCCTTGTAACGGAGTTGGTGGAGCAGGGCCGTACGGGCGACCCACAGGTCGTCGTCCTCGATCCACGCGTCCATGTCGCTCTTCAGCCTCGGATCGGCGGCCACGAGGCCTCCCACTACGTGGGAGGCGAGTGCGTCGACGGTGTCCCACCAGGAGACCGTGCCGACGAGATGGCGCGCCACCGGGAGGAAAGCGGAAGAGAGTTGCCTCACATGGCGGCGCAGGTAGTCGACGGCGAAATAGTGGTACTCGCGCTCCGGCAACGCCCAGCAGCGCAGGGCCACGGCGGAGCAATCGGCCTCTACAGGGGCCGCTGTTGCGAGGAGGACCGTGCGGGACAGCGCGCGGCGATCGGGCGTGGTCAGACCGAGGAAGGGAGCGACGTCCTTCATGTACGCGCGCATGGACACGGCCCGTTCCGGATCGGCCGCCGCGCCGTAGGTGGCGGTGAGTCGTTCCAGCACGGTGTCCGCGAGGGAACTGTTCGGCACCTCGAACCGCGCACCCGACGTTCCGGAAGCTGTGACGCCCATGAGACGAACCATACGGCGATCACACACACGGGTCGGTTAGTGTCGCCGAATGCTCGATGCCACCACCCGCTCTGGGGGCACCGCCACAGCCGTTCCCCCGGCTCCCGTCGCTGAGCTCTCCCTCGCCGCGGAGTTCGCCGTCTCCACACCCACGGGCCTCGCCGCCCGTTGCACGAGAGTCCTGCTCTCGCCCTGGTCCCGGCTCTCCCTGCTGCTGGTGCTGCTCGCGGCGGCCGCGTCGAGCGTGCTGCTCTTCGAACCGCAGCGGCTGCTGTCCGACGGCTGGCCGCCACAGCTCAGCGGCGCCGCGGCGGCCGTGGTGTTCGCGGTGGCGTACGGGCTGTGCACGGTGGCGTTCGTGCCCCGGCCGCTGCTCAACCTCGCGGCGGGCGCGCTCTTCGGCTCGCAGCTGGGCCTCGGCACCGCGCTCGCGGGCACGGTGCTCGGCGCCGGCGTGGCGTTCGGGCTCGGCCGGATCCTCGGGCAGGACGCGCTGCGCCCGCTGTTGCGCGCCCGCTGGCTGAAGGCGGCCGACGGACAGCTCAGCCGGCACGGCTTCCGCACGATGATGATGGCCCGGCTCTTCCCGGGCGTGCCCTTCTGGGCGGCGAACTACTGCGCGGCCGTCTCCCGCATGGGCTGGCTGCCGTTCCTCCTCGCCACCGCCCTGGGATCGATCCCGAACACCGCCGCGTACGCCGTCGCGGGCGCCCGGGCCTCGGCGCCGACCTCCCCCGCCTTCCTGATCGCCATGGGCTTCATCGCGCTGCCGGCCCTGGTCGGCGCGGTGGTGGCCTGGCGCAAGCGCCACCACCTGCGCGGAGACTGATCGGCCTCCAGCACTGATCGGCCTCCAGCGCTGATCAGTCTCCGGCACGGCTGTTCTCGGGGAGGCGGACGACCCGGGCCGTCCGGGGTTACACGGCCTCGATGACCATCGCGTTGGCGAGTCCGCCCGCCTCGCACATCGTCTGCAGGCCGTAGCGGGCTCCGCGCTCGCGCATCGCGTGCACGAGGGTGGTCGTCAGCCGGGTGCCGCTCGCGCCGAGCGGGTGGCCGAGCGCGATCGCCCCGCCGTGCACGTTGACCCGGGACAGATCCGCGCCCGTCTCCTGCTGCCAGGTCAGGACGACGCTCGCGAAGGCCTCGTTCACCTCGAAGAGGTCGATGTCGCCGAGGGCGAGTCCCGCCTTGCGGAGCACCTTCTCGGTGGCCGGGATGACGCCCGTGAGCATCAGCAGCGGGTCGGAGCCGGTGACGGCGAAGCTGTGCAGGCGGGCGAGCGGGCGCAGGCCGAGCCTGGCCGCGGTCTCGCTCGACGTGATCAGCACGGCCGACGCGCCGTCGTTGATCGGGCTCGCGTTGCCCGCCGTGACGGACCAGTCGATCTGCGGGAAGCGCTCGGCGTAGCCCGGGTCGTAGTAGGCGGGCTTGAGTCCGGCGAGTATCTCCGTGCTGGTGGCGGGCCGGACACTCTCGTCGCGCGTCACGCCCTCCAGGGGCGCGACCTCGGCGTCGAAGAGGCCGTTGGCCCAGGCCGCGACCGCCTTCTGGTGCGAGCCCGCCGCGAAGGCGTCCATCTGCGCGCGCGACAGGCCCCACTTGGCGGCGATGAGCTCGGCGCTGATGCCCTGCGGCACCAGGCCCTCGGGGAAGCGCGCCGCGATCCCGGGCCCGAAGGGGTCCTCGGCGCCTCGGACGTTCGAGCCCATCGGCACACGGCTCATCGACTCCACACCGCAGGCGACGACCATGTCGTACGCCCCCGACAGGACGCCCTGGGCCGCGAAGTGCACGGCCTGCTGGGACGAGCCGCACTGGCGGTCCACGGTGGTCGCGGGCACCGTCTCGGGGAAGCCCGCCGAGAGCGCCGCGTACCGGGTGATGTTCGCGGCCTGCTCGCCCACCTGGCTGACGGTGCCGCCGATGACGTCGTCGATCAGCGCCGGATCGACTCCGGAGCGCTCGACGAGGGTGCGCAGTGTGTGGGAGAGGAGCTCCACGGGGTGGACGTGGGCGAGGGAGCCGTTCGGCTTGCCCTTGCCGATGGGGGTGCGTACGGCTTCGACGATGACGGCGTCACGCATGGCTGATCTCCAAACTCACCGAGTTTGTTTTCCAAACCCACTAGGTGACTCAAGAGTAACTCAGTGGGTTGGGCAAACCAACCCACCCCCTAGACTGGTGGCATGAAGGACGCCCGCCCCTGTTCGATCGCCGACACACTCGCTGTCGTCGGCGAGAAGTACTCCCTGTTGGTACTGCGCGAGGTGTCGCTCGGCGCCACCCGGTTCGACCAGCTCGTCCGCAACATCGGCGCACCGCGCGATGTGCTCACCGCCCGCCTGAAACGGCTCGTCGACGCGGGCGTACTGGAGAAGGTGGAGTACAGCGACCGTCCGAAGCGCTACGAGTACCGGCCCACCCAGGCCGGTCTGGAACTGGAGCCGGTGCTGCACACGCTGATGGCGTGGGGCGACCGCCATCTCCAGAAGGGCGGTTTCCGCCCCATGGTGCTGGAGCACACCTGCGGCCATGAGCTGGTCCCGCAGGTCGTGTGCCGGGAGTGCGGCGAGGTGGTCGAGCACGGCCACCTGACGGCCCACCCGCAGACCCCGGGCTGGACGACGACGGGGCCTGCGGCGGCGTAGGGACGAGCGTGCACTCGCTCAGGGACGAACCTGCACCGGCTCAGGGACGGACCTGCTGTGGCGCGGGCCCGGAAGAACCCCCGTAGGGGCTAATCGGTCCCCTTGTAGACGTCGAGCCGTCCGCACATCCCGAACTTGCCGTGCGCGGACGGCTGTTCGGCCCGTACGAGGGCGTCGGCGAGGTGGGAGACGTCGCCCCGCTCCAGCCGGTCGAGCTGCTCTCCCGTGGCCGCGGCGGCGGCCTCGGCACCGCGCCGCCACCGCTCGCGCCACGCGGCGAGCCGCGGCCGCACCAGCGCGGCCGCAGCCCCGTGGAACGCGGCGAGCGGCTCGGGCCCGTCCGCCGCGCGCAGCGCCCGGTAGCCCTCCAGGGCGAGGTCCCGCCGGGCCCGGGCGACCCGCTCCTGCTCCGCCTCGGGCGCGTCGGCCGGGATCACCGTCGCGGCCGCGTACGTCTCGGGGTCGGTCAGGTACTCCGGGGGCAGGGTGAGCACGGCGTCACCCGCTTCGGGGAGGCCGTTGTTCTGCATGAGGACGGTGATGCGCAGGTCGTCCTCGTTGACCAGGCGATGGATGGTGCCGGGCGTGAACCACGCGACGGTGCCGGGTTCGAGCGGCGTGACCTCGTACCCGGACGTCGTCAACGTCTGCACCGCTCCACGCCCGCCGGTGACGACGTACGCCTCCGAACAGGTCAGGTGCAGATGGGGGGTTCCGCCGGAGACTCCGTCGGAGGCGGGCCAGTCGTACACGCAGAGGTGCGAGACGGCGACGGCGCCCGGCAGCCCGGTGAACACCGGGGTCTCGTGCGCACCACTCACCACGGGTGCTCCTCCAGATACTTGGCGACCTCCTCGCGTTCCCAGGCCCCGTCGGCCACGACGACGCGGTAGCGGCGGGTGAGGGTGGCGCCGGGGGCGAGTTCGAGCTCTTCGAAGAAGGCGAACGAGGGGGCGACGGCGGCGAACGGATCGTTGCGCACGAACCAATGGGCCGGGTGGGCGCCGCCCTCCCCGGTGTGGTCGTTCTCGGGACCGTGCGCGAAGACGAGCGTCGCGTGGCCGTCGGCGCCGTCGTGCTCGCCGGAGTACGCGAGCCAGGGCGCCTGCTGCCCCATCAGGCCGGGCCCTTCGGAGTCCGGCCCGATGATCCGGCCGTCCCGGAAGGCACGCGGCCCGCGCCAGAACAGGCCCGTGTAGCCGGCCATCTCCCGCCCCGCGGTGGTCGGGCTGCCGAAGCGCAGCGCCTCGTCCCGCCGGTTGGTGACCGCGGTCGTCCAGGTCAGCGCCCAGGAACCCGACGCGGGATCGACGTCGTGCACCTCGACGCGGCGCTCCTCCTCGGCCCACAGCTCACCGTCGTACGGATGCCAGGTGAGGCGCTCGGCGATGACCGCGCGGCCCCCGTCCGAGACCACCTCGTCGAAGCCGACGTGGGCCATCGACCCGACACGCTCCGGGAGTTCGAGGTATCCCTCCCCGTGGACGTACGTGTTGCCGCCCCACAGGTTGGAGCCCGACAGGTGGGAGGCCGTCATCTGGAGGCCCTTGTGCCAGCGGTGATCGTTGGGCCGGTAGTCCGTGACGATGTCACCGGCCAGCGTTCTGAGCGGGTGCAGATACGGCTTGGGGGCCTCCCAGGCCGCCTCGGGCCGGTAGACGTAGCTCAACAGCTCCACGCCGGTGGTCGTGTCGCTGACCGTGATGCGATCACCATGGGCGTGGACGATACGCAGCGCACCCTGCGCGGACTCGGTCATGCCGACACCTCCTGACTCACGGTGGACGTGGACTCGCCGGCGGACGCGGCGGGCGGCGCCCAGCCCGGCGCGCCCCCGTGCAGGGCCGTGTAGAACGGGTCCCCGGGCCCGACCTCCCCCGCGCGGACGGTCGTGTCGGTGAACGCCGACTTGTAGAGCGCGGTGATCAGTTCCAGACTCGTACGCCCGTCGGCGCCGCTGCTGCGCGGCCGCTCACCCGCGCGCATGCTCGCGACCAGCTCCCGCAGCTGCTCCAGATGCGAGCTGGGCACGTCCGTACCGAAGTCACGCCAGGCCGCCACGTCCTCGTCGGACACGTCGGGGGCCGGGGTGATCCGCCAGTTGTCGTTGCTGTGGCCGTAGAGGTGCGTGAGCTCGACGGTGGCGCGTTCGCAGTCGATACGGATGCGGCTCACCTCGTCCGGGCTGAGGACGCTGTTGACGATCGTGGCCAGCGCGCCGCTCTCGAAGCGGACGAGGGCGGTCGAGACGTCCTCCGTCTCCACGTCGTGCACCAGGCGCCCGGCCATCGCCCGCACCTCGCTCCACGGCCCCATCAGGTCCAGGAGCAGGTCCATCTGGTGGATGCCGTGCCCCATCGCGGGCCCGCCGCCCTCGGTCTCCCAGCGCCCGCGCCAGGGCACGGCGTAGTACTCGGCGTTGCGGTACCAGGTGGTCTGGCAGTGCGCGACGAGCGGGCGACCCATGGTCCGCTCGGCGATGAGGCGCCGCACGTGCCGGGACCCGGAGCCGAACCGGTGCTGGAAGACGATGGCCGCGTACGGGCCTCCGTCCGCCCCCTCCTCCGCCTCGACGGCGTCGAAGTCGGCGAGCGTCAGGACCGGCGGCTTCTCGCACCACACCCAGGCTCCGGCGCGCAGCGCGGCGACGGTCTGGTCACGGTGCAGGGTCGGCGGGGTGCAGATCGCGACCAGGTCCGGCCGCTGCTCCTCCAGCATGCGGTCCAGATCGGTGTACGCGTGCGGGATGCCCGCCTCGGCGCAGAACTTCTGGACGGCGTCCTCCGCGATGTCGACCGCTGCGACGATCTCCGTCTCGCCCTCCTCGGCGAGCCGGGCGAGCGCGGGAACATGGCTCCCGCGCGCGATGGCACCCGTACCGATGACGGCGGCCCGGATACGGCGGCCCTCGAACGGGGTCGCGGGACGGTTGGGGGCGGACTCGGTGCTCTTACTCATGTACGTGATCAGCGCTCCACCGGACGTGACGTCAGACGTTGGCCAACGCATGGTGTCACCGAGACGGAACCGGCGGCAGCAAGCGCTTTCTCCTCTGCTGCAACGTATGTGCCGCTCCAGCGGCAGGTCAACACCCCGGTCACCCCGTGGACAACGTTGCCCACCGGCCCTCGGCACAGGACCGTCACGGCCCACCCGCCATCCTGCCGCCGTCCGCCCACCGATCGCCCACCGATCGTCCACCGCCCAACCACCGTCTGCGCACGAAACCCCTGTGGCCGAGCTGTCCTTGGGGGACGCTACGCTGCCACCAACACCCGTGATCACCGCGCACAGCGGCCCGGCGTGCCCGTCGCCCCTTTCCGATCAGCGCTTGGACCACCTCACTTCATGTCTTGGTTTGAATCCCTCATCCTCGGACTCGTCCAGGGGCTGACCGAATTCCTTCCCGTCTCCTCCAGTGCGCATCTGCGCCTGACGGCGGCGTTCTCCGGCTGGGAGGACCCCGGAGCGGCCTTCACCGCGATCACCCAGCTCGGCACGGAGGCGGCGGTACTGATCTACTTCCGCAAGGATGTCGGCCGGATCCTCGCGGCATGGTTCCGCTCGCTCACGAACAAGGAGATGCGCCGGAACCACGACGCCCAGATGGGCTGGCTGGTCATCGTCGGCTCCATACCCATCGGCGTGCTCGGCCTGACACTCAAGGACCAGATCGAGGGTCCGTTCCGCGATCTGCGGATCACCGCGACGATGCTCATCGTCGTGGGCGTGATCATCGGCATCGCCGACCGGCTCGCGGCGCGTGACGAGACCGGCGGGAAGCACCGGGCGCCCAAGCAGCGCAAGGCCCTCGAGGACCTGAACGTCAAGGACGGCCTGCTGTACGGCCTCTGCCAGGCGATGGCCCTGATCCCCGGAGTCTCCCGGTCCGGCGCGACCATCAGCGGCGGCCTCTTCATGGGCTACACCCGCGCCGCGGCGGCCCGCTACTCCTTCCTCCTCGCCATGCCGGCCGTGCTCGCCTCGGGCACCTTCGAGGTCAAGGACGCCACCGCGAACGGCCATGTGGCGTGGGGGCCGACCATCTTCGCGACGGTGATCGCTTTCGCGGTCGGTTACGCCGTCATCGCGTGGTTCATGAAATTCATCTCGCACAAGAGCTTCATGCCGTTCGTCTGGTACCGGATCGCGCTCGGCATCGTCATCATCGCGCTGGTCTCGACCGGCGGCCTGAGCCCGCACGCGGCCGAGTCCGCGGGCTAGGGCCTGTCCGGCGGATCAGGTCGGTGGGAAGTAACGGCACCTCATAGGTGCAGATGGGCGTGCCAGACCCCGCGTCTCCGGCATGATCCGCCGGACAGGTCCTGGCGGCTCACCACCCCTCAGGCGCCCGAGCGGTCCGTCCCGGGCAGGGCGAGCGCCCAGGGTTCCGGTTCGATCCGCGCGCCGTTGGCGACGTACGCGATCGTGCGGTACCAGCCCGCGAGGACCAGCAGTTCGAGGACTTCGGGCTCGTCGAGGTGCTCCCGCAGTCCGCTCCAAGCCGCGTCGCTCACCTGGGTCGTGTCGTGCAGTTCGTCGATGGCACGGAGCAGCGCCGCCTGTCGGCCTGACCAGGCCGGATGGTCGGGTCCGCCGGTCGCCGTGAGCGCCACCTGCCGCGGGGTGAGTCCGGCCGTCTCGGCGTACGTCGCCATGTGGACGCCCCACTCGTACGCGCATCCGCAGCGGGCGGCGACGCGGGCTATGACGAGTTCTCGGTCGGCGTCGCTCAGCCGGCCGTGGACGAGGAGGCCCGCGCCCAGTGCCCGCATGCGTGAGGCGAGTTCCGGGTGGCGCTCCAGCACCTTGAACAGCATCAGGGGATCACGGGCGACACCGGGCGGCATCCACCGGTGCAACGCGCGGTCGGTCTCGGGCTCGTAGGGCGGCGTGACGCCGTCGATGCGCTGCTTCATGGCTCGCAGCCTTGCGCTTCTGAAATCGAAGCGCAAGAGTGGGAGGTGAGCAACTCCCAACGAGAGGTACGCACTTGGGCACGACACCCGCGTCGAACGACGCGACGTCCGGCGTTCCGCGGCGGGGCGATCCGGGCCCCGGCGGCTCGTTCGAGGGCACGGGCGCCTCGGCTCCCGGCAACCCCCATCAGGACGCGGACGCTCCCGCCTCCGTCAGCCCCGCATCGAGCTCTCCCGCCCCCGTCAGCCCCGCATCGAGCTCTCCGGTCCCTGGCCGCCCCGTGCGCGGCTCGGCCGGCGGTCGTCCCGTCATGGCGGCGCTGGATCTGCTCGGCCGACGCTGGACGCTGCGGGTCATCTGGGAACTGCACCGCAACGGCGCCCCGATCGGCTTCCGGGACCTCCAGCGCCGTTGCGACGACATGTCGTCCAGCGTCCTGGCCACGCGCCTCACGGAACTCCGCGAGGCGGGCATCGCCGCGTCGACATCGACGGCGGCGCAGCCGGCGGTGCATCTCACCGCGCTCGGCGACGACCTGGTCACCGCTATGGGGCCGCTGCTGGACTGGTCCCGTGCCTGGGCCGAACGGCGGTGATCGACGAGGCCTCGGGGCGCTCAACTCCGGGGCCGGTGCGCCGTCGTACGGACCGACTGAGCCCGTTCGCGTCACTCCGCGTCGGCCGTGACGAACCGCATACGGGATGAGTAGCCGCCCGGTAGCGCAGTGTCAGTCCTTGCCCCTAGGCTGGTCCGCATGTCCCCCGATTTAATGTCCTCTGGTTCCGTGCGGTCCGCTGCAGCGCTGAACGAGCAGATCCGCGCCTTGTGGATGCGCGCGGGCGGCTCCCTCTCCGCCCAGGAGCGCGCGGAGTACGAGCTGTTGGTCGTGAAGTGGGCGGAAGCGATACGCGGAGAGGTCGTCGAGGCCGCGTGAGATCGGGCATGGGGACCCGCACGAAGTCCAAGGGCCGGTGACCGGCACCCCTGTCGGGGCTCACCGTCCCCCGGACACCCGCAACACCGCCCCCGTCGTGTACGACGCATCGGGCGACATCAACCACGCGATGGCCGCGGCGACTTCCTCGGCCTGACCGACACGGCGCAGCGGAATCGACGAGGCGGCGCGCTCGGCGCGGCCCGGATCTCCACTGGTGGCGTGCATCTCCGTGGCGATCATGCCGGGTGCGACCGCGTTGACGCGGATGCCGTCCGGGCCGAGTTCCTTGGCGAGGCCCACCGTCAGGGCGTCGACGGCGGCCTTGGTGGCCGCGTAGTGGACGAAGTCACCGGGGCTGCCGAGTGTGGCCGCCGCCGAGGACACATTGACGATGACGCCGCTCCCCCAGGCCGCCATGGACCGGGCGGCCCGCCGCGAACACAGCAGCGTGCCCAGCAGGTTGACGTCCACCACACGCCGTAGATCGGCGGGGTCGGTGTCCGCGAGCCTGCCGAGCGGACCGGTCACACCGGCGTTGTTCACCAATCCCGTCACCGGCCCGAGCCGGTCCGCCGCCGTGTCGAAGAGCCGCTCGACGTCGTCCTCGTCGGAGGTGTCCACGCGTACCGTGACGCAGCGGGCCCCCGCCGCGCGGACGGCGCTCGCGGTCCACTCCGCCGCGGCGCCGTCGCGCATGTACCCCACCGCCACGTCGTGTCCGTCCGCCGCGAGACGCGCGCACGTCGCGGCACCGATCCCCCGGCTGCCGCCCGTGACGACGGTGACGTGGCGTGTCATACGTGCCTCCTGGTGGCGAACGGGCAACCCGGGCCCACATCGAGCCCGTACTCGTCTTCGATCACTCTACGATCGAGGACGCACCGCCGGGCAAGGGGTGAGCGTGCGCCAACACGCCCTCATGGATACGTCCTAGGCGACGGGGTCCGCGGCGCCGTACGGCACGCGGAACACACGGCCTCGGGGCCCCCGCAGCCCGGGGACACCCTGCCACAGCACGGCCCCGTTCGCGCGCTCCCAGCCCGCGGTCGCCCGGGACCGCGCCCACTGGGCCAGGGCAAGCGTGACCAGCATGATCGGCGGCAGTACTTGATGGGACGCCAGGCCGATGAACAGCAGCCAGCAGGCCATGACACCCGCGAATCCCGCCGTGCGCCGCAGCGACAGCCGCCGCACCGCGTCCTGCCCGTCGCGCGGAGCGGCGACGCTCTCGATCGGCGCGGCATCGTCGTAGGTGCGCCGCAGCCGGGCGGGGAGACGAAGACTCATCGGCAGCAGCACCACGGACACGAAAACGATCGCTGTCGATCCCACCATCAGCGTCTCGAGGTGGTGAGCCGTGCCGACCAGGGCAAGCAGCACCGCTTCGGACAGCACCGCGCCGGCAGCCATCATCAGCGCGGAGATCCGCTCCAGGTACACCACGCGTATCAGCCCGTCGCGCGCGTCACCAGCCACCGTCGTACCCCTCTCACCGCCCGGACGCCCCCCACGGGCAGGCAAGATCCAACTCCGGGCGGAACACGAGGTCAATACGCGAGAGTTCGAGAATGCGCGGTCTTGACCACCACTTGGCCGATACGCGGTCTCGACCACCACTTCGCCCCTGCGCGGCCGAGTTGGCGATCATCGCGCCCGACCGACCGCTCCGGCTCGGCTGTCGACACCGCTCAGCCGCCCGTCCCCCATCGCACCGCCGCCACGGCCCCCAACGACAAGGCCGGCAGTACCCACCCCCAGCCCATGACCCGCCGCACCGACGCAAGCAGCCACAGCCCCGTCGCCGCACCGGCAGCACCGATGGTGAGGACGCACGACAGGACGATGCCGGCGTACGCGTCGTCGTCCCAGGAGCCGGACGGGCTGATGGTCAGCGCCATCCAGCAGAAGTACGCGGCGATGAGTGTGAGCAGGGTCAGGGGTACGGCGAGCACCAGGCGTAGGCAGCCGCGGTCTTCGTCCGGGTGAGACGAGTGGGACGCGTGAGACGGGTGAGACGGGTGAGACGGGTGGGAGAGGGGGCTACGGTCGGCGTCGGGGAGTCCGGTCAACGCGCCGTGTCACGCAGGACGACGAACAGGCCTCGGCTCTCGTCGCCGTTCTTCGCCCGCCAGTCGGCGACGACATGTCCTCGGGCCGACCGGGCCGCAGGGGACTGGGCAGCCTGCGTGTCGGGCCGGAGGACGCGCATGACGTCGATGGTCACGGCGCCCGCCTGCCGTCTGTGCGGCCCGGCTTCTTCCTTGGTTTCCACCACGATGGCCGTGCCGTGCTGCCGGTCGTCGACGGCTGTCGACGCGATCACGGTGGAGAAGCCGACTCCAGTGAAGTGGCTCGTGACGGAGGGGGCGGGAGTGTCGGTCTCGCTCTGCGCCTGCGGCTCGGCGCGGCCCTGGAAGAGATCGAGCAGTTGAGCGACGAGGACCGGGTCATGGGTCCCGTCGTACACCCACCGCCGTCCCAACACCCCGTGCTCGGACGTGCCGATGAGCGCCCGATCGGCTCCGTCGAGCGGCGCCCCGCGGTAGCTGAGCGGCACGTGGTACGAGCGCGGTCGCTCGCCGGAGTTGTCCGTGACCACCATGAACTCGATTCCCACCTCCCCCTGGGGATCATCGAGCCGGAAACCACCGGCCTTGGTCAGGTGCGGCTCACTCGCCGTGCCGATGTACCACGGCTGCCTGGGAAGCCAGGCGGCGAGGAGTTCCAACTTGCTGGGCGTCATCGTGGTCTTGTAGATCACAGCCATGCTTCATGAACGTCGCCCGTCGGCATGAGGTTCCTCCATGACGTGCTGCTTGACGAGTTCGTACGACCTCACTCGGTCGGCCAACGCGTAGACGGGCGTCACCAGCATGAGTTCGTCGGCACCCGTCAGGTCCGCCAGGTCCGTCAGGTGCTTCGCGACGGTCTCGGGTGAGCCGTGTGCCTGATGGGCACGGAATCTCGTCAGCACGCGCGCTTCTTCCGCGGTGAACGAGTGGGTCGCCGCCTCTTCGGGCGTGGGGAAGGGAATATCGCCTCGCCCCTTGAGGAGTCCGGCCTTGACGACATCCATCGGGCCGGCCAGCCGGGCCGCCTCCTCATCGGTCTCGGCGCATACCGTTTCCACGCAGATCAGCACGCGCGGGCGAGCGCACCAGCGGGAGGGGGAGAAGCGCTCGCGGTAGTGGCTGAGCGCGGCCAGGGTGTTGTCGGGACGAATGTGATGGGCGAAGGCGATCGGCAGCCCGAGTTCCGCGGCGAGCGCGGCGCCCGCCGTGCTCGATGAGAGCAGCCATGGCTCCGGGAGCGGGCTGAGCGCGACTTCGTCCACCAGGAAACGCAGAGTCGAGGACACGTCGTCGCGGTACTCGTCGTCCGTTGTCGGACCGGCCCCACGGCGCAGGGCCCGCGCCGTGGAATCGTCGAAGGTACCCGGACCGCGGCCGATGCCCAGGTCGATCCGGCCCGCGTGCAGTGCGGACAGCGTGCCGAATTGCTCCGCCAGCATGATCGGGGCGTGGTTCGGAGCGAGAACGCCTCCGGAGCCGAGACGGATGGACGACGTCAACGCGGCCGCGTGGGCGGTCAGGACCACGGGCGGGAACGCTCCGATGGCCGGAGAATGGTGATGCTCGGCGTACCAGAGCCGCAGGTAACCGAGGTCTTCGAGGCGCCGGGCGAACTCGGTGGTGTCTCGTAACGTGTCTCCGGCACGGGCGCCCGCTTGGACCATGGCCACTTCGAGCGCGCTGAGCGGTACGGTGATCATCCGATCAGTATAGAAATCGCCCATCCGCACCAACTCCCTTTGCTTACGAGGCGGAGTTATACACCTGTTGGCGCACGCCCCTTGGCTGCGCACCCGCCGTGGCCAACACTGAGCCGATGACGCAGCGTGTAGAGCTCGCGACCGTGATGGACCGATTCGCCGTGGACGGACTCGTGACCGAGTACGCGGTGGCCGTCGACGACGGTGACTGGGAGGCGTACCGGAGGCTGTTCGCACCGGACGGACGTGCCGACTACCGCTCGGCAGGCGGGATCGAGGGCGGCGCCGACGAGGTCGCGGGATGGCTCGCGCAGAGCATGGAGCTCTTCCCCATGCGCCAGCATCTGATCGTGAACCGGCGGCTGCGGTTCGGGTCGCTGGACCAGGAAACGGGCGACACGGCCCGGGTCCAGGCGGACTACATCAATCCGATGCGGTTCGCGGGCCACGACGGTGGGTCCACCGCGCCCGACTTCGTGTGCGGCGGCCGGTACGCCTTCGGGCTGGTGCGTACGGACCTGGGCTGGCGCCTGCGCGAGGTCGTCGTCCAGGAGAAATGGCGCCGCGCGCCGCAGCCGGGCCGGGAACCCGCCGCGACCTGACCTGACGCGCCGACCACAAGCCGCCCGAGTAGCACCCCCTGACCGGAAAGCCCTGACGGGACGCCCTCTGTCGGAGATCGTCGCCGACGCGCACACTGGAGGCATCCCCCGGGGAGGGAGGCCCTGTATGAAGAGGCCCGAGCGTTGGCCCGAGCGTTGGCTGGGCAGTGGGCCCGACCTTTGGCTCGCCTCCCCGTGGCGGCGCGCGATCGTCGCCGTACTGGCCGGCGCACTGCCGATGCTCGCCTTCCCCGCCCCTTCGTGGTGGTGGTTCGCGTACGTCGCCCTCGTGCCCTGGATCCTGCTGGCCCGCTCGGCCCCGACGGGCGGGCGGGCCGCCTACGACGGCTGGTTCGGCGGGCTGGGTTTCATGCTGGCCGTGCACCACTGGCTGCTGCCGAGTCTGAACGTGTTCACGGTCGTCATAGCGGCACTGCTCGGCGCGCTGTGGGCACCCTGGGGCTGGCTCGTCCGGCGGTTCCTCGGCGGGGTGCCCTCGGCGGGGCGGGTCGGGGCCGCGCTCCTCGTCCTGCCGTCGGGGTGGCTGATGGTCGAACTCGCCCGGTCCTGGCAGGGCCTCGGCGGGCCCTGGGGACTGCTCGGGTCGAGCCAGTGGCAGGTCGGGCCCGCGCTGCGGCTCGCGTCGGTCGGCGGGGTGTGGCTGCTCAGCTTCCTGGTGGTCGCCGTCAATGTGGCGGTCGCCGTACTGGTCGCGGTGCGTGAGTCCCGTGTGCCCGCCGTCGCCGGACTGGTCGCGACGGCCGCCGTGACCTCGGCGACCTGGGTGTGGTCGCCGCGCCCGGACGTGACCGGGCAGGTCCGGATCGCCGTCGTACAGCCCGGGGTGATCGGCGGCGCGGACAGTGCCGAGGCGCGTTTCTCACGCGAGGAGGCCCTCACCCGCACCCTCGCAGGACAGGATCCCGACCTCGTCGTCTGGGGTGAGAGCAGCGTCGGCTTCGACCTCGCGGACCGCCCCGACCTGGCGAACCGGCTCGCCGCGCTGTCCCGGCTGACCGGCGCCGACATCATGGTGAACGTCGACGCGCACCGCTCCGACCGGCCCGGGATCTACAAGAGTTCGGTCCTGGTGGGACCGCGGGGCCCGACCGGCGAGCGCTACGACAAGATGCGGCTCGTCCCCTTCGGCGAGTACATACCCGCGCGTTCCCTCCTCGGCTGGGCGACCTCGGTCGGGAAAGCGGCGGGCGAGGACCGCAGGAAGGGCACCGAGCAGGTCGTGATGAACGTCGGGCACGGACTGCGCGTCGGCCCGCTGATCTGCTTCGAGACCGCCTTCCCCGACATGAGCCGCCATCTCGCCCAGGACGGCGCCGGGGTGCTCCTCGCACAGTCCTCGACCTCGACCTTCCAGCACAGCTGGGCCCCCGAGCAGCACGCCTCGCTCGCCGCGTTGAGGGCCGCCGAGACCGGCCGCCCGATGGTGCACGCGACGCTGACCGGCGTCTCCGCCGTCTACGGCCCGAGCGGCGAGCGGATCGGCTCCTGGCTCGGCACGGACGCGAGCGCGGCGGTGGTGTACGACGTACCGCTCGCGCACGGCGTCACCCCGTACGTCCGGTTCGGCGACTGGCCGGTGCACGCGGCGCTGCTGATCCTGGCGGCACTGTGCGCGACGGAGGGCTTCCGGGCGTTCAGGCCCCGGCGGACCGCTCCTGAACCGCTCGTACCACCCGCTCGCACAGTTCATGAGTCGCCAGCGCGTCACGGGCGCTGAGTACCTTGCCCGCGCGCACCGCGTCGAGGAAGGCGAGCACGCCCTGCTCGATGCCGCGCTGCCGGGCCACCGGCACCCAGTCCCCGCGCCGCCGCACCGAAGGCTGCCCCTTGTGGTCGATCACCTCCGCGAGGTTGACCACCTGACGCTTGGTGTCCTGCCCCGAGACCTCGAGGATCTCCTCCGCCGAGCCGCTCAGCCGGTTCATCACGCCGAGCGCCGTGAAGCCGTCCCCGGCGAGTTGCAGCACGACATGGTGCACCAGGCCGCCCTCGACCCGGGCCCGCACGCTCACGTCGTCGATCGGCCCCGGCGCCAGGAACCGCAGCGTGTCCACGACGTGGATGAAGTCGTCGAGGACCATCGTGCGCACGTCCTCGGGCAGCCCTATGCGGTTCTTCTGCATCAGGATCAGGTCGCGGGGGTGATCGGCGCACTGCGTGTACCCGGGCGCGTGACGCCGGTTGAAGCCGACGGCGAGGCTGACGTTCCGCTCCTCCGCGAGCCGCACCAGACGCTCGGAGTCGGCGAGTTCGTACGCGAGCGGCTTGTCGACGAAGGTCGGCACGCCCGCTTCCAGCAGCCGCGTCACGATCTCGGGGTGCGCGACGGTGGCCGCGTGCACGAAGGCCGCGTCGAGGTTCCGCGCCAGCAGATCCGACAGGTCGGTGTGCCGCTGCTCCGGCGGCAGGCGGAGGCTGTCGCCGACCCGGGCCAGGGTCGCGGGCGTCCGCGTCTGCAGATGCAGCTCGACCCCCGGCTGGACACCGAGCACCGGCAGGTACGCCTTCTGCGCGATGTCGCCGAGTCCGATGCAGCCGACCTTCACGGGGGTCTCCTTCAGTTACGACGCGGGCCTCGCCGGAAGCATACGGCCGCCGTGGAAGGCGGGCAGGGGCTCGGCGACAGTCGGGGTGCAGGAAAAGCCTGGTGAACGGCCGTGCGCTCGACGAAACTACGGGCATGACGAAGCAGCGCACCGAACCCGCCACCAACGCCGACGAACGGTCCATGCTGGAGGGCTGGCTCGACTACCACCGCGAGACCCTGGAGATGAAGTGCGCGGGCCTCGACGACGCCCAGCTCAAGACCGCCTCGGTCGAGCCCTCCGAGTTGTCCCTGCTCGGTCTGGTGCGGCACATGGCGGAGGTGGAGCGTGGCTGGTTCCGCAAGGTTCTGGTGGGCGACGATCCGGGGCCGATCTACTACAGCGAGGAGGACCGGGACGGAGAGTTCCATCTCACCGACGCGGACACCTGGGACGAGGCGTACTCCACCTGGCAGGCCGAGATCGGGATCGCCCGGCGCAACGCGGCTCGTTTCGCGCTGGACGACTCCTGCGTGGGCAGGAGCAAGTTCACCGAGGACCCCATCAACCTGCGGTGGATCTACACCCACATGATCGAGGAGTACGCGCGTCACAACGGTCACGCGGACCTGATCCGGGAGCGGATCGACGGCGCCACGGGTGAGTGAGACAGGGGGATTCGGCGTCGGGTCACCTTGCGGACACCGGCGCCCTCCGCAGGGGCGGAAGGATCACCCGTGTGGGGCAACCTCCGCTTGTCAGCTCCCCAAACCGGGCCGGACACAGCAGAGTTGAGCGGGTGCATCGAACGACGACCGCCGCAACGCTCCTGGTCACCGTGGCCACCGCCGCGCTCTCCGGCTGTGTGACCGTCCAGCGACCGCCCGCTCCCACCCCGCCGACCGCGCCGTCCCGGCCGTCGCCGCCGCGACCCGACGGCAAGGCCGGGCCGCAGATCGTGCAGGCGCCGGCGCGCGAGGCGCTGGAACTCATCGGGCCGTCCCGGAAGCGGTCACCTGGCGCTCCGGTGCCGCACCGTACGCCCGTCCCGGCGCCCGCCGCCCCGCAGGCACCTCCGCGCCACCCGGGCGCCGCGCATCACCCACACCCGCGGCCTCACCCCCACCCACAGCCCCATCGTCCCGCACCCCGCACCGACGTCCCGCCCGTCGCTCCCGAGCAGCCGAACAACACGGACGTGTGTGCGCTCGGCCGGAAGTACGGAGGCTGGAAGGCGGACAGTCCGGAGGCGGTCATCTGCAAGGGGTCGTACGGGCATTGACCACGGCCGGTGTCCGCAGGATCTAGGGGCGCTGTCTCGGCGGGCCCAGGGTCTCCCCTCCGGACCCGCCGAAGGGACCGGGCCGCTCGACGGTGCCGGGCCCCTCGACGGCGCCGGGGTCCTCCCCCGGCCCTCCGTGCGACGGGCCCGCCCTGTCGAGTCTCAGCTCCAGACGGCCGATCGCCGCCCGTACGCCGTCCCCGTAACGGTCGTTCCCGAGGGCTCCGGCCGCGCCCCGTGCACGGCGCAGATGGCTGCGGGCGGCTTCGGAGCGGCCGAGTTTCACATAGTCGGCCGCCAGGTTCAGATGCAGCGACGGGTAGAACGCGCGCGCCGCGAGCGACCGGTGGCGCTCGGCGACGTCGCCGTCGGTGAGCTCCTCGGCCGCCGACAACGCCCGCAGGTCCCAGGCCAGTTCGTCCGCGGGGTCGTCCTGCGTGTCCGCCAGGTAGTGCGCCAGGGTGCAGCGGTGCAGGGGGTCGCCGTCCTCGCCGATCTCCCCCCACAGGTCCAGGAAACGCCCCCGAGCCTCCTCACGGTCACCACCGTGGTGCAGCATGACGACCTGGCCGATCCGGGTCATCATGGCGTCCGGCGCCGCCTGCTCCTGTTGCTCCGCCACCGCGTCCTCCAGGCTCGTCGCTGTCCCTTCCGACGCTAACCGGACACACTGACAATGAGGCTCAGGCGCCCCCGGACACCACTGAGCCGCCCCGGTGACGGCCGGACCGGACGCCCCCACCCGGCCCGGACCGCTCCAGGTCCCGGATCAGCCGAGGTTCGGAATCCGCCAGTCGATCGGCTCGTGGCCCTGCCCGGCGACCGCCTCGTTGATCTGCGTGAAGGGGCGGGAGCCGAAGAACTTCTTCGCGGAGAGCGGCGACGGGTGCGCGCCCTTCACCACGATGTGCCGCTTCTCGTCGATGAGCGGGAGCTTCTTCTGCGCGTAGTTCCCCCACAGGACGAAGACCGCCGGGTCGGGCCGCTCGGCCACGGCACGGATCACCGCGTCCGTGAACTTCTCCCAGCCCTTGCCCTTGTGCGAGTTGGCCTCACCGGAGCGCACGGTCAGCACCGCGTTCAGCAGCAGGACGCCCTGCTCGGCCCACGGCATCAGATAGCCGTTGTCCGGGATCGGGGTGCCCAGCTCCTCCTTCATCTCCTTGTAGATGTTGCGCAGCGAGGGCGGGGTCTTCACCCCGGGGCGGACCGAGAAGCACAGGCCGTGGCCCTGGCCCTCGCCGTGGTACGGGTCCTGGCCGAGGATCAGCACCTTCACCCGCTCGTACGGAGTCGCCTCCAGCGCCGCGAAGACCTCCTCGCGCGGAGGGTAGACGGGACCGTTGGCGCGCTCCTCCTCGACGAACTCGGTGAGTTCCTTGAAGTAGGGCTGCTGCAGTTCGTCACCCAGGACGCCGCGCCAGGACTCGGGCAGCATGGCGGTGTCGGTCACGTCAAGTTCCTCCGATGTGCGGTCACTTCCAGGTCTCAGAACCTACAGGCGACCACTGACAATCGGCCCCGCACCCCGTAGGACCACGCTACCCGCCGGGTCCTGCCCGTGACCTACCAGCTGGTCTTGCGGTGCAGCTCCCACATCATCATGATCGTCGAGGGGTCCAGGGCCTGCTCCCCGCCCGAGATCTCCTCGCTCGCCGCCACGAACTGCTTGCCCTGCCACAGCGGCAGCAGCCGTGCGTCGTCGACGAGGATCTGCTGGGCCGCCTCGAACTCCTTGACCACCGCTCCACGGTCGCTCTCGCGGCGCGAGGCCGGCAGCAGAGTGTCGGTGATCCGGGGCGCCGGATACGGCGTGCCGAGCGCGTTCTGCCGGCCCACGAAGGGCGCGATGAAGTTCTCGGCGTCCGGGAAGTCGGGGAACCAGCCGCGCCCGAACACCGGGTACTCGCCCTTGCGGTAGCCCTCCTCGTACGTCTTCCAGGGGCGCCCGTTGAGCGACACGCGGAACAGACCGGAGTCCTCGAGCTGCCTCTTGATCTCCTGGAACTCCGGGGCGGTCTCGGAGCCGTAGCGGTCCGTGGTGTACCAGAGGGTGAGGGGGACGCGCTCGGTGATGCCCGCCTCCGAGAGGATCTGCCGGGCCTTGGACGAACTGGGGTCCCCGTAGTCGTCGAAAAAGCCCGTGGTGTGACCGGTCAGGCCCGCGGGGACCATGGAGTACAGCGGGTCGACCGTGTCCTTGTAGACCTTGTGCGCGATCGCCGCACGGTCGATGACCTGGGCGACCGCCTTGCGCACCGCGAGCTTCTTGGCCCACGGGTCCTTCGGGTTGAACACCAGGTAGCTGATCTCCATGCCCGCGCCCTCGACGAGCTGGAGGCCGTTGTCCGCTCCCTTGCTCCGGAGCGAGACGATGTCCTTGGAGGCCAGGCCGCGGAACGTGACGTCGATCTTCTTGTCCTTGAGGGCGTCGACCATCTGCCCCGAGTCCTGGAAGTAGCGGATCGTGACCGCGTCGTTCTTGAGCTCGGCGAAGCCCTTGTAGTGGTCGTTCCTGACGAGTTCGGCCTGCTTGCCGTCCTCGTAGGAGCGCAGGCTGTACGGCCCGGACCCGAAGACCTTGCCGTCCTTGCGCAGCGAGTGCGCGGGGTAGTCGTCGGGGTCGACGATCGACATGGCCGGGGTGGCGAGGACGAACGGGAACGTCGCGTCCGATTTGTTCAGGTGGAAGACGAGTTCGCGCGCGTTCAGTACCTGGATCCGGTCGAGGCTGCCGAGGAGGCCGGCGGGGCCACCGGGCAGGTTGATCCTCTTGATCCGGTCGATCGAGTACTTGACGGCCTGGGCGTCCAAGGTGTCGCCGTCGGAGAACCTCATGTCGGCGCGCAGCTTGCAGCGGTACACGAGGTTCGAGGTGTCCGCGAACGCACAGCTCTGGGCGGCGTCGGGCTCGGGCGTGGTGGCCCCGGAGGGGTAACTGAGCAGCGTCTGGTAGATGTTGCGGAACAGTTCCCAGGAGCCGTCCCAGGAGGCGGCCGGATCCAGCGTGCTCGGGGCACTGGTGGTGCCCACGACGATCGGTCCCTTGTCGTCGGACGACGCCGAGGACAGGACGCCGCACCCGGCCACCAGGGTGATGGACGTGACCGCCGCCAGATGCCGCAGACATGGGTTCCGGTTGAACACGCGCACGCTCCTCGATCTGCCGTACCAAGGGTCGGCAGACCTTACCGCAGCGTCACACCGGTGAATCCATGTTCTCGGCAGGGCACTTGATCAGCGCGTTTGTGACTACGTTGTCATTTGGCTGTACGTCTTCATACGTCGACGCGAGCGCCGATTTCGTCCATCAGCGCCCGCGTCGATGCTCCGTTCGTCCCGTCTCGGGACTCCGGTCAGCCCACTCCGGCGTTCAGGAAGATGCCGCCGTCGACGACGAGCGTCTGACCGGTGATCCAGTCCGACTGCGACGAGGTGAGGAAGGCGGCGGCGCCTCCGATGTCGGAGGGCACACCGAGCCGGCCGAGCGGGTAGGACGCGGCCGCCTCCGCCTCCCGGCCTTCGTACAGGGCCTGCGCGAACTTGGTCTTGACGACGGCGGGCGCGATCGCGTTGACCCGCACCTTGGGCGCGAACTCGTGCGCCAGCTGCACGGTCAGGTTGATCATGGCGGCCTTGCTCATGCCGTACGCGCCGATGAAGGGCGAGGGGGCGATGCCGGCGACGGACGCGATGTTGACGATCGCGCCGCCGTTCTCGCTCTGCCAGGCCTTCCAGGTCAGCTGGGCGAAGCCGAGCGCCGAGATGACGTTGGTCTCGAAGACCTTGCGTGCCACGTCCAGGTCCAGGTCGGCCATCGGGCCGAACACGGGGTTCGTACCGGCGTTGTTGACCAGGTAGTCGACGCGGCCGAAGGCTTCCATGGTGCGCTCGACGACCGTGGCCTGGTGGGCCAGGTCGTGCGCCTTGCCGGCGACGCCGATGACGCGGTCGGCACCGAGTGCCTCGACGGCCTCCTTCAGGGCGTCCTCGTTGCGGCCCGTGATGCACACGCGGTCACCGCGCGCGACGAGGGCCTCCGCGATGCCGTAGCCGATGCCGCGGCTCGCGCCCGTGATGAGCGCGACCTTGCCGGAGAGTTCGGGGAGTGTGGTCATGTCGTGCCCTCCGGCGTCAGTTGAGCGGTCCGCCGGCCACGTACAGCACCTGGCCGGAGACGAATCCGGCGGCCTCGCCGGTGAAGAAGGCGATCGCGTTGGCGATGTCGTCGGGGTTGCCGACGCGCTGCACGGGGATCTGGGTGGCGGCCGCGGCCTGGAAGTCCTCGAAGCCCATGCCGACGCGCTCGGCGGTGGCCGCCGTCATGTCGGTGGCGATGAAGCCGGGCGCGACGGCGTTGGCGGTGACGCCGAACTTGCCGAGCTCGATGGCGAGGGTCTTGGTGAGGCCCTGGAGACCGGCCTTGGCGGCGGAGTAGTTGGCCTGGCCGCGGTTGCCGAGCGCCGAGGACGACGACAGGTTGACGATCCGGCCGAACTTGGCGTCCACCATGTACTTCTGGCAGGCCTTGGCCATCAGGAAGGCGCCGCGCAGGTGCACGTTCATGACCGTGTCCCAGTCGGACGCGGCCATCTTGAACAGCAGGTTGTCGCGGAGCACGCCCGCGTTGTTCACCAGGACGGTCGGCGCACCGAGTTCCTCGGCGATCCGGGCGACCGCGGCCTCGACCTGGGCCTCGTCGGAGACGTCGCAGCCGACCGCGATGGCCTTGCCACCGGCGGCGGTGATCTTCTCGACGGTGTCCTTGCACGCGGCCTCGTCGAGGTCGATCACCGCGACGGCGCGGCCCTCGGCGGCCAGTCGTACGGCGGTCGCGGCGCCGATGCCGCGCGCGGCACCGGTGACTACGGCGACGCGCTGCTCAGTGGTGGACATTGCTGGTTCTCCTCGCCCTTGAAAAGCCCTGCGGCTTGAAATGCCCTGCGGTGGAATGTCCTGCGGCGGAATGTCTTGCGGCTCACACGGTACGCCCGTCCGGTGAGCGACCGCTTAGTACCTTCGGTAGACGTGACGCTAGAAGCCCTGGCACCCGGTGTCAACGGCACACCACGCGGGTGTGATCCATTACCTGACCAGCAACTGGAGCAACCGCTCCGTCTCCGCCTCCGGATCGGCGGTGAGTCCGGTGTGCACGGGCCCCGGCTGCACGACCGTCGAACGGGGCGCGATCAGCCAGCGAAAACGCCGCCCGGCATCGTCACCAGCGGCCTGACCTGCCGCTTTGCCTCCCGCGCAGACCCCCTCGACCGCCCGCAGCGCGGCCCGTACGCCGGTCACGTCGGCCTCCGGGTCCAGGGCCAGCAGCTTGGTCTCGTCCAGATGGGTACGGACCCCGACGAAGGACTTGGCGCGGCAGTACACCAGTACGCCCGCGTTGAAGCACTCGCCGCGCTCGACCCGCGGCACCACGCGCAGCAGCGCGTACTCGAAGACGTCCCGCTCGCTCACTTGTCCCCCTCGAAGCCCTTGATGCGCCCCTCGATCACGCCGGCCCGCGCCAGCAGCGGCTGCGCGTAGGCACGCCGCAGGGCGTCCGGCGAGTCGAAGCCGGGTTCGTCGGCCAGCCACGCGTCGGGGATCTCCGCGGTCACCTCGGCCAGCAGGTCCTCGGTCACCAGCGGCGCCAGCTCGGCCGCGGCGGAGGCGATGTCCGGGCCGAAGGGCGCGAGCGCGTGGTCGGAGGCGTCGTAGGGCTTGGCCGCGGAGGTCACCGCGCCCGGCCAGTGGTGATGCCAGATCATGGTGGCGCCGTGGTCGATGAGCCACAGGTCGCCGTGCCACATCAGCAGATTGGGGTTGCGCCAGGAACGGTCGACGTTGTTGACCAGCGCGTCGAACCAGACGATCCGCCCGGCCTCCTCGGGGCTCACCTCGAAGGCGAGGGAGTCGAAGCCGATCGCGCCGGGGAGGAAGTCCATCCCGAGGTTCGGTCCGCCGCTCGACTTGAGCAGCTCCTGCACTTCCTGGTCCGGCTCCCCGAGCCCCAGGACCGGGTCGAGGCCGAGTGTCACCAGGCCGGGCACGCGCAGGCCGAGCCGGCGGGCGAGTTCACCGCAGACGACCTCCGCGACGAGCGTCTTGCGCCCCTGCCCCGCGCCGGTGAACTTCATGACGTACGTCCCGAGATCGTCGGCCTCGACGAGCCCCGGCAGCGAGCCGCCCTCACGCAGCGGCGTGATGTAGCGGGTCACGATGACTTCCTTGAGCATCGCCCCAGGCTACTGGGGTGGTCACGGCCACCGGACGCGACCCGTGGGCGCCCGCGGCGGCGGTGTCCCGAGCAGATCGGCGCGGCTGTCGAACCGCTGTCGATTCGGTCAAGAAGTCCTCAGCTCCTGAACAGGGCAGACGGGCGGACCGTACCTCTGTACGGATCACCATCACGTCCGTTGAAGGGAATGTCAGCATGACCAGCGAATCGCTTCACCCCGTTCCGGCCCCGGCCCGCCGCACCGTCGTGGCGGCGGTCGGTACGGCGGGACTCGCCGTCGCGCTGACCGCGTGCGGGTCGGACAACAAGTCCTCCGACTCGACCAGCTCCAACTCCGGCTCCGGCGCGAGCGCGAGCAGCGGGGGTACGGGCGGGGGCGACAACGCCGCGGCGGGCAACGCGGGCGGCACGGTCCTCGCCAAGACCACCGACATCCCGGAGGGCGGCGGCAAGGTCTTCGAGTCCCAGGGCGTCGTCGTCACCCAGCCGACCGCGGGCACCTACAAGGCCTTCTCCTCCAAGTGCACCCACCAGGGCTGTGCGGTGAAGGGCATCGCCAACAACGTGATCACCTGCCCGTGCCACAACAGCCAGTTCTCAGCGACCGACGGCAGCGTGAAGAAGGGGCCCGCGACGCAGCCGCTGGCCGCCGCCAACATCACCGTGGACGGGGACTCGATCAAGCTCGCGTGACGCGGCCGGGGCCGCGCCTCAGCGGCGCGGCCTCTCGAAGCAGGCCAGCACGTCGTCGGTCGCCGTGATCGTGGCGACCAGGGCGAGCGTGTTGCGGATCATCGCGGGGGTGTAGTCGGAGGGCACCCCCGCGATCGCGTCCGCGGGCACCACGGCGTTGTAGCCGCGGTTCACGGCGTCGAACACGGTGTTGGGGACGGCCACGTTGGCGGAGACTCCGGTCACGACGAGGGTGCGGCAGCCCAGGTTGCGCAGCAGCGCGTCGACGTCGGTGCCCGCGAGCGGGGACAGGCCGTGCAGGCGACGTACGACGAAGTCCTCCTCGGCGACCTCGATCGGCGGCGCGACGCGGACCGCGGTGGTGCCCGACAGCTGTTGCACGGGCAGCCGTTCGGCCGCGCGGAACAGGCGGGCGTTGTGGTTGGCGCCCCGCCCGTCGGGCCGTCGCTCGGCGATCGCGTGGATCACCTGGACGCCGCCGCGGTGGGCACCGGCCACCAGCCGGGCGATGTTCGCGAGTGCCCCCGACGACCGGGCCTCCTTGGCGAGTTCGGGCAGTGCGCTGTCCGGGCCGACGACACCCTGCTGGCATTCCACGGTGAGCAGAACGGTCCCGTCCGGGTCGAGGAGTGTGCTGAGCTGTTCACGCGACGGCATGACTCCCCTTGTCGTCGAGGGTCGGGCGGGCGAGCGTAACGAGCATTGCGCAAGGACGGAAGACGGCCCATGCTTTTCTGACGCACTGTCAGAGGATCTCTGTCGACACAGAAGATCGACGCATCAGGTCGACATGAAAGAAGAGGTGACCGCATGACCGTCACTCAGCGCAGGGGTCGGAAGATCATGATGACCCCGGGCGAGCTGGACGAGTTCCTCACCACCCAGCGCACCTGCCGCGTCGCCACGGTGTCGAGGGACGGCGCCCCGCACGTGAGCGCGCTCTGGTTCGTCTGGGACGGCACCTCGTTGTGGCTGTACTCCGTGGTACGCAGCAAGCGCTGGACGGAGCTGAGCCGCGACCCACGGGTCGCGGTGGTGATCGACACCGGCGAGGAGTACGGGGAGCTGCGCGGCGTCGAGCTGTCCGGCGCGGTGGAGTTCGTGGGCGAGGTCCCCCGCACCGGGGAGCTGTGCGCCGAACTCGACGTCCCCGAGACCTTGTTCGCCCGCAAGAACTTCGGCCTGGAGGAAATGCCGCACGACGGCCGCCACGCGTGGGCCCGGCTGACGCCGACAGCCATAGCCTCCTGGGACTTCCGCAAGCTGCCGCCGCTCTAGGCCGGAGGTGAGCCGGCAATATTGCGAACCTCCCGTGAGGTGAGGCGGCGGCGTGGGACTTCCGCGAGCCCTCCCGACCGCACGACGTCCGCACGCTGTCCCGACCGCACGACGTCCCCACCGCGAGACGTCCGCGAGCTCTCCCCACCGCGAGACGTCCGCGAGCCACCACGGCAACCGGCCGCGCAGCCGTCGGCCCGCCGCAGCCCAGGTCACCGCTCAGCCGATGCTCTCCCCCGCCGCCCGCAGCGCCGCGACCGCCGCTCTGATCGACGGGCGGCGGTCGGCGTCCGCGCGCCAGATCACGTAGACATGCCGCCGGACGGCCTGCCGCAACGGCACCGTGACGACTCCGTCCGGCATCGGATGGCGCCCGAGCAGCGGCGCGATGCAGACACCGAGCCCCGCGGCGACCAGGCCGAGCTGGGTGTGCGTCTCGGCGGCGCGATGGCCGATGTGCGGCTCGACGCCCCGGGAGCGCAACGTGAACATCAGCCACTCGTGGCAGAACTCGCCCTCGGCCCAGGTGATCCACTCGTCGTCGGCGAAGTCGCCGAGGTCGACCTCCGCGCGGTCCGCGAGCCGGTGGCCGACCGGCATCGCCACGTCGGCCGGGTCGTCGAGGATCGGGGCCTTGACCAGGCCGTCGGGCAGCGGCATCGGCTTGTTGTACCAGTCGAGCACCACCGCCAGATCGAGGTCGCCCCGGATCACTCCGGCGACCCCGGCCTCGGGCTCCAGTTCGCTGGAGCGCACCCGCAGCCCGGGGTGATCGGCGCGCAGCGCGGCGAGCGCGGTGGGGAACAGCCCGCGCGCGGCGGTCGGAAAGGCGGAGAGCCGCAGCTCACCGACGACCTGACCGCGCTGGGCCTCCAGGTCGGACTGGGCGAGCTCGACCTGCGACAGGATGCGCGCGGCATGCTCGGCGAGCAGCCGCCCGGCATCCGTGAGACGCACCCCGCGCCCGTTCTTGGCGAGCAGCTGCTGCCCCACCTCGCGCTCCAGCTTGGACATCTGCTGGGAGACGGCCGACGTCGTGACATGCAGTCCCTCGGCCGCACCGCTCACCGAGCCGTGCCGGGCGAGGGCGTCGAGGGTGCGCAGACGCTCCAGATTCAACATATAAGCAATGCTACGAGATACCGCTCGAAAAATCTCGCTTGTGCTACGAGATCGTCTGCTTCATCGTTACGTCCATGAGCGCCGTGACCACTCCCCGAACCGACACCCCCACCGCCACGACCGCCCGCCGTCGCACCGCCCTCGACTGGCGGATCCGCTTCGTCGCCCTCTCGCTGATCTGGGGTTTCAGCTTCCTGCTCATCAAGGTCGGCACGGAGGGCTACGCGCCGTTCCAAGTCACCTTCGGACGGCTGCTGTTCGGGACGGCGGTGCTCGCGGCGGCGATGGCGGTGAAGCGGGAGCGGCTGCCGCGCGGGGCCCGCACCTGGGGTCATCTCACGGTCGCGGCCTTCCTGCTCAACGCACTGCCGTTCTCGCTCTTCGCCTACTCCGAGCTGACGATCCCGTCCACGCTCGCGGGCATCTGCAACGCGACCTCACCCCTGTGGGGCATGGCCCTGTCCCTGGTCGCCCTCTCCGAGGACCGTCCGACCCGGCGCAGGGTCGCCGGTCTCGGCATCGGCTTTCTCGGCGTCCTGACGGTCCTCGGCGTCTGGCAGGGCTTCCACGGCCTGGACGCCACGGGCACACTGATGGCCCTGCTGGCCTCGCTGAGCTACCCGATCGGCTGGATCTACGTCCGCCGCACCCTGGCCGGCACCGGCAACTCGCATCTGTCGATGACCGGCGCCCAACTGCTGCTCGCCACGGCCCAACTGGCCCTCGTCACCCCGCTGTTCACCGCGCTGCCGAGCCGCTTCCCGGTCGTCCCGCTGCTCGCGATCGCCGCCCTGGGAGCCCTCGGCACGGGCCTGGCCATGCTCGTCCAGTACGGCATCGTCGCCGAGGTCGGCCCGACGACGGCCCAGATGGTCACGTACTTCATCCCGGTGATCGCCACCGCCGCGGGCGTCGCGATCCTCGGCGAGTCGCTGAGCTGGTCCACGCCGGTCGGCGCGGTGATCGTCCTCGCCGGCGCCGCGCTCACCCAGGCCGGGCCGCGCCACTGACCGCGCCCTCGGAGCGTACGGACCGACTCACACGTAACCGCACGTAATCGCGCACGGTCCGACTCACACGTAACCGCGTACGGGAGCCGGTCCGACGGCGGAGGCGACGGCGTCCGCCAGCGGCTCGATGTCGTCCGGCGTCAGAGTCGAGACGGTGATCCGTATCCCGGGCGGCGCGCTCATCCGGAAACGCGCCCCGGGCGCGACGGCCCAACCGGCGTGCAGCAACCGCGCGACCGCTCCCGTCTCGTCCGGGACGGGGATCCACACGTTCATCCCGCTGCGCCCGTACGCCTCGATGCCGCGCTGTTTCAAGGCGTCGATCAGCGCGTCCCGGCGCCGCCCGTACGCCGCCGCCACGGCCGTGACGTCCACCGCGCCGTTCGCCCACAGGTGCACGACCGCCCGTTGCAGCAGATGGCTCACCCAGCCGGGCCCCAGCCGCTGCCGCCCGTGCACCCGATCCATGGTGACGGGGTCCCCGGTGAGGACGGCGAGCCGCAGGTCGGGGCCGTAGGCCTTGGCGACGGAGCGTACGAAGGCCCAGTCGCGGGTCACCCCGGCCAGGGGGTGCAGCGGCAGGTCGACGATCCGATGCCCGTGGTCGTCCTCGACGAGCAGGACGTCCGGGTGCTCCTTCAGCACGGAACGCAGGGCACGCGCGCGTGTGGCGCCCACCGCGGCGCCGGTCGGGTTCTGCGCCCGGTCCGTGACGATCAGCGCGCGGGCACCGGACTCCAGAGCATGGCGTACGTCGTCGGGGACCGGGCCCTCGTCGTCGACGCGCACCGGGACCGTACGCAGCCCGAGCGCCGGGGCGAGGTCGAACACGCTGCCCCAGCCGGGATCCTCGACGGCGACGGCGTCCCCGGGCTTGAGATGAGCCGCCAGCACGCGCTCGATGGCGTCGAGCGATCCGGAGGTGACGACGACGGGTCCGTCGGGCACGCCGTCCGCGTCGAGGTCGGCGCGCGCGAGCCGCTCCAGCTCCGCCTCGACGGCGACCTCCCCGTACATCACGGGATCCCGGTCCGACCGTCCCGCCGCCGCCGCGAACGCCTCGGCGAGGGTCGGCAGCAGTGCCGGGTCGGGGTTGCCGTCGGCCACGTTCCGCACGCCCTCCGGCACCTCGACCCGGATGTAGTCGCGTCCCGTCGTGGCGGGCTTCGAGCGGATCCGGCTGCCCCGCCGCCCCGCGGTCTCGATCACCCCGCGTTCGCGCAGGGTGCGATAGGCGGCGGCGACGGTGTTGGGATTCACCCCGAGCCGCTCCGCCAACTCCCGCATCGGTGGCAGCAGTTGACCCGGTTCGAGGTCCCCGCTGCCCACCGCACGCTCGACGCTCGCAGAAATGTCCGCTGCGCGACGCCCTTCGATCCGATACTCTTCTAGCACAAAGAAGATTATGCACTAGTGCAATGGAGAGCGCAATGTCGGAGACGAGCACTCAGCCCGGGACGACGCGGCCCGCCGCCTACACCCCGACCGATCGCACCGTCCCCACCCGTTCCAAGGAGCGCGCCGCGTACGACCACGAGCTGGTCCACGCGATACTCGACGAGGGGTACGTCTGCCACCTCGGCTTCGTCCGGGACGGCGCCCCGGTCGTGCTCCCCACCCTCTACGGACGGGTCGGCGAGCGCCTCTACGTACACGGCTCGACGGGTTCGCGCCCACTGCGGATGACCGGTCAGGCCGACCCCGGACTGCCCGTCTGCCTGACCGTGACCCATGTCGACGGTCTGGTCCTGGCCCGCTCCGCCTTCCACCACTCGATGAACTACCGCTCCGTGGTGGTGCACGGCATCGCCCACCAGGTGACGGACCCGGACGAGAAGCGGGAGGCCCTGGACGCGCTGGTCGACCAGGTCGTCCCGGGTCGTTCGTACGACTCGCGCCCTGCCAACGCCAAGGAGCTCGCCGCCACCGCCGTGATCCGCCTCGACCTGAACGAGGTCTCCGCGAAGCTGCGCACCGGCGGCCCGAACGACGACGCGGAGGACCTCGCCCTCCCCCACTGGACCGGGGTCGTCCCCCTCACCAAGGGCCACGGCACCCCGATCCCCGCCGACGACCTGGCCCCCGGCATCGAGCTCCCCGACTACCTCGCGACCCTGTGACGCCGAGGCGGCCGAGGCACCGGGCGGGGTCACCCCCCGGCGCCTCGGCCTCATGCCTCATACCTGCCGCATCCCTCAGACGAGCGCCCGTTCCTCCTCGGGCACCCTTCGGGTGTCGCCCCGGATGCTCCGCGCCTCGGCCACGGCGAGCCCCGCGACCGAACCCAGCATCAACAGGGTGCCCGCGAGCGTCGTCATGGTCAGTCGTTCACCGAGCAGACCGACGGCCAGCACGGCCGCGCTCACCGGCTCCAGGAGCATGATCACGGAGACGGTCGCGGACCGGACCACGGCGGCGCCCGCGAAGAACAGGGCGTAGGCCAGCGCCGTGGGGACGGCGGCGATGTAGATCAGCAGGGCCAGCACGTGAGCCGGTCGGGCGGTGTGCGGGACCAGCCCCTCGGCCAGGCCGAGCGGCAGCAGGCAGACGGTGGTGACGGCGAACGTCCACACCGTCGTACCGGAGCCGTCGACGCGGCCGTCTCGTCCCCACCACCGGGTGAGCAGCGTCATCGTGGAGTATCCGGCCGCGGACACGACCGCGAGCACGACGCCCCAGGGCCGCACCGTGGCACCCCCGCCGCCCAGCGCCAGCACCCCGAGCCCGCCGAGCGCCCCGGCGACGGCGGCGCTCCCGCCGCGCCCGAGCCGCTCCCCCAGGGTCAGTCGCGCGCCCAGGGCGATGAGCACGGGTCCGGCGCCGAGGGTGACGACGGTCGCCACCGCGAGTCCGGTGGCCTCGACCGCGGCGAAGTAGGCGGTCTGGAAGACGGCCAGCCCAAGGCCCGTGACACCGATGCGCAGGGCCTTGCGGCCGAGCGGCTCCCGGGCGGCCGGCACGACCCGTCGGCGCCACCGCCGGTGCCGCGGCAGGCGCACGGCGAGCAGCAGCACGAGTCCGCCCGCACAGCGCCAGAAGGAGAGGGCGATCGGCCCCATGTCACTGGCCCGGTAGACCAGTGACGCGGCCGCGCCCGCGGTGCCCCAGGCGGCACCGGCGACGATCAGATAGAGGAGGCCTCGCCCGAGGGGCAGGCCTGAAGCAGCTTGCGACACGTGTTTCTCTCCGCGGATACGCGCGGCCGCGCACGAGGCGGCCGCGCAGAAGTTCGGGAAGGACCACGTCGCAGCCCGTGCCGAGTGGGCAGGGGCGTACGGGAAGGTCCTCGGACTTCTTCTGCGGGCAGCGCCGTGCCACCCGGCACCGCGCCGGGTGAAAACTCCGGAGGGCCCGCCTCAGGCGGCCGGAGGCGGCAGAACGAGCGTCGAAGGCATGATCAGCACCTTAGACGGCGGTCCCGTGGGCCGACAACTCCCTTTCGGCGCCGCTCCCGCCGCTCGCGACCGGCCCGTCCGAGGGTTTCGAGGGCGCCGACGACTGTGCGATGAACGCGCCGACCAGCACCACCGCACCGCCGACGATCTGCGGCGCCGAGAGATGTTCGCCGAGCAGGACCCAGGCGAGCACGGTCGCGATGACCGCCTCCAGGCAGGCCACGACGCCCGCGACCTGAGGGGAGAGCCTGCGCACGGAGAGCACTCCGGTGACGTAGGCGACGACGGTCGCGATCAGCACGATCCAGCCGAGCAGCAGGGAGGCGGCGACGGAGGTGCCGTTCATGTCCGCGCTGCCCCCGAGCAGCGACCAGTCCATGGTCCAGGGACGTGCGACGACCGTCAGCACGAGGGTGCCGACCAGCAGGCCGTACGCGATGACGCCGAGGGGGTCCGGTGCCTCCTCGCCCGCGTCGCTGCCCTGGTCGGAGAGGACGAAGTACCCGACCTGGCAGCAGGCGGCGCCCAGCGCGAGCAGCAGCCCGACGACGTCGAAGCTCAGTCCTGACCACACCTGGACGACACAGGCGAGCCCGCCGACCGCGAGGACGACCCCGAGCGCCGCGGCGCGTGTCACGGGTCGGCGCTGCACGAACCGCACCCAGCCGAGCACGAGCGCCGGCGCCAGGTACTCGACGAGCAGTGCGACACCGACGGGGATACGGGAGATCGCGGCGAAGTAGCAGGCCTGGACGCCCGCCACGGCGAGCAGTCCGAACCCGACGAGCAGGGCGGGGCGCCGCCGTACGAGAGCGCGATGGCGCACGGCCAGCGGCAGCATCACCAGGGCGGCGCCCGCGACCCGCAGCCACACCACGTGGAGCGGGTCGAGCCCCGCCTCGATCAGCGGCTTCGCCGCGACACCCGATCCGCCGAAGGCGACCGCCGACGCGAGCGCGAGGCCCAGCCCGACGCCCTTCCCACGGTTGTCCTGACTGCCCTGAGAGGTATGCACCGGCACATGATGACAGGCGACGACATGAGCGTCACCCCCAATGACACCTGTCTCAACGATTGGACTCGCAGCCCGGGTCGCCACCGCCGACGTACGTCTCGAAGTCGAGGCGGAACTCGCACGCGAACTCGTCCTCGACGCCGAAGGCGTTCTCGATGCGCAGAAGCAGCGTCTGGGCGTCCACGCCGGCCCTCCGCAGGACCTCGACGGCCCGCGACTGCGGATCGGTGACGATCGAGGCGAGCAGATCGAGACAGCGGGCCCGTTCGTCACCCCGCCGTTCGGCACGCTCGCACGCGCTCTCCATGGCTCCGGCCGCCACCGGCGACCAGCCCGCCTCGGCCACGACCCGCGACCAGCCCGCCTCGGCGACGACCGGAACCGCCCCCGAGTCCTCGACGCCGCTCTGCCAGCGCAGTCCGTAGCCGATGCTGCGCTGCACGAGATAGCCGAGCAGCCGGGCGACCTGCGGGGCGCCGTCGAAGACGGCGCGCACCTGGGGGTCGGCCTCCAGCAGTGAGTGCAGCAGATGGGCGGTGTCGATCTGCCGGTCGCCGTCCCGCAGCGCCCGCCTGCGTGCGCCGGAGACCACCGACGCCAGCTCGGCACCGAGCCTGGCATCGAGTTCCGTGCGGTGGGAGCCGCTCTCGGCGGCGGGCTGCTGGGGGATACGCGGTGGCACAACCCCTACCCCATCAGTCCCGGCGACCCGGGTCATCCTCGGTGGGCAGCATCTTCACGTCCCACACAGGGTGGGCTTCCGCAGCACGTTCTCCTCCTTACGGATGACTTCGCACCGTTTCTCCCTCAGGTTCTCCCTCAGGGCGCGCGCCGCCTTGCTTCGCGCCCCGTGCGCAACCACGCAGTTTCGGGCTGAGTTCACAATTCCTGACGGTTCATCAGTATTGAATGTTCCGAGGGCTGCGGCTACGTTCCGCGACACCGTAGCTGCGCCGGGCGCAGCGCCTGACACGAAGGGGTGGTCGCATGGCCGAAGTCAGCGCGGAAGCACGCATCGAGGCGCCTGCCGAGAAGGTCTGGGCGCAGCTCACGGACTTCTCCTCGTACGGCGAGTGGAACTCGACCCACACCAACTTCCCCAAGGGCGGCCCCGCCTCACTCGAGGTCGGCGGCACCTTCCAGGAGAACATGAAGCTCATGGGGTTCCCGGCCGAGGTCGAGTGGACCATCGAGGAACTGGAGCCGGCCCGCACCCTGGCCATCCGCGGCAAGGGTCCGATGGCGGTGACCGTCGCCACCCGCTACACCCTGACCCCCGACGGCGACGCCACCTCGGTGCGGATCGACGGGGAGTTCACCGGCGCGGCCGTCTCGCTGATGGCGGGCAAGCTCAAGGACTCGGCGACGGCCGCCCTCAACGAATCGCTGCGCAAGCTGGCCGGACTGGTGACCTGAGTCCCACTCCTGACCCGAGGCCCGCACCCAGCCCCCGTACATGGACAGGCGCCCCGCGGAAACACTTCCACGGGGCGCCGTCAGATACCACAGCATGCCCGTCAGTCCTCGTCGGCGAGGATCAGGTACAGCTTCTTGCGGGCTTCGTTGATGACCGCCAGCGCCTTGTCGCGCTGGTCCTTGCTGCCGGTCTTCCAGACCTGGCCGAAGGCCTCCATGAGACCGAAGCCGGCCTGCCGGATCTCGTGCAGCGTCTCCCAGTCGACCCCGCGCCCGGCCTCTTCCCACGGCGCCTCGGGGCCCGCCTCGGCCGCTGCGCGGCCTTCGTCGGTGAGCGAGAAGAGCTTCTTGCCGCCCTCGGCCGCGCTGGCGATGAGGCCCTCGTCCTCCAGCAACTGGAGGGTCGGGTAGACCGAACCCGGGCTGGGCTTCCATGCCCCGCCGCTGCGCTCGGCGATCTCCTGGATCATCTCGTAGCCGTGCATGGGCCGGTCCTTGAGAAGGGCCAGGATCGACGCGCGTACGTCACCGCGCCGCGCCCTGCCGCCCGGACCGCCCCGGCCGCCGCGCCGGCCACCCCAGGGGCCCGGCCCGAAGCCGAACCCGGGGCCGCCGGGGCCGCCGCCCGGACCACCCGGCCCGAAGGGCCCGAAAGCCCCGCGCCGCCCTTCGAAGCGGCCCCGGTCACGCGGACCGGGCCCACCGTGTCGTCCATGTCCACGTTCGAATCCAAATTCCTGTCCTTGGGGACGCATCGCCATCACTCCATTCGTTCGTTGATCGGTCGCGATGCGTCAACGATATATCGGAATAGCTCGCCTGACAACCCTCGAGGTCTGGGCAGGTGTCCTGTCTCATCGGACTTTGATCGGTCTCACCGAAGTTTGACGACCATCCTGTTCGTCTCATCGAAGCTTGATCACTGCTAGGGGCGTCTCGTAGATCCGGCCGCGTACCCTCGGCTGCGTGCCTCGCCATTCGAAGAAGCCCCGCCGGCTGGTCGCCAACGGGCGCGTGTACATGTGGACGATGCGCCACAGCCACCGAAGGGACGCCGACGGCCGGTCCGTGGACTGCCGCCACACCCTGACCCTGTCCCCGCAACCGGTTGGCACCGGCGGCCCTCTGCGCATTGTCTTTGCCGCCGGTCCCGGCCGATACGTCCCAGGCGGCGCCCCCTTCGGCTCCGGGGACGTGGGCTTCATCGGGGGTGCAGACCTGAACCTGCACGAGCCGGGCGCCGTCCGGGCTTTGCTCGACGTGGCGTTGGCCGGTGGGTGGCAGCCAGGGGAGCGGCGGGCGGTGCAGGTTGACGGCTGGTTCCTACTGGAGCCGGCGGCCGCCGCGCGAGCCGAGGACACCAGCCCCGAGGGCCCGTAGGGGGTGGCTCCTCTTCGCCTGACTTCATTGTTCCTGAGACGAGCCCACCACCGCGCGGCGATCAAACTTCGGTGAGACTGGTCAAACTCCGTTGAGACGCGACAGCAGGTCAGGGGGCCGGACGGCCACAACCGGTCCAGATCCCCGGAATTGGCCTTGTCCCGCGGCCCACGCGGGCCGCTAGCGTCGGGGCATGCGGATTCGAATCGTCGACGCCTTCACCGACCGTCCCTTCACGGGCAACCCGGCCGGGGTCCTCCTCCTCGACCACGACACCTTCCCCGAGGACAGCCGGCTCCAGAGCGTCGCCCTGGAGGTCAACCACGCGGAGACGGCCTTCGCGCACCGCCTCCCCGACGGCGGCGACGCCGACTGGGCGCTGCGCTGGTTCACGCCCGCCGCCGAGGTCGCGATGTGCGGGCACGCGACCCTCGCCACCGCACACGTCCTGCGCACCACGGGCGCCCACACGGGACCGGTGCGGTTCGCCACGCTCAGCGGCGTACTCATCGCCACGCCCCACGAGGACGGTTCCCTGACGCTGGACTTCCCCACCGCTCCGCTCACCCCGGTCGAGGTCCCGGACGGCGTCGCCGAGGCCCTGGGCGCCGAGCCGCTCACGACCTTGGACACCGGCCCGAACACCGGCGACCTGCTGATCGAGGTCGCCGACGAGAAGACGGTCCGGGGACTCACCCCCGATCACAAGGCCCTCGCCCGGTACTCGGAGCGCGGCATCATCGCGACCGCCCGCGCCGAAGACCCCGCCCGGGGCTACGACTTCGTCTCGCGCTGCTTCTTCCCGAACATCGGCATCGACGAGGACCCGGTCACCGGCAGCGCCCACACCGCCCTCGCGCCCTACTGGTCCGAGCGCCTCGGCCGTCCCGGCCTCACCGGCCTGCAGGCCTCCCCCCGCTCCGGCCTCGTCCGCACCGAGCTGCGCGGCGACCGCACGCTGCTCACCGGCCACGCGGTCACGGTGATCGAGGGCGAGCTCCTCGCGTAGCGACGCACGAAAAAGCCGTACAAAAAAGGGGCGTACGACACTGTCGTACGCCCCTTTCGGACCCGCTCACACCGCCGCTCAGGCGGTCGGCAGCCAGCCCACCTTCCCCGCCAGCAGCGCGTATCCCACGAACGCCCCGATGTCGAGCAGCGAGTGCGCCACCACGAGCGGTCCGACCCGGCCCCACCGCCGGTACAGGTAGACGAAGACCACGCCCATCGCCATGTTCCCGATGAAGCCGCCGATGCCCTGATAGAGGTGGTACGAGCCGCGCAGCACCGCGCTCGCCACCAGCGCGGTCCCCGGCGTCCAGCCCAGCTGCCCGAGCCGGCGCAGCAGGTACCCGACGACGATGACCTCCTCCAGTACGGCGTTCTGCACGGCCGACAGGATCAGGACCGGGTACTTCCACCACACGTCGGGCAGCGCTTCCGGCACCACGGTCAGGTTGGCGCCGAACCCCCGGGCCGCCAGGTAGAAGGCGATGCCCGTGCTACCGATCACCGCCGCGATCGCGGCCCCCCGCCCGAGGTCGGGCCAGGGGCGCGTACGGTCGAACCCGATCACACGCAGTCCCGTGCCCTCCCTCATCAGGAAGTGCGCGACCAGTGCGACCGGGACCAGGGCCGACGCGATGCCGAACAACTGCCAGGCCAGATCAAGCCAGGGGCGACCCGGCGCGGCCGAGGCGTTGAGGGTGGCCGCCTGGTCCTTGAGACCCCCCGGTTTGGTGACCGACCCGACAAAGCTGATCAGCGCGGACACTCCGCTCGCCCCGAGCGACAGGCCCAGGACCAGCAGTGTTTCGTCCCGGAAAATCCGTCGCGTCAGCCGCTCCTCGGGAAAAGAATCGGCCACCGACCCCGCCTCCACCTGCACTCCCGCCTCCAGTTGAGTAATCCCGCCTCATCCCCATCTTCGCCCCGCTAGGGTCTCGAAAGAAGTTGCGAAGATCGTGCGCGACAGGCCGTCGGGTGGACGGACGCCGTACGGGCGTACCTCCCCCTCGCCTTCTGCCTCACGGCCGTTTCTACGGCTTTCTCGCGACTCCGGCTCATTCAGGGAGGGCACCACCGTCATGGGACGTCACAGCTTGCCCGATGCGTACGGGGCGGGCGCGGCCGACCCCCGTCCACGCGCACGCCGCCGTACGGTGGCCATCGCGACGGTGTTGGTGCTCACGGTCGCCGCGGGCACGGCGGTCGCGGTCCGCGGTGGTCTGCTCTCCTTCGGCTCGTCCTGCCGGGACAACGCCGTACCCCTCAAGATCGCCGCGTCCCCGGACATGGCGCCCGCCCTCAGGGCCGTCGCCGAACACGCCCGCGACCACAACATCACCTCCGACGGTCACTGCATCGCCGTGACCGTGACGGCGCGCGAGTCGTACAAGGTCGCCGACGCACTGAGGTCGGGCAACAAGTCCGACGTCCAGGCGTGGGTGCCGGACTCCGCCCTGTGGGTGAACCGGGTCAGCGGTGAGAGCAACGCGACCCGGGTGACCGCGGCGGGCAGTGTCGCCTCCTCGCCGGTCGGCGTCGCGATGGTCCCGTCGGCCGCGAAGTCGCTGGGGTGGCCCGAGAAGACGTACACCTGGACCGAGTTGGCGGGCGCCGCGCTGCGGGACGACCGGCTGAGGCTCGGTGCGGCCGACCCGGTGCGCAGCGCGGCCGGCCTGCTCGCGCTGACCCAGCTCGATACCGCCGCGGCCACCATCAAGGGAGGTGACACCCAGGCGGCGGCCATGGCGAAGACGCTCTCCCAGCGCACGTCCGACAGCGACAGCCAGGTCCTGGACACCCTCCCGCGCGACTCCTCCGGCACCGAGCAGGGCAATCCGCAACGCAACCAGGCGCTGATCCTCTCCGAGCAGTCGGCGTTCGCGTACAACTCCTCGGCCGGCGGCGGCGCCGGACTCGACCTCTTCTATCCCAAGGACGGGTCACCGCGGCTCGACTACCCGTTCACCCTGGTCGACGAGTCACGGCTGAACACCGACACGAGCCGTGCCGCCCTTCGGTTCATGACACTGCTCGGCGAGTCGGACGGGCAGCGGATCCTGGAGCGGTACGGGTTCCGCACGGACGACGAGAAGGTCTCGCCCGCGCTGGTCGCCAAGGCCGGGGGTCGAGCCCCGCAGCCGTTCGCTCGCGCCGCGCTCGAACCCACCCCGGCGAAGGCGGTCGACGAGGCACTCGGCACGTGGACGATCACGGTGCAGAGCGCCCGGATCACCACGGTCGTCGACGCCTCCGCGTCCATGGCGCAGCCGGTGCCGGGCACCGGCCAGTCCCGTATGGACGTCACCAGGGCGTCCCTGCTGCAGGCCCTCGCGACCTTCACCTCGGAGGACGAGATCGGGCTGTGGAAGTTCTCCACCCGCCTGGACGGCGACCGCGACTACCGGGTGCTCGTGCCCACGGAACGCCTGGGCGACCGCAAGGGCAACGGCACCCAGCGGGACAGGCTGTCGGCGGCGTTCAGCTCCCTGTCTCCCGTCCCGAACGGCGCGACGGGCCTGTACGACACCACGCTCGCCGCGTACAAGGCGGCCACCTCCTCCTACGTCAAGGGGAAGTTCAACGCGCTGGTGCTGCTGACCGACGGCGTCAACCAGGACCCGGGAAGCATCTCGCGCTCCGCCCTCGTCACCCAACTGCAGAAGCTCACCGACCCACAGCGCCCGGTGCCGCTCATCGCCATCGCCGTGGGCCCGGACGCCGACAAGGCGGAGGTCCAGGAGATCGCCAAGGCGACCGGCGGCTCCGGCCAGCAGGTCAACGACCCCACGCAGATCCACTCGGTGATCCTCAGGGCGATCGTGGCGGCGGGCAGCCAGAGCCAAGGCTGACACCGGACCCCCCAACAACCACCACCACCGCCCGCCCCGGGGCGGCGAAACAGGCCACCCGGCCCTGGGCGCGGCGCCACACCCCGCCGGACCGGGCGCACCGGCGCGGGCGGCCCCACCCGGGCCACCACCACAGCCCACCCGGCCCAGGGACACGCCCGCGGACCAACCCGGTCCAGGAACCCCCACTGGCCATCCGCCCCAACCACACCCACGCAGGCCACCCGGCCCGGCGACCATGTCACCAACGGCCTGGCCAGGGACAACCACTCGGGGCAAACTCCGCCCCCTGAACAGCCACGACGAGCGGCCCGCCCCAGAGACACCGCCGCAGGCAGACCGCCCCGATCAGCCCAGCGGTACCGGCTCCGGCAGTCCCACCGGCCAGGTGTGCACGGGCTCACCGAGGTGCATCAGCTCGCCGTAGCGCCGGGTGGTCGCGGCCAGCGCCGCATCCCTCGCGAGGCCCTTCTCCAGCGCCTGGTGGAAGGTGGCCGCCTGCCAGGTCGCCCCGTTGGCACGCAGCCGGCACCGGTCCTCGATCACCCCCAGGTAGTAGTCCCGGTCGGCCGGCTCGACGCCCCACGCGTCCAGCCCCGCCGCGGCGAGCGGCAGCAGTTCGTCACGGACCAGGTGCACGGCCTCGACCTGCGCGGTGGTACCCCCGTACCGTCCCCGCCGCGGCCACTCCAGCCGCGCGTCGATGCCATGGCGGCAGGCCGCGTCGAAGTTGGCCGCCGCGGACTCGAACGACAGCCGTGTCCACACGGGCCGCGCCTCCTCGGCGAGCGCACGCACGACCCCGTAGTAGAACGCCGCGTTGGCGACGACATCGGTGACGGTGGGACCGGCGGGCAGCACCCGGTTCTCGACGCGCAGGTGCGGGACCCCGTCGGCGACGTCGTACACGGGCCGGTTCCAGCGGTAGACCGTGCCGTTGTGCAGCACGAGTTCGGCGAGCCTGGGAATGCCTCCGGCGTCGAGGACCGCGAGCGGGTCCTCGTCGTCGCTGATGGGCAGCAGAGGCGGGAAGAAGCGCAGGTTCTCCTCGAAGAGGTCGTACGCCGAGGAGATCCACCGCTCGCCGAACCAGGTGCGCGGACGCACCCCCTGCGCCTGGAGCTCGGGCGGCCGGGTGTCGGTGGACTGCTGGAACAGCGGCGGCCGCGACTCGCGCCACAGCTCACGGCCGAACAGGAAGGGCGAGTTGGCACCGATCGCGACCTGCACGGCGGCAACGGCCTGCGCCGCGTTCCACACGTCCGCGAAGCGCGCCGGGGTGACCTGGAGGTGCAACTGCACGGAGGTGCAGGCGGCCTCGGGCGCGATGGACTTCGACGTACAGACGAGGCGCTCCACCCCGTCGATGTCGAGCACGAAGTCCTCGCCACGGGCGGCCACGATCTGATCGTTGAGCAGGGTGTAGCGATCGACGTCCGACAGGTTCGAGGAGACCAGGTCGTCACGGTCGAGCGTCGGCAGAATCCCGATCATCATGATTCCCGCGTCGAGTTCGCCGGCCTTTCGATGGGCATATGCGAGCGAGGTGTGCAGCTCCTCGGCGAGCCGATCGAATACCCGTCCGTCCAATCGATGTGGGGCTATGTTGACTTCCAGGTTGAACATGGCAAGTTCTGTTTGAAAGTCTCGGCTCGCAATCCTTTCGAGTACTTGCGCATTCATCATCCTGGGCATGCCGTCGGGTCCGGCGAGATTCAGCTCGATCTCCAGGCCCATGAGATTCTTCGGGCGATCGAACCGCTTCTCCTCCAGCAGCCGCGCCAGCCCCGTCAGACACTGCCGGAGCTTGCCTCGGTAGTGCTGACGATCGGACAGGTCGTACGACCCTGCCACGACCTTCTCTCCCATCGAAGCGTCCCTCCTCGAATGGGCAGGCCGATCCTCCGGCCCCTGCCGTCCCGGAGGATGATGCCCAGGCAACACGATCGATAACGCCCTGTACAGCCTCGTCGACCGCTACCCTGGTACCCGTTGTCCGGAGGCACATTCACGGGGCATGAACCAGAGCACGGTTTCAGCCTGACACGATCTCGTGAAAAACGCCGACGAGAATCGGCCGACCGCTCCGACAAAGCAATCCGAGGTCACCGACGAACCCCGACACAGAATCGGGATGAACGTCTCGTTTCGTCGACCGAATATCGCCTTGCTCTTCATATTCAGGACGGCTAGACGAAACACCGTGTGAACACGTGTCGTATAAACTCCGCAAACGAGGCGGAGAGTTGGCGCTCGCGGTCCTAGGTCCTGTCGTCGAGGTGACGTGCGGCAGGCGACATCCTGTCGGCAGATCCAGACCCCTCGCCCCTCCGACCCCGAGAGCTGACAGCGCCGTCCGCCCCCGCCCTCGCGCCACTGTGCCTGTCGAATGAGAGGCGACCCACCATGCCGCTGCATGTCCCCCCGGCTCCCTCGCCCGCCCTGCGCACCGTCCTCACGGCACTCGGTTCCCCCACCGCAGTCCGCGAGGCCCGCACCCCGTCCCTACGCATGGCCCAGGGACCCGTCACCCCCGAACTCCCGTTGCCCGTACACGTTCTGGACCGCATCACACCGGCCGGCGCCTCCACCACCCGGCTCGCCGGATGGCGCTTCCTGATCCGCTGCGGCGAGCGGTCGGTGGCCGCGGCCGACACCATGCTCACTCCCGACGGCTGGGCCTTCTCGCACTTCTTCGAAGGCCCCTACATCGCCTCCACCGAGCGCGCCCTGCGTCACGCCGAGAACATGAGCCAGCCGTACCAGCCGCGACTGTTGTCCGTTCCCGAGCTCTACATGCTCACCCTCTGGCTGCACGGCGACTGCGCCGCGGACGGCGCCACCGGTCACCCGGCCGCCACCGATCTCCTGGTGCCGCTGGCGCCCGCGCCGCCCGGTATCGCCGCGCATCGCCCGCACCGCGTCGCCGAACTCCTCCCGGTCCTCACGCACCGGCTCACTCCCGCCCCGCTGCTCAGCTCGCCCGCGTAATCACGCACCCGGAGAAGCACACCAAGCGCTCGCCCCGTGCCCCGCTACCGTTGTCCCGGTCGCGGGGCACGTTGCCGCCCGAACGCGTCCGCTCGTTCGGGCCCCACAGTGCTCGTACGAGGGAGAACGCCCCCTCCACCCCGACCGGACTAGCCCCATCCGGCCACCACGAACCCCCCGAAGGGACCGTGGAGTTGGACTGAACCGTCCGCACGGGTGACGCGTCTCCAACCTGTGAGGAGCGCTGCTGCGAAATCCCTGCGGATTGACGCCCGTAGGGCAACACTGGGTTCCACACACACGCCACCGGGGGGCGGCCATGAGCACTTCAAGCCGCGGGAAAGACACCACAGCCACCACTCATCTCTCATCCCAGCGAAAGATCCCATCCATGTGCCAGCACCAGCCACCGTGTCCGACAGCCGAATCAGCCGACCGGGAGTCCGCCCGCCTCGTGGCGCACCACCCGGAGCAGGGATGGAGCCTGCTGTGCAACGGCGTTCTGCTCTTCGAGGACACCGGTGAGCTCCTGCCCGACGGCCAGATCATCGCCCCGCACCGCCCCCAGGGCAGCGAGCACGTGATGACGGCCGCCTGAGCCGCACAACCGGCTGGCGGTGACCGCCGCCCGGACATGGAGAGGGGCCGGCCCGGAGACGTGATCTCCGAACCGGCCCCGACGCGTGTCCGAGGGTGACTACTCTTCGTAAGCGTCCAGCGGCGGGCAGGAACAGACCAGGTTCCGGTCGCCGTACGCCTGGTCGATGCGGCGCACCGGCGGCCAGTACTTGTCCGCGGCCGAGACACCGGCCGGGAAGACGGCCTCCTCGCGGGTGTACGCGTGCTCCCACTCGCCGCCGAGCGCGGCGGCGGTGTGCGGCGCGTTCCGCAGCGGGTTGTCCTCGGCCGCCCAGACGCCCGAGCCGACCTTGTCGATCTCCGCGCGAATGGCGATCATCGCGTCGCAGAACCGGTCGAGCTCGATCAGGTCCTCGGACTCGGTGGGCTCGATCATCAGCGTGCCGGCCACCGGGAAGGACATCGTCGGCGCGTGGAAGCCGTAGTCGATGAGCCGCTTGGCGATGTCGTCGACGCTGACGCCGGTCGCCTTGGTCAGCGGACGCAGATCGATGATGCACTCGTGCGCGACGAGCCCGCCGGGACCGGTGTAGAGCACCGGGAAGTGCGGCTCCAGGCGCTTGGCGATGTAGTTCGCGGACAGCACCGCCACCTGCGTGGCCCGCTTGAGGCCCTCGCCGCCCATGAGACGGACGTACGCCCAGGAGATGGGCAGAATGCCCGCCGAGCCCCAGGGAGCGGCGGAGATCGGCCCCACGCCGGTCTCGGGGCCGGCCGCGGGCTGCAGCGGGTGGTTCGGCAGGTACGGCGCCAGGTGCGCGCGTACGCCGACCGGGCCCACGCCCGGACCGCCGCCGCCGTGCGGGATGCAGAACGTCTTGTGCAGGTTCAGGTGGGAGACGTCACCGCCGAAGTGGCCCGGCTTGGCGAGGCCCACCAGCGCGTTGAGGTTGGCGCCGTCGACGTACACCTGCCCGCCCGCCTCGTGCACCTGCGCGCAGATGTCGGCGACGTGCTCCTCGAACACACCGTGCGTCGAGGGGTACGTGATCATCAGCACCGAGAGCTCGTCGCGGTGCTGCTCGATCTTCGCGCGCAGGTCCTCGACGTCGATCTCGCCGTCCTCGGCGGTCTTCACGACGACGACCTTCATGCCGGCCATCACGGCACTCGCGGCGTTCGTGCCGTGCGCGGAGGACGGGATCAGGCAGACCGTGCGCTGGTCATCGCCGTTGGCCCGGTGGTAGCCGCGGACGGCAAGCAGCCCGGCCAGCTCGCCCTGGGAGCCCGCGTTCGGCTGGAGCGACACCTTGTCGTACCCGGTGACCTCGGCGAGCCGCTCCTCCAGCTCCTGGATGAGGGTGAGATAGCCCTGCGCCTGCTCGGCGGGGACGAAGGGGTGCAGCTGGCCGAACTCGGGCCAGGTGACCGGCTCCATCTCGGTGGTCGCGTTGAGCTTCATCGTGCAGGAGCCCAGCGGGATCATGCCGCGGTCGAGCGCGTAGTCGCGGTCGGACAGCTTGCGCAGATAGCGCAGCATCGCGGTCTCGGAGCGGTACTGGTGGAAGACCGGGTGCGTGAGGTAGTCGTCGGTGCGCAGCAGTGCCGCGGGCAGCGTGTCCTCGGCGACGGCGTCCAGGGCCTCGATGTCACCGTCGACTCCGAACGCGGTCCAGACGGCGCCCACCTGCTTGCGGGCGGTGGTCTCGTCGCAGGCGATCGACACGTGGTCGGCGTCGACGAGGTGGAGGTTGACGCCTCCGTCGCGCGCGCCCGCCACGACCTCGGCGGCCCGGCCCGGCACCCGCGCGGTCAGCGTGTCGAAGTAGGCGCCGTGCACGACCTCGACCCCGCCGGCCGTCAGGCCCGCGGCGAGGATCGTGGCGTACCGGTGCGTACGCCGCGCGATGGTCCGCAGGCCCTCGGGACCGTGGTAGACGGCGTACATGCCGGCCATCACCGCGAGCAGCACCTGCGCCGTGCAGATGTTGCTGGTCGCCTTCTCACGGCGGATGTGCTGCTCCCGCGTCTGCAGGGCGAGCCGATACGCCTTGTGTCCGTCGGCGTCCACGGAGACGCCCACCAGTCGGCCGGGCAGGCTGCGCGCGAACTTCTCACGCACCGCCATGTATCCGGCGTGCGGACCGCCGAAGCCCATCGGCACGCCGAAGCGCTGGGTCGTACCGATCGCGATGTCGGCGCCGAGCTCACCGGGCGAGGCGAGCAGCGTGAGGGCGAGCAGGTCCGCGGCGACCGTGACGACCGCGCCGAGCTCGTGCGCCTGCTCGATGACGGGCTTCAGGTCGCGTACGGCACCGGAGGCGCCCGGGTACTGGATCAGTACGCCGTTGATCTCACGCCCGGCGATCTCGGCCGGGATGCCCTCGCCCAGGTCGGCGACGACGACCTCGACGCCGGTCGGCTCCGCGCGGGTCTCGATGACGGCGACGGTCTGCGGCAGGGTGTCCGCGTCGACCAGGAAGAGGCCCTTCTTGTTCTTGCCCATGCGCCGGGACAGCGCCATCGCCTCGGCGGCGGCGGTGCCCTCGTCGAGCAGCGAGGCGCCGGAGGTGGGCAGCCCGGTCAGCTCGGCGACGACGGTCTGGAAGTTCAGCAGCGCTTCGAGCCGCCCCTGGGAGATCTCCGGCTGGTACGGCGTGTACGCGGTGTACCAGGCCGGGTTCTCCATGACGTTGCGCAGGATCACCGGCGGCGTGAACGTGCCGTAGTAGCCGAGGCCGATCATCGAGTCGAGCACCTGGTTGCGGTCCGCGAGGGAGCGCAGCTCGGCCAGTACCTCGGCCTCGGTGCGCGCGCCCGGCAGCTTCAGCGCCTCGGCGTTCTTGATGACGTCCGGCACCGCGGCGGCCGTCAGCTCGTCGAGCGAGCCGTACCCGACCTGCGCGAGCATCTTGGCCCGCGCCTCGGAGTCGGGCCCGATGTGGCGCTGCTCGAAGGGGATTCCCTGTTCGAGCTCGGAGAGCGGAATGCGATGGGCGGTCATTGCGGAGGCCTCCTGGTCTGACACGACCTTCGAGGGGCACCACGGCGCGGGTACCCCGACGGCCTCCCCCTCTGTCATCTCAACCTGAGAGCTTCACCGGCCCGCCCGCTCACTGCGACCCGGCTTTCACCGTCGGTGAGGGCGGAGGCCTTCGACACCCGCCCTGCTTTCCAGAGTGACCTCGTCCGTGCGGTACGTGTGCCTGAGAGATTCCGGGGAGGATTTGCTCCTTCGGCGCCTCCGATGATGTCTGGAGGACTCTCCCGCACGGGATCAGCAGCCGCTTGCCAGCCTACCAGCGAGGACAACGCACGAGCTTTCGAGTGGCCACCTTCCCGAATGTGCTCTTTTGTAGTGCTTACGGATGAGTTGCTAGCGAGTGGAGGGACCGTGCAGACCGACATCGATCCGCGCAACCTGATCGGCCGCAAGGCGCTCGACTGCAACGGCGCCAAGATCGGCACGGTCGACGAGGTCTATCTCGACGACGCGACCGGCGTCCCGGAGTGGGCCGCCATACGGACGGGCCTGTTCAGCAGGGACGCCTTCGTCCCCCTGGAGCCAAGCGAAGTCGTCGAGGGCACGCTGCGTGTCCCCTTCGACCGCGCCCTGATCAAGGACGCCCCCGACTTCGGCGTGGGCCGCCACCTCTCCCCCGAACAGGAACTCCAGCTCTACCACCACTACGGCCTGGACGTGACACCCCCACCCCCACCCCCGGACCGTGACTTCGGCCGCCTGGCAGGCACGGACGAGGGTTGACTTCTCTAGATGTGGCCCAGCTGACGCGCCCCGAAAGGGGCGCGGGGCGCTGACATCATGCGGCTCCGCCGCGTGGGCGCGACCAGCCACGTACCGGCCCGCAGCGCCAAGCCGACTTCACCCCCCACGGCGATCGCACACGGGCCCCCTCACCAACGGCAACGGATCAGCCAACTCCAACGCAACATCATCCGTACGAAACGTCCGCACACGCCCCGGCTCGGAGTAAGGCGTCTCGAACCGCACGGTCACCCTCCCGAGCCCACTCCCCTGCACCCATCCATGCCCGTACTCCACATGCCGCACGTCATGCCCCGCAGGCCACCGCCGCTCGGCAGGCGGCGCCTGCTCGGCAGCCGCTTCCTCCGCCCCCTCCTCGTCCGGATGCTCCAGCACCGCCGACTCCCCCGCGGCGGCCTCCGCCTCCGCTTGCGCCTGAGCCTGGGCCTGGGCGAACAGGTCCTCCTGCGTGTAGTCGGCGAGCCCCGAGACGCCGACCCCCAGCAGCCGCACACCCCCGGTCGTGTCCACCGCCTCCAGAAGCCGCGCGGCAGCCTCCCGTACGACGCCAGGGTCGTCCGTCGGCCCCCGCAGCGTCTCGGACCGGGTCAGCGTCGAGAAGTCGTACCTCCGCACCTTCAGCACGATGGTCCGCCCGGACAGTCCCGCATCCCGCAACCGCCGCACACATCGGTCGGCGAGCCGCTGCACCTCCAGGCCGACCCGCATCCGGTCGTGGATGTCCACGTCGTACGTGTCCTCCACCGACACGGACTTCGTCTCCCGCTCGGCCACCACGGGCCGCTCGTCGTGCGCCAGCGCCATCGCGTACAGCGCGTGCCCGTGTGCCTTCCCCACCAGCCGTACGAGTTCGTCCTCGCCCGCCTCGGCGATCTCGTCGACCGTGGTGATCCCGGCCCGGCGCAGGTGGTCCCCGGTCGCGGGCCCGACTCCCGGCAGCGTCCGCACCGACATCGGCCCCAGCAGCGCGCGCTCCGTCCCAGGTTCTATGACCACGAGACCGTCGGGCTTCGCCTGCTCCGAAGCGATCTTGGCGAGCATCTTGGACGCGGCGAGTCCCACCGAACCCGTCAGCCCCGTGACGGCCCGGATGTCCGCGCGCAGCTTCGCCCCGGCCAGCCGCGCGGAAGCCTCGTCCCAGGCCGCTGCCCCCGCCTCCAGATCGACGAACGCCTCGTCCAGGCTCAGCGGCTCCACCAGCGGCGACAGCGCCCCCAGCAGCCCCATCACCTGCTCGCTGACCTCCCGGTAGAGCGTGAAGCGGGGCACGAGATACGCGGCGTTCGGCGCCAGCCGCCGTGCCTGGGCCATGGGCATCGCCGAGTGCACCCCGAAGACCCGTGCCTCGTACGAAGCGGTCGCGACGACTCCACGGGGTCCGAGCCCGCCCACGACGACGGCCTTCCCGCGCAGGCTCGGCTTGGCTGCCTGCTCCGCCGAAGCGAAGAAGGCATCCATGTCGAGATGCAGGATCGTAGGCGCGGTTCTCACATGTCCGATGCTGCCCTACGCCACTGACAATGCCTCTCGGACCTCAGACGGCCCGATTGCGCCGGCGCGCCAGCTCGTCCGTCGGGTTGTGCCCGACGAGCGTCTCGCCCGTGTCCACACGCTCCCCGTGCAACTGCGAGAGCGCGCTCTCGACGTCCCGCCACACCACGCCCACGGCGATCCCGAAGACGCCCTGACCACCCTGCAACAGGGCGTGGACCTCGTCGGGCGAGGAGCATTCGTAGACGGTCGCGCCGTCGCTCATCAGCGTCATCCGCTCCAGGTCCCGGAAGCCGCGTTCCCTGAGGTGCTGGACCGTGGTGCGGATGTTCTGCAACGACACTCCCGTGTCGAGGAACCGCTTCACGATCTTCAGGACGACGACATCCCGGAAGCTGTAGAGCCGCTGGGTCCCCGACCCATAGGCGGGCCGCACGCTCGGTTCGACCAGACCTGTCCTGGCCCAGTAGTCCAGCTGCCGGTAGGTGATGCCCGCGGCGGCACACGCCGTAGGACCGCGGTAGCCGACCTCCTCGGCAGCCGCCCCACCCTCACCGGACTCACCAGACACCGCTGTCGGCCGCTGCGGAACGTGATCGGCCGCGCTGCCGTGAAGCGGGTACGGGCCGCTCTCCCCCAGACTTCGTCCGGGGGCACCCCCAGCCGTACCGTCGCCGCTGCTTCTCACGCCGACCTCCGTCCTTGACCTGCCCTCTCGACGGTAGGCAGTCACCGGGGGTGCGTCAACGATCGCCACACTCGGCACGCCGAGTGATAATCACCCTAAGAGTGGTTTCCCGTGTCCCACCGCGGGGAAAGGCTAGCCGAATGCTCTCGGAGCGGGCCGCAGCGCGCCACACGGGCCACGGGCAATTGCCGCCCCGGAGACCTGCGATCCTGCGGCTTACCCGATCCTTCGACTTGCCAGGGGGCGGGCGCCACAGCTTGCTCCCGAGCCCGGGCGTCCGACCTCCCACCCGCGGGCGATCGGTCCCGTCACCGGTTGATCGGTCCCCTTACTGACTGTTGGTCCCGAAGTCCTCGGGCGAGATCTGGTCGAGGAACTCGCGGAACTTCTCCACCTCGTCCTCCTGCTCGTCCGGGATCGCGATGCCGGCGTCGTCGAGCACACCGTCACTGCCGTAGATCGGCGTTCCGGTACGCAGCGCCAGCGCTATGGCGTCGGACGGACGGGCACTGACCTCGACCCCGCTGGCGAACACCAGCTCCGCGTAGAAGACCCCCTCGCGCAGATCAGTGATGCGCACCTCGGTGAGCTCCTGGCCGACGGCTTCCAGCACGTCCTTGAACAGGTCGTGGGTCAGCGGTCGCGCGGGGGCCATGCCCTGCTGGGCGAAGGCGATCGCCGTCGCCTCCCCCGGTCCGATCCAGATGGGGAGGTAACGGTCGCCTCCCACTTCACGCAGGAGCACGATCGGTTGGTTGGAGGGCATTTCGACCCGGACACCTACGACATCGAGCTCGTTCACACAGCAACCCTAGGCCGTGCCCGGGATGTTTGGGTAGTCGGGCACAGAACGGGGGGCCGATCCGGACGCCCACCGGGCACTTCGGGTCAGGGCAGCCGGACGCCCAGCGCGGTCTGCACCAGCGCCGCGTGCAGCTTCACCGTGAGCCCCGCCAGCTCCTTCGTACGGGCCTCGGCGTGCGCCCTGGTCTGCGGATTGCGGTGGCGCCGCAAAGGGGCCACCACCTGGTCCACGAGCCCCGCGTCACGTTCGGCCGCGGCCTTCATCGCGCGCAAATGGCGTGGCTCGATCCCGAACCGCCCGAGCTCGACGACGAGCGCGGCGACCGTCACCGCCTCAGCGTCATATGCCCCGTCCGGAAGCGGGGCGAGGAGTCCGTACGACTCCCACTCCTGAAGCTCCTGCTCACCGATCTCGGCGGCGGCCAGCAGCTCCGCACGGCCCACCCGGGCCGCTGTGGGTGCCTCGGGCTCCCCGAAGAGGTCACCGAGCCCACCGAACGGCTCCCCGTCGCCGGAGTCACGCTGCCGCCCCACGGACGGCAGCCGCACCGGCTCCCCACGCTCCAGAGCGTCCAGATGCTCGCGGATCACCTTCAACGGCAGATAGTGGTCCCGCTGCATCCGCAGTACGTGCCCGAGGCGCTCGACGTCGGCCTGGCTGAACTTGCGATACCCCGAGGGAGTCCGCTGCGGCTCGATGAGCCCCTCCGACTCCAGGAACCGGATCTTGGAGATCGTGACTTCCGGGAACTCGTCGCGCAGCGTGTTCAGCACCGAGCCGATGCTCATCAGCCCACTGTCCGCTGCGGCGGTACCGCTCCCGGCACCGCCGCTCGGTGATCGAAGCATGGACCTTCCTGAGGGTCCCCCCGGACGGAGTCCGGGGGAGGGTCAGATGCCTCGCTGGCTCGCGTAGAAGACCAGCCGGTACTTGCCGATCTGCACCTCGTCACCGTTCGACAGCGGGACCGAGTCGATTCGCTCCCTGTTGACGTACGTACCGTTCAGGCTGCCCACGTCGGCGACCGTGAACGAGCCGTCCGCGGCGCGACGGAACTCCACATGACGACGCGACACGGTCACGTCGTCCAGGAAGATGTCGCTCTGCGGATGACGCCCGGCCGTGGTCAGGTCGCTGTCCAGCAAGAAGCGACTGCCCGAGTTCGGACCGCGGCGCACCACCAGGAGCGCCGAGCCGAGCGGCAGCGCGTCGACGGCCGCCTGCGCCTCCGGAGAGAGCGTCGGCATCTGCGTCTGGCCGGTGACCTCGGCATCGTAGGCCTCGAGGCCCGAGATGGAGATCGTGGACGTGGTCTCGGACGGACGCTCCGGGACCGCACCGGGTCGCAGCGGCGCACCGCAGTTGGAGCAGAAGCGGCTGTTCTCCGCGTTGCGGTTACCGCACCTCGTACACACCAGGGCCGACATGGACGGATCCTCCTGCCGCGGCTGCCCCCCAGGGGCATGGGACGCGTACGGGTCGGAGGCGAACCCTCCACCCGCACTTGAGGCTGACGGTTCCCCGAAACCTATGCGTCCGGACTGGGCAGGGTCAACAGACGGCGCGCCCTGACCACCGGGAATGTCACCGACCTGGTCCCGGAACAGCGGGCGGTCGCCGCTCTGGCCCTCCGCGTCTCCATGGCGTGGTGCACGGTGTCGGGCAGTCGCGTTGTCGCTGCCCTCTCCTCGTGCGCTCTTGCCGAACAACTTCGCAAACAACTTCACGGGCGATTCCCCTTGACCGAAACAGACCCGCCCGTGGGGCAGGACGAACACTGATTGAACACACCGGTCGACCCGGACATCCTCACAACGTCCGTATCCACCAGACAGTTTCCACCACGCACCACCCATTCGGTGCGCCGACCCCCCGCAACCTCATGCCCTCGCCGGACGACGCCCATGCACCCCCGGTTCACTGGGAGGACGACCGAGCGTAGTCAGGCTGCTTCGCAGCCCGCAAGGCATCCACAATGATCTTCGTCGCACGCTCCACCGTGACGGTGGCCTGCTCCTTCTCAAGAGTCTGCACCACACCTCCGGGGATGTTGAGCGCCGGCTCAAGGTCCTGCGGTTTACCGATGACCTTGAAACGATAGGGCTGGGTGATCTTGTTCCCGTCGACGCTCACGCCCTTGCCGGAGTCGGCCAGATAGGTGCTGGCGACGACCCGTACACCGTTCACCTGGATCGCCTCCGCACCGGCGGCGCGCAGCTCCTGGATCGCGTCAAGCAGCATGTCCGCCTTGACCGTCCCCTTCGTGTCGTTGATCGTCAGCGTGATGCCGGGTCCCTGCGCCGCCACCGTGCCCGCCAGAATGCCGAGTTGCTTCTCCTTCTCGGCGGTCTGCTTGCGGGCCTCCGCGGCCTGGTTCGAGCTGTTCTCCAGCTCGGTGCGCTGATCTTCGAGACCCTGCTTCTCGTCTTCTAGACGCTGCGTACGGTTGTCGAGTTCATCGAGGATGCGTACGAGATCTTCCTGACGCGCACCGCGCAGGGCGCTGCCGCTGTCGCTGTTGGAGGCCACCTGGACGGCCAGACCGAAGCCGAGGCCGAACAGAAGCAGGGCGACGATGAGTTGCGCGCGCGTCACCCGCGGCGGCCACACCCCCTTCACCAGCCGCTGCCGGCCGGTCAGCGAGGGCTCGTCCTTCTCGTCACGCTGCTCGGTCCCCGAACTCTCGGGAGCCGCGGCCGGGACCTCTTCGGGAAGCTCCCTGCGCAGCCGGTTCTCGGGTGTCTCGCCCTCGTTGCTCATCTGCCTCACGCCCGGAAGACGTGCCGGCGGATCGCCGCGGCGTTGGAGAAGATGCGAATGCCGAGGACGACCACGACGCCGGTGGAGAGTTGGGCGCCCACGCCCAACTTGTCGCCCAGGAACACGATCAGTGCGGCCACGACCACGTTCGACAGGAAGGAGACCACGAAGACCTTGTCGTCGAAGATGCCGTCGAGCATCGCCCGCAGCCCTCCGAAGACGGCGTCCAGCGCCGCCACGACGGCGATCGGAAGGTAAGGCTCGACGACCGCCGGAACCTCGGGCCGGACCAACAATCCAGCCACGACTCCCACGACGAGGCCCAGTACGGCGATCACGATGTGCCCTTCTCTGTGCTCGGCTGTGCTGTACGTACGATCACACTCGGTGCGGCGGACAACTGGACGTCCTTTTCGACGGAAATGGCGGTCCGGATGCCGTAGTTCTCCTGCAGGGCGTGCAGATACAGGCCGTCGGCACTGTTCTGGAACCTGGTGCTGAGCCGCTCGCCGTCCCCCACCGCCAGCACCGTGTAGGGCGGCACCAGCGGCTTGTTGTCGACCAGTATCGCGTCACCCGCTGCCCTGATCGCCGACAGTGCCGTCAACCGCTGCCCGTTGATCGAGACCGACTCCGCGCCGGACTCCCAGAGCCCGTTGACGACCCGCTGCATGTCACGGTCGCGGACGCGCCCGGTGTCGGAGAACCCACTGGTCTCCCGAGGATTGCCGTCGCCGCCCTCGGTGGCTTCCTTGGCGTCGTTCACGACGAGCTTCACACCGGGCCCGTGGACGGCGACGGCACCCGACAGGACGCCCACCAGGTCGGCCTCGCCGCTGCCCCCCTGCTTCTTCAACGCCTCGTTCTGCCGGGCGCTCACATCGTCGCGCAGGGTGTCGACGCTGCTTTCGAGCTTGTCCGCTGCCGCGGTCTCTCGCTCGACGCGGTCGATGAGTTCCTGGCGCTCCTTGGCGACGACCGGTGCCGCGATCCGCGCGTTCGCCGCGCCCACGGTCACCACCAGGGCCGCGAGAACGAGACCGGCCGCGAGGCCCAGCTTCGCCCGCACCGTTTTCGGCATGCCGCCGGCACCCTCGGTCTGCCTACGGGCGGCGGCCTCGGCGTATCCGTCGTCGAGGCTGTGATCCATGACGTTGGTGAGCAGCGACATGGAGGCGTCCGGGCGCGGGGGGCGCGGAGGTGTGCTCCGAATGGGGGGCTGCTGCGGCATGCCGCACATCGTCGCACGTCGCGGGCGCTACCTCCGAATGGCCCCACCGGCGTGCCGGACAGGCCCCTTTGGGGGCACTTGTCCGGCACGCGCCTGTGCTGTCCGTTTCAGCGACCCGCGCTGTCCACGACGGCAGCCCACTCGTCGAGCAGGGCCTCCGCGGACGCGTCGTCAGGCCCCTCCGCCCACAGATGCGTCACCGCCTCGGCGGGGTCGGGAAGCACCATCACCCAGCGCCCGTCCGTCTCCACGACCCGTACGCCGTCGGTCGTGTCCACGAACCGGTCCCCGGCCGCCTCCACGACCCGGCGCATCACCAGGCCCTTGACGGCCCAAGGAGTGGCCAGGTCGCGCTTGAGAACATGCGCCCGAGGAATCCGCGCGTCGATCTGGCTCAGCGTGAGCTGAGTCCGCGCCACCAACCCGATCAGTCGTACGAAAGCCGCAGCGCCGTCGAAGACGCTGCTGAACTCCGGAATGATGAATCCGCCGCGCCCGTCACCGCCGAAGATCGTCGACTCCTCGCGTCCGACCCTCGTCAGATCGTCCGGAGACGTCGTCGTCCACTCCACCTGCGTCCCGTGGTATGCCGCCACCTGCTCGGCGATCCGCGTGGTGGTCACCGGCAAGGCCACCCGCCCACTGCGCCGCTCCGCGGCCACCAGGTCGAGCATGACGAGCAGGGCCCGGTCGTCCTCGACGATCCGTCCCTTCTCATCGACCAGCGACAGCCGCTCGCCCACCGGGTCGAAACGCACCCCGAACGCGGCCCGCGCGGACGCGACGATCTCGCCCAGCCGCACCAGACCGGCCCGCCGCGTGTCCGCCGTCTCCGTGGGCCTGGATTCGTCGAGACCGGGATTGATGGTCAGGGAGTCCACACCGAGCTTGCCCAACAGACTGGGCAACACCAGCCCCGCACTGCCGTTCGAGGCGTCCACGACCACCTTCAGACCGGATTCGGTGATACCGGTGGTGTCGACATTCCTGAGCAGTGATCCGGTGTACGAGTCGAAGACGCTGGCCGGGAAGTGCAGATCCCCGATCTCCCCCGGGAACGCACGCCGGTACTCCTGCCGCGCGAACACCCGGTCCAGCTTGCGCTGCCCCCCTTGCGACAGGTCGGCACCCTGTCCGTCGAAGAACATGATGTCGACGGAGTCCGGTACCCCGGGCGTCGTACGGATCATGATCCCGCCCGCACTGCCCCTGGCGGTCTGCTGACGAGCCACTGGCAGCGGTACGTTCTCCAGGTCGCGTACGTCGATGGCGCTGGCCTGCAGCGCCGAGATGACCGCCCGCTTCAGCGCACGGGCGCCTCGGGAGTGGTCGCGGGCCGTGGTGACGGTGGAGCCCTTCTTGAGCGTCGTCGCGTACGCCCCCGCCAGGCGCACGGCGAGCTCCGGAGTGATCTCCACGTTCAGGATTCCGGTGACACCGCGGGCACCGAAAAGATGCGCCTGACCGCGCGACTCCCAGATCACCGAGGTGTTGACAAAGGCGCCGGCCTCGATGGTCTTGAACGGATAGACGCGTACGTTTCCCTGGATGATCGATTCTTCACCGACGAGGCACTCGTCGCCGATGACAGCGCCGTCCTCGATCCTCGCGGCCCGCATGATGTCGGTGTTCTTCCCGATCACGCAGCCCCGCAAATTGCTGTGCTGGCCGATGTACACGTTGTCGTGGACCACGGCCCTGTGCAGAAAGGCCCCGCTCTTGACGACGACGTTGGAGCCGACGACGGTGTGCTCACGGATTTCGGCGCCCGCCTCGACCTTGGCGTAGTCCCCGATGTAGAGCGGGCCCCGCAGTACGGCGTCGGGGTGCACTTCGGCGCCTTCGGCGACCCATACGCCCGGGGAGATCTCGAAACCGTCGATCTCGACGTCGACCTTGCCCTCGAGGACGTCGGCCTGCGCTTTCACATAGCTCTCGTGGGTGCCGACGTCCTCCCAGTAGCCCTCGGCGATATAGCCGAAGACCGGCTTGCCCTCCTTCATCAGCTGAGGGAAGACATCACCGGACCAGTCGACCGAGACATCGGCCTCGACGTAGTCGAAGACTTCGGGCTCCATCACGTAGATACCCGTGTTGACGGTGTCGGAGAAGACCTGGCCCCAGGTGGGTTTCTCCAGGAAGCGCTCGACCTTGCCCTCTTCGTCCACGATGGTGATGCCGAATTCAAGGGGGTTCGGGACACGCGTCAGACAGACGGTGACCATCGCACCCTTTTCCTTGTGGAAATTGATGAGGTCGGTGAGATCGAAGTCGGTCAGGGCGTCACCGGAGATCACCAGGAAAGTGTCGTCCTTCAACGCCTCCTCGGCGTTCTTGACGCTCCCGGCAGTACCGAGTGGCTTCTCCTCATTGGCATAGGTGAGCTCCATACCGAGCTCCTCGCCGTCACCGAAATAGTTCTTGACCAGCGAGGCCAAGAACTGGACAGTAACGACGGTCTCGTTGAGCCCATGCCTTTTGAGCAGCCGCAGCACGTGCTCCATGATCGGGCGGTTCACCACCGGCAGGAGCGGCTTGGGCATGCTCGAGGTCATAGGACGAAGGCGTGTGCCTTCGCCTCCGGCCATCACGACGGCCTTCATGTCGGAAGCGTCCTCCTTGAAGAGACGACGGTCTAGCCGACTTCACCCGTCCTGATTGTCCCGCAGTTTTCGAGTGCGGGCCATCCGGGCACTTCAGCTGCCCCATCGGACCGAGCTCAATCGGCCATGGCGTCCGCCCTGAGAAGCCGGCGGACCTGGACCACGTAGAGGACTCCTGCCCACCAATAGAGGGTTGTACCCCACCCGGCGAACGCCCATCCGAAAATCGCGGCAAGTGACGCGAGCCATCCGCTTCCGTCGCTGAGCAGCAACAGAGGGAAGGCGTACATCAGGTTGAAGGTGGCCGCCTTCCCGAGGAAGTTCACCTGCAACGGCGGATAGCCGTGACGCCGGAGGACTGCCACGACCACCAGCAGAACCAGCTCACGCGCCAGAAGCACAGCCGTCAACCACAGCGGCAGAATCTCGCGCCAGGTGAGCCCCACAAGAGTGGACAGAATGTAGAGCCGGTCCGCCGCGGGATCGAGCAGCCGGCCGAGGCTGCTGATTTGATTCCAGCGCCGCGCGAGCTTCCCGTCGAGATAGTCGCTGACGCCGCTCAGCATGAGCACGAGCAGCGCCCAGCCGTCACTCTTGGGACCGCCGAACTCGGGCCGGAGGATCAGCCACAGGAAGACGGGTACGCCGACGAGGCGCGCCATGCTGAGGATGTTCGGGATGGTGAGGACCCGGTCCGTCTGGACGCGGGTCTCCTGGACCTCCACCCGGGGGCCTCCTGTGGGAAACGAGCCGACGATGCCCCCTGACCTTACCCGCAGCGCTCGCGTCGAGGTGCGGAGGGGTGGCGGGGCCACCGCGAAAGCAGACCTGACCCCGAACGCAGAAAACCCCCGTACCGATTTCCCGGTACGGGGGTTCTCCCTACAATTAGTTCGGCGGCGTCCTACTC